>CANQUM010000023.1 GCA_947627045.1 uncultured Clostridia bacterium
AAAGGCACTGTTATGGAAAACATTCGCTACGGACGGCTTGACGCAACTGACGAAGAAGTTATTGCCGCAGCGAAAGCCGCTCACGTTCATCATTTTATACAGACGCTCCCAAACGGTTACAATATGGAGCTTAATGAAGAAGCCTCAAACGTATCGGGAGGTCAGAAACAGCTGCTTACCATTGCAAGGGCTATTCTTGCCGATAACAAGATACTGATTCTCGACGAGGCGACTTCATCGGTTGACACACGCACTGAGATAAGAATTCAAAAGGCTATGGATAATCTTATGAAAGGCAGAACCAGCTTTATCATTGCCCACAGGCTTTCTACAATTAAAGATGCTGATTTGATTTTAGTTATGAAAGACGGCGATATTGTAGAACAGGGAAATCACGACGAACTTTTAGCTAAGAACGGTCTTTATGCCGAGCTATACAACTCGCAGTTTGATTCAGCCACAGCATAGCCGGCGAACCTATAAAATTCTTGCAACTAAATGCTTGACATATGAAAAATATGTGTTATAATAAAGATGTAAAAAGAGAGTACTGCACACGGCAAATTAATGCCTAGGCGGTATCTCCCATAGTTTTGGTTTTAGAAACACCGCAACATTGGAAGCGTGGCGGTGTTTCTTTTTTATGTAAAAATAAAAAAGCTTTGCTATTTATTATGAAATATTTTATAGCAAAGAGAGATAACACTTACAATAAATGTTCCAAATAATAATATATCTGAAAAATTCATGTTATCACCTCCCGTCTAACGGGAGAAACCGCCTGCCTTTTTATGTACAGTACTCTCGAAATTTATTATAAATTAAAATATATACTTTGTCAAATAATACGCCCGCTGCCGGCGTGACGCCGGATGCTCTGCTACTAGATTAGAAGTTAGAGGTTAGAGCATACCTTTTTTAAAAGTATAAGCCTGCCGTTTTGAAACGTAAAACATTAGATTAAACTTTTAATAAACAGCAGGGCGTGCAGGGGTTTACCCCTACTCCCTCACACCCGATAAAAGCAAAAGAAAAAAAGGGTAATGGTAAAAAATATGTAATACCAAATTTCTCGCTTGCATTCTCAATTTTTGTTTGCAATATAACAAAATTTCTGATATAATTAAAAAGTTATGCAAAATACATAAAAGATTATACATATTTTTTGTAATGAAATAAATTCGGAGGTATCAAGGAATGTTAAGAGAAGATCTGAGAAATATTGCAATTATCGCTCACGTTGACCACGGTAAAACTACTCTTGTTGACGAGATGCTCAAGCAAAGCGGAACTTTCAGAGAAAATCAGGTCGTAAACGAGAGGGTAATGGACAACAACGATATTGAAAGAGAGCGTGGAATTACAATACTTGCGAAAAATACGTCGGTTGTTTATAAGAATGTTAAGATAAATATTATCGACACACCGGGCCATGCCGATTTCGGAGGAGAGGTTGAGCGTGTTCTTAAAATGGTAGATGGCGTTATTCTTCTTGTAGACGCAGCTGAAGGCACAATGCCTCAGACAAGATTTGTTTTGCAAAAGTCTCTTGAACTGGGACATAAGGTCATTGTGGTGGTCAATAAGATAGACCGACCCGATTCACGTTTGGGTGAGGTTGAAGATGAGGTTTTAGAACTGCTTATGGACCTTGACGCTACCGACGAACAGCTCGACAGCCCGTTTTTATACTGCTCAGGCAGAGACGGTACTGCTTCTTATACGGCGGATAAGGCAGGCACAGATCTGATACCGCTCTTTGATACTATTTTAAATTACATTCCTGCTCCTGAAGGCGACGAAAACGGAAGTCTGCAAATGCTGGTTTCGTCGATCGACTATAACGACTATGTCGGCAGAATTGCTGTAGGGCGTATTGAGCGCGGCGAAATAAAGGTAAATCAGGACGTATCTGTTGGAGATTATCACGAGACAAAAAAAGAATACAGAGGTAAAATCGTTTCTCTGTATCAGATAGAGGGGCTTAACCGTGTTGCCTGCGAAAGCGCTAAAGCCGGCGATATTGTCTGCATAAGCGGTATCGAGAACATCTATATTGGCGATACCATCTGCGAGTTCGGAAATTTTGAGCCCATACCTTTTGTAAAGATCTCAGAGCCTACCGTTGAGATGACTTTCTCGGTAAACAACAGCCCGTTCGCAGGCAAAGAGGGCAAGTATGTAACTTCACGACAGCTAAGAGACAGGCTCTTTAAAGAGCTTTTAAGAGATGTGTCTCTTCGGGTTTCTGACGGCGAAACGACCGACAGCTTCAGAGTTGCGGGACGGGGTGAGATGCACCTTTCAATTCTTATTGAGAATATGCGAAGAGAGGGGTATGAGCTTTCTGTTTCAACGCCGAGAGTTCTGTTCAAAGAGATAGGCGATAAACTTAACGAGCCTATTGAACGATTAGTTGTAGATGTTCCTGCCGACAACGTGGGAGCTGTTATGGAAAAGCTGGGTGCAAGAAAGGGCGAGCTTCAGGAAATGACCCCTGTGGGAAGCAGAATGAAGCTAGAATTTTTGATTCCTGCGAGGGGGTTATTCGGTTACAAGAGCGAGTTTTTGACCGATACTAAAGGCGAGGGCATAATGAGTTCGGTTTTTGCAGAATACCAGCCGTACAAGGGCGAGATATCAAGACGAAACACAGGCTCGCTTGTTGCATTTGAGGCAGGTACTGCCGTAGGCTACGGTCTTTTCAACGCCCAGGAAAGGGGAGAGCTTTTCATAACTCCGGGAACGGAGGTCTATGAAGGTATGGTTGTAGGAGCGTCGCCCAAGTCTGACGATCTGGTGGTGAACGTCTGCAAGAAAAAACATCTTACAAATACTCGTGCAAGCGGCAGCGACGACGCTCTCAGACTTATTCCGCCGAGAATACTTTCTCTTGAAGACTGTCTTGAGTTCCTCGCTGACGACGAGCTTTTAGAGGTAACCCCTGAAAGCCTTAGAATAAGAAAAAGAACCCTTAACAACAGTTTAAGGGCTAAAGAAAGAGCAAAGCAGGGGTAAACCCCTGCACGCTCTGCTGCCTATTAAAAGTTTAATCTAATGTTTTACGTTTCAAAACGGCAGGTTTATACTTTGTGAAAAAGGTATGCTCTTGCCTCTTAATTCTAAGTGCTAGTCCGCCGTTGCATCCAATCTGCTTTTGTATAATTTGCAATTTGTTATAGTTTGTGCAATGGCGGGCTTTACTCTGCTAAAAGGGCAGGCTAAAGTTTAGTTTTATATTGCTGACTACTATCGTGCCGACAGACTATATTAATCTTTTTTGCTCTGAAAATGGAGGCACAAGAGCCCCCGACGTCACGTCGGCGGTTTTAACAATTTCAGTTACCATTCGCTAACTTGTTTTTGTGAAAACCTACAAACTTCAAAATTTTTGTTGACAAATACGGTGTAAAGTGGTATTCTGTATAAGGTTAGTTCTTGCTAACTTTTTTTGATGAAACCGAGTTAGCCAATTCTAACTATTGCTTAGCTTGTTCAAGAAAGAGATGAAATAATGATACCATTGACCTTTGCAGACGTTGGCGAAAAGATAATAATAAAGAAAATCAAGGGCAAGGACGAAACAAAAAGATTTTTAGGTAACTTAGGCTTTGTCGAAGGCGGAGAAATACTGATCGTCTCTGATAACGGCGGAAATCTTATAGTAAACGTGAAAAATACCCGTGTTGCGATAAGCCGTGAAATGGCAAATAAAATTATAGTTACTTAATTTATTACATATATTTAATTAATAGGGAAAAAGGAGAGATCTTATGCAAACATTAAAGAACGCTGAAATAGGTCAGACTGTCAAGGTCAAGCGGCTGCACGGCGAAGGTGCGGTAAAACGCAGAATTATGGATATGGGAATTACAAAGGGCGTAGATATACATATTAGAAAGGTCGCCCCTCTAGGAGACCCAATAGAGGTTACTGTCAGAGGCTACGAGCTGTCTTTGAGAAAAGCTGACGCAGAAATGATAGAGATTGAATAATCTAGTTTTTCTTTGCATATAAGTTAGCTATGCCTAACGTGAATATACAGCGTGAAAATCAAACTCACGCAGGAAAGGAACGGTCATTAATTATGAGTATCAAAATAGCGCTTGCGGGAAACCCAAACAGCGGTAAAACGACCCTGTTCAACGCTTTGACAGGATCAAATCAGTTTGTCGGCAACTGGCCGGGCGTAACTGTAGAAAAAAAAGAAGGAAAAATCAAAGGGCACAGCTCTAAAGACGACGAGGTCATTTTGGTTGACCTGCCGGGAATCTATTCGCTATCTCCTTATACTCTTGAGGAGGTAGTTTCGAGAAATTTTCTTTTAGACGAAAAGCCTAACGCTATCATCAACATCATTGACGGCTCAAATCTGGAGAGGAATTTGTATCTCACAACTCAGCTTGTTGAGCTGGGTATACCTGTTATCGCAGCGGTAAATATGATGGATATAGTAAGAAAAAACGGCGACAAGCTGGACACTCAGAAGCTGTCAAAAGAGCTTGGCTGTGAGGTTACGGAAATATCGGCTCTTAAAAGCGAAGGCGTAAACGAACTTATCGAAAAGGCAATAAGCGTTGCAAAAAGCGGTAAAAGAATGGTAGCTCAGCACAGCTTTGACGGAAGCGTTGAACACGCACTTGCACATATCGAAGAGGCTGTTTTGCATGATATGCCCGAAAGCGAACAGAGATTTCTTGCTATCAAACTGTTCGAGCGAGACGATAAGGTTATCGAAAGGCTGAATTTAGACAGTAAAATAATTTCACATATAGAAACCGACATTAAAAACTGCGAAGACGAGCTGGACGACGACTCGGAAAGCATCATAACCAGCGAGCGGTATACATACATAGCTTCTATAATAGGCAGCTGTTACACAAAGAAAAGCAGAGGAAAGCTGACTGTAACCGATAAAATCGATAAGGTAGTTACAAACCGCTGGCTGGCACTTCCCATATTTGCGATAGTAATGATCATTGTTTACTATGTTTCGGTCTCTACTGTAGGAACATGGGCTACAGACTGGGCTAACGACGGCGTTTTCGGCGATGGCTGGCACTTATTCGGCATAGGCTCAAGCGAATACGACGACGCTGCAAGCGAGTATGCCCAAAAGGAAATATTTCTGCCTGAGGTCAAGACAGCTCTTGAAGGTGCAAGCAAAGCGGGGATAACTGGTGCAGATGAGCTTTTAACAGCCGTTGAGGATAAAGACTTCAGTGCTTTTGAGGAGGCTTACGGTTCATACGGCGAAGAGCTTGCCGTTAAAGAGAACGGCAAGTTTGATATAACTCCTATGCTTCCTCTAAATGAGGACGGCGAGTTTGAAAACACTCCCGACCCTGCTGAATACGGCGTATGGGTACCTGGAATACCTGTTCTGGTCGAAAACGGACTTGTTGCTGTAAACTGTGCAGACTGGCTTCAGGGCTTGATTTTAGACGGTATTGTAGGCGGAGTCGGAGCGGTGCTTGGATTTGTGCCTCAGATGCTGGTGTTGTTTATTTTTCTAGCATTTTTGGAGTCTTGCGGATATATGGCGAGAATCGCTTTTATTATGGACAGGATATTCCGCAAATTCGGCTTATCGGGAAAGTCGTTTATCCCAATGCTTATAGGTTCGGGCTGCGGAGTTCCGGGAGTTATGGCTTCACGAACTATTGAAAACGAGCGAGACCGCCGTATGACTATTATGACCACAACATTTATTCCCTGCGGAGCTAAGCTGCCTATCATCGCACTTATCTCAGCCGCTCTCTTTAACGGAACATGGTGGGTAGCACCGAGCGCATATTTTTTAGGTATTGCGTCAATAATCGTCTCGGGAATTATGCTCAAGAAAACAAAGATGTTTGCAGGTGATCCTGCACCGTTTGTTATGGAGCTTCCTGCATACCACTTGCCGACGGTAGGCAACATTCTGCGCTCAATGTGGGAGCGTGCTTCATCGTTTATCAAAAAAGCCGGAACTATTATTCTTCTTTCATCTATCATCATTTGGGCAGGCTCATGCTTCGGCTTTGTTGACGGAATATTCACATTCAGCGCCGATATGGAGCTTGAAAACAGCATTCTCGGAATAGTAGGAAACGCAATTTGCAGAATTTTCTCACCGCTCGGCTTCGGTAACATTAAGGCTGCTATTGCTACTATTATGGGTCTTGTCGCTAAAGAAGAGGTTGTTGGAGTGTTCGGAGTTCTCGACTTTGAGGGTATGACACGTCTTGCGGGCTATGCGTTCTTAGCCTTCAATCTTCTCTGTGCTCCATGCTTTGCGGCAATGGGCGCTATCAGACGGGAAATGAACAGTCCTAAATGGACAGCGTTCGCTATAGCTTACCAATGTGTATTCGCTTATGCGATTTCTCTTATTATATACCAGGTCGGAAGCGCAATAATGGGAAGCCCGAACATAATCGGACTTATTGCGGCAATACTTATTGCGGTATTTATAGTTTATATGCTCGTTAAGCCCTATAAGACCGCTGATAAACTTACTATAAAAACAAAAGCGAAGGCTTAAAATTTTCAGTTAGCTTTAATAAGACGGTGATTTCTATGATAGATTTTTTAAAGACTAATTTATCAACAATAATAATCAGTATGATATTGCTTTTTATAGTTGCATTCATCATATTTAGAATGCAAAAAAGCAAAAAGGCAGGAAAATCCTGCTCCTGCGGCTGTTCAGGCTGTCCGCAGGCAGGCTCCTGCCACAAAAACGGCTGATGATCTTCCTCAATAATTAGGCAATGCCACCGGAGGTTCTCCGGTGGCATTGTTGCCTTTGGACAGTTTGCAAAATGTTACAGTTTATGAACGGCAGACTTATACTTTGTTAAAAAGGTAAGCTCTAACCTCTAACCTCTAATTTCTAATCTCTAACTTCTAACTTCTAACTTCTAATTGGTCAGTGCCACCGCCGACTCGGCGGTTATTATTTGACAAAGTATATAATTTAATTTATAATAAATTTCGAGAGTACTGTACATAAAAAGGCAGGCGGTTTCTCCCGTTAGACGGGAGGTGATAACATGAATTTTTCAGATATATTATTATTTGGAACATTTATTGTAAGTGTTATCTCTCTTTGCTATAAAATATTTCATAATAAATAGCAAAGCTTTTTTATTAATACATAAAAAAGAACAACCGCCAATCTTTCCAGGATACGGTTGTTCAACAACTCAATGGGAGATACCGCCTAGGCATTAATTTGCCGTGTACAGTGCTCTCTTTTTACATCTTTATTATAACATATAATTTTCATTTGTCAAGCACCTAGATGCAAAAAGCAGGGCTCAGCCTTGCTCTAACCTCTAATTTCTAATCTCTAGCCTCTAAATGCACAAAAAAACTTCTCATTCTCGGGCCGTCAAATTCAGCGAAATAAATGCCCTGCCAGGTGCCTAAAAGAAGCCGTCCATTTCTCACAATGACCGTTACAGAGCTTCCCATAACGCTTGCTTTCAGATGTGCGGCTGAATTACCCTCAGCGTGTCTGAACTCAGGGCGGTCTGGGTAAGTTTCATTAAGAGCGAAAAGCAGGTCGGTTACGACGTCGGGATCGCAGTTTTCGTTGATAGTCATACCTGCTGTGGTATGAGGATTGAAAACAACACAAATGCCGTCTTTCACTCCGCTTTTTGAAACAGCCTCCTGAACCATTCTTGTTACGTTATAAAAATTTTCTTTTTCAGTTTTCAGTGTGTATTCATAAATCAATTTGATCCACTCCTTAACAGTCATAATAACACATAAGAAGATTTTTTTCAATATTGACGTTATGTGAATATAATAGTATAATTATTAGTAATAATTTTGTAATTATGAATGTTAAAATAAAGGATGAAATCTTTATGAGAAAACAAAAAGATGAAATAAAAAATATAAAATCAGCTGGGGTGTCTTTGAACAGAAGCAAAAGAAATTATCTGTTTGTGTTTTTTGCCGCTGCAATTATAATGCTTATTATATTGCTTCCCTTAATGATTTATAACGGCGGATACTTTCTATATTACGGAGATTATAATTCACAGCAGATACCTTTTTATAAGCATGTTCACGATGCCGTTGCAAACGGAGAACTGTTCGGTTGGGATTGGAGAACTGATCTGGGTTCTCCGCTTTTGACTTCATATTCCTTTTATAATATAGGAAGTCCTTTTTTCTGGATAACAGAGCTTTTTCCCAAGAGTGCTACAATAATGCTGATACCAGTTTTGCTTGCGGTAAAAACAGGTGTTGCTGCTATTACTTCATACGCATATATAGGAAGGTTCATATCAAATAAAAACGCTTGCTTTATCGGTGCAATGCTCTATGCTTTTTCGGGATTTCAGGCGTATAATGTTTTCTTTAACCATTTTCACGACGCTGTAGCGTTTTTTCCGTTGCTGCTTCTTGCTCTTGAAATGAATATTCAGGACGGTAAAAAAGGAGTGTTCGGACTTTGCGTTGCACTCTGCGGTATTGTTAATTATTATTTCTTTATTGCCGAAGTCGTTTTTGTAATAATATATTTTATAATAAGATGTACGGATAAGAGCTTTAAAGTTACATTTGCAAAGTTCCTGAAATTGGCGTTTGAGGCTGTTGCGGGTACATTTATTGCCTGTGTGATACTTGTGCCGTCGTATTACTCTATATGCGACAATCCGCGTGTTGAGGAATATCTGACAGGTACTGATATGATAGTTTATCCTGATAAGTTCAGGATATTAAGAATAATTCAGAGCTTTTTTATGATGCCCGATCCGCCTGCAAGGGTCAATTTGTTTAATTCTCAGACAGCACGCTGGGCGTCTATTGCTGGTTATCTGCCTATGTTCTCAATGGCGGGAGTTATTGCTTTTATGAGAGCCAAAAAGGGTAACTGGATGAAGACACTTATCATTACTTCAATGATATTTGCGTTTGTTCCTGCACTCAACTCGGCTTTTCAGCTGTTTAAGGGAACATATTATGCACGCTGGTTTTTTATGCCGATACTTATAATGTGCGTTATGACGGCGTATGCCTTTGATGATAACAATTTATCTTCTGACGAGCCTGTGGATTTAAAGAAGGGAATACCCGCCGTTGCAATAGTTTTAGAAGTATGTCTGGCAGTGTTTTTCCTTCCGACAGCTAATGATAACGGAGATTATGAGTTTTTCAAAATAGCCGAATATCCTGATTTGTTTTATATTCAGTTTATAGTTTCGGCAGCTTTGTTTGCAGAGCTTCTTGTTATAGTTTATTTCTTTAAAAGAAATAAAAAGTATGTAAGGACAGTTTCATTAGCAACCTGTCTGGCGTGCGCTGTAAGTATGATGTCCACTGTATATTACGGGGTGTCTCAGGGTCCTGAGCCTGAAGACTATATTTCTATTGCTGTTAAAGGCGGAGAAAATATAGAGCTTCCGTCATACGAAGAAGCGGGCTACTATAGAATTGAAACAAGCGAGAATACCGATAACTGGCCTATGCTTTGGGGATACTCTACTATCCGTGCGTTTAACAGCACAGTTTCTACTTCTATTATGAAATTTTATGATATGCTGGGAATAGAACGTGATGTAGCTTCCCGTCCAGATGAAGAATATTACGCTTTAAGAAGTCTGCTTTCGGTCAAGTATTTCTTTAATGAAATAAATAGTGAAAATTCACAGTCAGACGGGAAGAAAAGCGGTTTGTTCGGAATAAACCGTTTCAGCAGTTTGTCTGAAAGCAGTGAGGATACAGAGGAAAGTCAAACTCTTAATATTTTTGGCTTTTATTATAAAAATACGCAGAACAGTTTTGACGTTTATGAGAATAAGTATTACATTCCTATGGGCTTTGCATACAACACCTATCTGACATATGATGAATTTGAAACTCTTTCAACCGAAGACAAAACAAGAAATCTTATTTCATCACTTGTTTTGAACGATCGGCAGATTGAAAAATATAAGGATATATTGACCCATTACGATATAGATGAGTATAACAGCGACAGTGCTTATACTATGGCTTGTAATGATAAGATTTCGAGATCCTGTTCGGAGTTCAAGCCTGACAGCAATGGATTTTCAGCTAAAATAAACCTGTCAGACAGCGCTCTTGTATTTTTCAGCGTGCCTTATGACAAAGGCTTCACAGCTTATGTGAACGGCAAAAAGACCGATATAGAAGAAGTCGACGGGGGACTTTCAGCAGTTTTGTGCAGTAAGGGCAAAAATGAGATTCGTTTTGATTTTGAGCTTTACGGAATAAGACAGGGAGTTGCTTTGTCGCTTTTGGGAATAGTTCTTCTTGCAGGATATGTTCTTGTTTGCCAAAGGCTGTCGAACATAAGAAAGGTAAAGGAAAGAGTAAAGTCGGTTGATTTTTACGAGGATTAATTTGAATTCTTTTGAAAGGAAAAGCGTGAAAAATATGCACTTGAAAGAAAAAACCATATCGGTCGAAAAAATTTATGACGGAAAGATAATTAATGTAACCCGTGAAAAGATATTGCTTGAAAATAATTCAGAAGCGTACCGTGAGGTAGTCCATCATTCGGGAGGAGTTTGTATCCTGCCGATAAACAGCAATAATGAGATACTATTTGTAAAGCAGTACAGGTATCCGTTTAAAGATGTTTTGTTAGAAATTCCCGCAGGAAAGCGTGAAGAGGGGGAAGACCCTAAGAATTGCGGAATAAGGGAGCTGAAAGAAGAGGTTGGTGCAGAAGCGGAAAGTATAACCTATTTAGGCAAACTCTATCCAACGGTCGCATACGATACTGAAGTTATTTATATGTATATGGCGCAAAAGCTCAGCTTTGGCGAGCAGAAACTAGATGAAGATGAATTTCTCGATATAGTGAAAATACCTTTGGAAAAGGCATATAAAATGGTTCTTAACGACGAAATACCCGACGCTAAAACTCAGATAGCCATTCTCAAAGCACGGGAAATACTGATAAATAATGTATAAAATAAAAAGCGATAAGATTTTTCTTATCGCTTTTTATTATTCTTGTTCTGTTTCGGGAATTTCTTTTATTGATTGGGATTATCAAGTACTGCAACTGATTGCTGATATACCTTTTTGCTGAAAATAATACATAAAATAAGCGAAACGGTTTCAGCAATAGGAAAAGCAGTCCAGACAGCGCTGAGCCCGAAAAGCTTTGACGTTATAATCGCTACCGGAATAAGAACTCCCAGCTGACGTGCAATTGAGATTATAAGGCTGTATACGCCGTGTCCGAGAGCCTGAAACGCACTTATGATTATGATACAGAATCCCGCAGGAATAAAGCTGATTGAAATTATTCTTAACGCCGGCATTCCGATTTTAAGCATTTCGTCAGAGGCGTTGAAGAAACCGAGCAAAAATTGAGGAAGCGTCTGAAAAATTATAACTCCCAATACCATATATGAAACAGATATTATAGCCGCTAACTTCAAAACAGAAATAATTCTGCTTTTATGCCTTGCACCGTAGTTGTACGCAACGATAGGAACAAGTCCGTTAGTGAGTCCGAATATCGGCATATAAATAAAGCTCTGCAGCTTGAAGTAAATTCCGACAACCGAAACCGCCGTTGGGGTAAAGCTGATGCAGATTTTGTTCAAAAGATATGTCATAACAGAGGTTATCGACTGCATAATTATTGACGGAAAACCGACTGCGTAAATCTTCTTGATTATTTTTGCGGAAGGTCTAAATCCTATAAGACTTACGTTTATTTCCTTGTTTTTTAATGTATTTAAAACTATTCCTAAAGTCATAGCTACTATCTGACCGATAACCGTTGCAGCTGCAGCGCCTGCCACTCCCATTTTCGGGAAGCCGAATAAACCGAAAATCAAGATAGGGTCGAGAATTATATTTATTATAGCTCCTGTACCCTGCATAAACATACTGTATATCGTTTTTCCCGTTGATTGCAAAAGACGTTCAAAGGTTATCTGCATAAATACTCCGAGCGAGGCAACTGTTACAATTCTTAAATAGCTTATGCCGTAAGCTATAATTTCTGCGTCATCGGTCATAGCTCTGAAAAAGAGACCTGAAAATGAAAATCCCAGAATTGCAAATACTATGTATGTGCAAAACGCAAGAAAAATTCCGTTTTTGGCTGAATCGCTTGCCTCTTTGAACTTCTTTTCGCCCAGTGATTTAGATAAAAATGAGTTTATTCCGACGCCTGTTCCCGCACCAAAGGCTATCATAAGACTTTGTATCGGAAACGCCATAGATACAGCTGTCAGAGCGTTTTCTGATATTTTTGCAACAAATATACTGTCCACTATATTATAAAGCGCCTGAACAAGCATTGAGATTACCATTGGCAGAGACATTGTTATCAGCAGCTTATTTGTAGGCATTGTTCCCATCTTGTTTTCCTGAATCGGCGTTTCATTTTCAATTACTTCCGTTTTTTCCGACATCTATGTTTTCATCCCTTTCAATTTCACATCATTATACTTCTCTTTGCACATATTCAAATATTATAACACGATTGATTATTTATTGCAACGATTTTATTGTAAAAATTTTTGCATTAACGAGCAGGGTTTTGTGCAATTTTAATCAATATTACCTATTAAACTTATATGAAAAGTATATTTTGCACAAATATTTATAAAATGGAAAAAAGGTGTTGACAAAATCTGATTATAGTGCTATGCTATATATAAATTCATACTAATTATATATGAATAATATCAATTCTAAAGAAATGGGGTAATTTGAAATGGCACAGAAAATAAATACTAAACTTAGAGAAAGAGAGCTTCGTTTTGAGACGAAACAGCTGCATATCGGTCAGGAGGAGGCAGATCCTGCAACAGGCGCAAGGGCAGTACCTATCTATCAGACGACTTCATATGTTTTCGACAACAGCGACCACGCTCAGGCAAGATTCGGGCTTGCTGATGCCGGTAACATTTACGGACGCTTGACAAATCCTACGCAGGAGGTTTTGGAAAAGAGACTGGCGGCTCTTGAGGGAGGCTCGGCAGGACTGGCGGTAGCGTCGGGTGCGGCGGCAATTACATATGCGATTCAGAATATTGCAGGTGCAGGCGATCATATCGTTTCTGCAAAGACGGTATACGGCGGTACATACAATTTACTTGCACATACGTTAAAGGAGTTTGGGATCGAGACTACATTTGTTGACCCCGATGAAGGGGACGGTGTTTCAGTTTTTAAAAATGCAATAAAGGAAAACACTAAGGCTATTTTTATCGAAACGCTGGGAAATCCGAACTCAAATATTATCGACATTGACGCTTTGGCTGACTTAGCACACGAAAACGGAATTATTCTGATAGTAGACAACACATTCGGAACGCCTTATCTGATAAGACCAATAGAACACGGTGCAGATGTAGTTGTACACTCTGCGACCAAATTTATCGGAGGTCATGGAACATCACTCGGCGGAATTATAGTTGAAAGCGGAAAAACCGATTGGAAAGCAAGCGGAAAATATCCAAGTATTTCAGAGCCCTGCGACAGCTATCACGGCGTAGTGTTTGCAGACGCTGCCCCGAATGCAGCATTTGTAACAAGAATAAGGGCGGTGCTTTTGCGTGATACGGGAGCCGCAATTTCACCTTTCAACGCATTTTTACTTCTTCAGGGATTGGAAACCCTTTCGCTTCGTGTTGAAAGGCACGTTGAGAACACACTTGCAGTTTTGGAATATTTAAAGTCGCAGCCGCTTGTTGAGAAAATCAACCACCCGTCAATTGAGGAAAACGGATACAAAGAGCTTTATGATAAATATTTCCCTAACGGAGGAGGCTCTATATTCACTATAGAAATCAAGGGCGGAACAAATGAAGCTAAAAAATTCATTGACAATCTCGCTGTATTTTCGCTTCTTGCAAATGTTGCAGACGTTAAATCGCTGGCAATTCACCCTGCTACGACTACCCATTCACAGCTTAGCGAAAGCGAGCTTTTAGAGCAGGGTATCAAGCCGAACACAATTCGCTTTTCAATAGGAACAGAGAACATAGACGATATTATTTACGACCTTGACGAGGCTTTTAGAGAAATTACAGAATAATAAATTTTAATCATATCTCTCATGAATAAAGTCCTGCACTAATAAATGTGCAGGACTTTATCTTTATATAAGGTTTGCTAAATCTTGAATTTAAAGGCTGTTACAGAATGTGCAGGAAGAATAACCCTCAGCTTTTCTCCCTGAATCTCAAAGCCGTCATAATCAGCAATGCTGACAGTATTGTTGTCAAAGCTGTTATATGAGTGGATTTCTGCATTTACAATTTGAGATGTTACGTTATTTATTTTGCCTTGCTCGGGGTCTATCAGCATTGTGCAGTCCTCGTCGAGAGAGCAGTTAGACGCTGTCAGGAAAAATTCGCCGTCTTTTTTTGAAAGCGAATATGTTATCATAGGAATAGTTTTATCTGCTTTTTCTAAGTCCGGTGCGGCAAGACTGGTTTTTACCAGTTCTGCGTCGTGGTGAGGAAGATACATCTTAAATATCTGCCACGTCGGAGTTTTTACAAGGCGTTCCCCGTCGCTTAGAAGCACTGATTGAAGTACGTTCATCACCTGTGCGAGATTTGCCATAATGACCTTGTCTGAGTGATTGTTGAATATATTAAGATTAATTGCTGCAGTTATAGCGTCACGCATAGTGTTCTGCTGATAGAGAAAGCCCGGATTTGTTCCCTCCTCAACGTCATACCAGCAGCCCCATTCGTCTACAATGAGTTTTATTTTACCCTCAGGGTCGTACTTGTTCATTATTGCACAGTGCTTTGTAATGATCTCGTCCATATACATTGCGGCAGAGATAGTATTATAATACTCACTGTCGTCAAATGTTAGAGCAGAGCCTTTTTTAGACCAGTCGCCTGTAGGCAGGGTGTAGTAGTGAAGGGATATAGCCCCTGTATGCCACGCCTTTAGGTTCTGCATAATTGTTTCTGTCCAGTTATAGTCGTCAGCGTTAGGACCGCAGGCTATTTTTATCATATCAGGCGTACTGAAGTTTTTCGCAAAGGTTTCATATCTGCGGTATTCGTCAGCATAAGCCTCAGGACGCATATTACCGCCTCCGCCCCAGTTTTCGTTGCCTATGCCGAGGTATTTCAGTTTCCAAGGCCTTTCTCTGCCGTTTTCCTTTCTCTCGAGTGCGTAAGGGGAGTTTCCGTCATAAGTTATGTATTCAAGCCAACTTGCAAGCTCAGAAACGGTACCGCTTCCCAGATTGCCGGCAAGATAAGGCTCACAGCCGAGCTTTTCGCAGAGATTGAAAAATTCATTTGTGCCGAAGCTGTTATCTTCGACAACACCGCCCCAGTTTGTGTTAAGTATAGGTCTGCGGTTTTTGCCCACACCGTCGTGCCAGTGGTATTCGTCGGCAAAACAGCCGCCCGGCCAGCGAAGTACGGGGATCTCGATTTCTTTCAGTGCGTCTATTACATCGTTTCTAACTCCGTCAGTATTAGGAATAGGCGAGTCATTTCCTACAAATATACCATTATATATACATCTTCCCAGATGTTCTGAGAAATGACCGTATATCTCCTTGTTGATATGGCTTATAGTCTTTTCTCCGTCGAATTTAAGATAAGCGGTTTTCAAATCAGCCAATCCTTTCTGTTAGTATTTTACACCTGCCTGATTTAAACAGGTCTCCATAATTTTCATTATATCAAGAGTGTCTGAATGAGGGATAATATCGCTTTCCAGCCTGCCCTCTCTTATGCACCTGTTGACTTCCTCAAATTCATACTCGTAGCCGTTGAATTTAAAGGGCAGTACCTGTTTTTCAATTACGTTTCCCATATCGTCATACAAAGTTGTTTCGGCAGTGCAGTGAAACCAGTTGCCCATAACTATCCTGCCTTTATCGCCAACGATTATCGCTTTGTTTTCGTCTTCAAAATCAAATCCGCAGAAGGTTATGCCGTAAGCGTCCTTGTATTTTAAAATTATGCTGTCGTCAAAATCGACGTCTGTTCGTCCTATATTTGAGTATGTATGTATCTCCTCAGGGTGTGTGCCTAAAAAAGAGCTTACAAATGTGATAGGATAAACGCCCAGATCGAGAATTGCTCCGCCGCCTAAGTCTTTTATGAAAAGCCTGTCGGTTTTATCAAACGGCACTGCATTTGAAAAATCTGCTTTTATCATTTTGATCTTGCCGACTTTTCCGCTTTCTGCCCATTCTTTAGCCTTTCTGAAAGCAGGCTGACACTTTGTCCACATAGCCTCCATAAGAAACAGTTTCTTTTCCTTTGCTAAATCCATAAGCTCTTTAAATTCGCCGGCGTTAAGGGTAACCGATTTTTCACAAAGAACGTGCTTTCCTGCGTTAAGGCACAGCTTTGTATTTTCAAAATGACAGCTCATAGGCGTTGCGATATAAACAACGTCTATATCGGGGTCTGATACAAGCTCTTCATAGCTTGAGTATGCTCTTTTTATTCCGTGACGTTTTGCAAAGTTCTCCGCTTTGTCTGACGAGCGTGAGGCAACAGCCAATAACTCCATATTGTTCTCTTCAATGTTTTCCATAAACTTCATAGCTTTAGATGCCGTTTCGGCAATTTTTCCTGTGGCAAGAATACCCCAATTCAATTTTTTCATAGGTGTCTCCTTATTTTTTATTAGAATATGTATCCTTAAAGTAATTTTATACATTTAAAGTATAGCTTAAATATTTTGAAGTGTCAACGGCAGAGAAGGAGTTTTAATTGTTAAAATCAGTTTTAGATTTCTTGAAAATCTTAGCGGAATATGATACAATAATCTACAAATGATTTTAGTTCTGTTCAGAGGTATTAAATAATGATTTACTTTGATAATGCCGCAACAACAAAACCGTGCGATGAAGCGGTAAAAGCCGTGAGCGATGCTTTAAAAACAAATTGGTCTAATCCGTCAAGCCTGCACGGGCTTGGTCTTAAAGCGGAGCAGGCTGTAAATACAGCACGGGAGATAGTAGCAAAGTCTCTTGATACCGACAGTGAATGTATATATTTTACGTCGGGGGCGACAGAGAGCAATAACCTTGCTATATTCAGTACGGCTAAGACGATTGGCAGACATAAAAAGAAAATAGTTACCACAGCAATAGAACATCCGTCTGTTTTAAAGCCGATAAAGTATCTTGAGGAAAATGGATTTGAGGCGGTTTATGTAAAGCCCGACAAATCAGGAGAGATAAATCCTGCGGATATTGTTTCAGCGGTTGACGATAACACCTGCCTTGTTACCTGTCAGCTTGTAAATAACGAAACAGGATATATACTTCCTATCTCAAAGGCTTATAAGGCGATAAAAAGACTTTACCCGAAGGTCATTACCCACTGCGACTGCGTTCAGGGCTTTATGAAGCTGAATGTTTCGGCAAACAGTCTTAATTCTGACCTTATCAGCCTAAGCGGACATAAGATTTACGGTCCCAAGGGAGTAGGGGCGTTATATGTGAAAAAGGGAGTAAGGGTACTTCCTGTAAACTTCGGTGGAGGACAGGAAAAGGGAGTGCGCTCGGGAACAGAGGCTGTACCCAACATAGCAGGCTTCGGAGCGGCTGTTGAGGCATTTTCCAAGAGTATAGACAAGCGGTATGAAAAGATGTGCGAGTTGTCAAATTATCTCTTTAAGAAAACTGAAACGGTTGAGGGTGTAAAGGTAAATAAATTCAGCGAAAGCTCTCCGTATATAGCGAGCGTTACTGTGGGTAATATAAAATCCGAGACTTTGCTCCATTATTTAGAACAAAACGGTATCTACGTTTCAAGCGGCTCGGCTTGTTCAAAGGGTAAAAAGAGCGGTGTGCTTAAAGCGTTCGGTTATGATGACAGGGCAATTGATTCAACGATCAGGCTTAGCTTTTCGTATGAAAATAAAATGTCTGAGATAGATGAGTTTATTAAGCAGGTCAAAAATGCACAGGCAGAACTTGTAAAAATCGGTCAGAAAAGGAATTAAAGATATGAAAGAAATTATTTTGTGCAAATACGGCGAGATCGCTCTTAAAGGGCTGAATAAGCGAACCTTTGAGGACGTTTTGGTCAAAAACATAAAAAGAAGATTAAATCAGTTAGGCAAATTTCACTATACAAGGTCGCAGTCTACTATTTATATAGAGCCTTTAGACGATAACGCTGATGTCGGCAAAGCTATAGATAAGCTTAAAAAGGTGTTCGGAATCGCTAAGATCAGCCGAAGTATTGAGTGTGAAAAAAGTCTTGAGGGAATAAATAATACTGCTGTTCCGGCACTTGAGGATACTTTGCTGGGGGCAAGAACCTTTAAGGTCGAAACCAAGAGGGCGGACAAGACATTTTATCTAAAATCGCCTGAGATTTCAAATGAGGTCGGCGGAATGATTTTAGACGCTTATCCTCATCTTGAGGTGGACGTGCATTCTCCTGATGTCGTTGTGCTTGTTGAAATAAGAGAGAATAACGCATATGTCAGCGCCGAAAAAATTGACGGGGCAGGCGGAATACCGATAGGTACTTCGGGCAGGGCAATGCTTCTTTTATCCGGCGGAATAGATTCTCCTGTTGCAGGATATATGATAGCAAAGCGGGGAGTAGTTCTTGACTGTATTCATTTTGAGTCGCCGCCGTATACTTCAGAGCGTGCTAAGCTAAAGGTCATAAAGCTGGCAGAGCGTATGGCTGAATACACAGGCAGAATAAAATTCCACTGCGTTCCTTTCACGAAAATTCAGGAAGAGATAAAAAACAACTGTCCTGAAGAACTGTTCACTATAATAATGAGAAGACTTATGATGGAGATTGCAGACAGAATTTGCGAAAGAGACCGAATACAGTGCTTAGTCACGGGTGAGAGCATAGGTCAGGTCGCAAGTCAGACTATGTCTGCAATGGTGTGTACTGACGTTGTTTCAAACCGCCCTGTTTTCAGACCGCTTATAGGAATGGATAAGTCAGAGATAATTGCCGTTTCAAGAAAGATAGAAACCTTCGATATTTCAATAGAGCCTTATGAGGATTGCTGTACGGTGTTTACGCCAAAGCATCCTAAGACTAAGCCTAACATTAAAGATGTTGAAGCAGGTCAGGCGATGTTTGATTTTAAACCTTTGGTAGACGACGCAATTGAAAAAACTGTCTGCGAGTATATAGAGGCAAGAAGATAGCTTTTAATAAAAATAAGCCCGCGTTGGTGATTTATTAAAATAGTTGCTAATTGATTACAGTGTAAGAAATTCAAATCTAAATACTGTCGATTTATTTATTTTGAACCCTATATATAGTAGTTGATGTCTGAATTTGGTTACAAAAAAGTTACAGCAACAGTGTATTATTTGGTTATTTAATTTTAACCTTTTAGCAAGCAGTTCATAAAAATCACAAAAATACTGTAAGATTTATATAAAAAAGAAGGTCGAAAAAGGTGCAATATAACAAAAATGACAAATCGGTAACAGAAAGTGTTGACACGCTTGCCGAAAGTGTAGTAAAATACTGTAGTGGCAAAGATTACACTATAAGTACGGCTGAAAGTCTCACGGGAGGAATGATAAGTAAGTTTATCACATCTGTTCCTGGAGCGTCGGAAATTTTTGAGCTGGGTGTGTGTTCCTATTCTGACAGGATAAAGAACAAGGTACTCGGAGTTAAAAATGAAACGCTGTCAAAATATACTGCTGTCAGCAAACAGACAGCAGAGGAAATGTCAGCCGGTATCAAGAGCTTATCAAACAGTGATATTGCCGTTGCCGTAACGGGAGTTGCGGGGCCGAGCGGGGGAACTGATGAATGCCCCGTCGGAACGGTTTATGTTTCTGTTAGGTTTAAAGACAAGTGTCTTACAAAAAATCTGGAGCTTTATAAAAAGTATAATAATCTTTGCAGAGAGGACATAAGATTATTAACAACAAAAGAGGCTTTTGAAATGGTTCTTGAGCTTATAAAGAAAGCTGAGGTAGTTTAAATGTCAATTGAAAATGAGCTATCCAGTCTTGAAAAAAGAGACGACAGCAATTTCTTTTTAAGAGTGTTAAAGTATTTTTGTCCATGGAAAGGCGATACGCTTTCTGATATAGTAAGAAAGATTATCTTTATAGCGTCTATTGTTATCTTCTGCATATCGCTAGGCGAGCTTATCGACTTCTACAACGGAAGCGACGAGGAGCTTCAGACGATTGCAGAGATTCAGGAGTTTGAGCCGGGTGCAAATAAAGAAGAAACTCCGGTGCAGCTTCCGAAAGAGAATATAATAACTCCTGAAAAGATGCTTCCAAAATGGTATGAACTTTATTCGCTTAATCAGGATATTATAGGCTGGGTAAAGATTGATACATTCAGAGCAAAGAAAAGCGACCCAAAAACCTGTTTTATCAACTATCCTGTGGTTCAGGTAGAGGATAACAAGGAATATCTTCATAAAGATATTTACGGAAACACATTGGAGTCGGGAACGCTCTTTGCAGATTATTTTGTTCCGATAACGCCGTTTCACCGACCGGACATTATAACGATTTACGGTCATAATATGAGAAGCGTAGGAACGATGTTCACTCATCTGGGTGAATACAAAAGAGGGGTAAAGTTCTTAAAGGATAACCCGATAATTGATTTTGATACCCTTTATACTAACGGAGACAGGTATATAATTATAGGGGCTTATATAGCAAACTATAAGGAAAGTCAGGATGACGGAAAGGTTTTCTACTACTGGAGATTCACCGATTTCGACAAGGACAAATACACGTTTGAGAAATTCAAAGAGGGTATTGATAAGAGAACTTGGTATTCCAACAGCATTGACTGCAACGAGAATGACGAGTATATAACTCTTTCGACCTGTTCTAATGAGGTCGACGATCTAAGATGGGTTATCACAGCAAGAAAAATCCGAGAGAAAGAAACAGATAAAGATATTGAGAGAATGGTTAACTCTTATCAGAAAAAGGAGGATAAGGACATTTATCTTCCCAAGTGCTGGAGAGATGTTTGGGGTCAGGTTACTATGTATAAGGGCTGGGACTACTAAACCGACGGCACTAATCGGTTAATTACTGCTTATGCAGTAAAATAAAATTATTTTAAAATTTCAAAATTCTTGGAGAGGACATTTTGAAGTTTAGGCAGCGGTTTTTTATGCTGCCGGAAAGGCAAAGTGATTGAAATGAAGCGGAAGGACACTGTTGAAGGTGTCTCTTGCAAGGACAATGTTTTTGAACTTGACGGGAGAACATTCTTCAAAGGACTGGGAGCTAAGCTGAGTATCGTTATTGCCGGAATATTAGCAATAGGAGCAGTTTCATTAACAGCTATTGCTGATTGCGAGGGCATAGCTTCAAGCGATGCGAACACCGAAGCGTCAACAACCACAACCCAGAACAACACAACAGCAAAGGCAACAACTGTATCAGCTACAATGAGCTGGTGGAATGCAGGAGTATTTGAGTATGATCTAACTCAGACTGAGAATGCAGCGGAGCCGGTTACTACTGCTGCAGAAAAGAAATCAGTAAAAACAACGACAGCGAAAGAGAAAAAAGCTGTTAAGGAAACTACTGCTACTGTTGCAATAAGTACAAAAGCAAAAGCGGTCGAAAAAGAGAAAAAGACAGCTGAAGATGACAACAAAAAAGCTAAAACAAAAAGTGTGGATAAAAAGACAACTGTATTAGAAGTTAATGTATTGTATGTACAGGAGGATGTAAAGTTCAGAAAGAAGCCAAGCACGTCTGCAGATGTAATTAAGATTGTGAAGCAGGGCGAAAAAGTCAAGGTTACCGGCGAAGAGAAAAACGGTTTTTACCCGGTAAAAGTCGGTAATAAATCAGGATATATTATGGCTTCGTATCTCGGAACTAAGTCTTCTAATGTTACAACAACAGAAGAAAGTGCATCAAAAGAGTATATCGGTACCTTTAAGATTACAGCTTATACGGCAGGCTCTTCTGCAAGAACAGCAAGCGGAACTACCTGTGAAGCAGGCAGAACAATTGCTGCTCCAAGCAGGTTTGCATTCGGAACAAAGCTGATGTTCAACGGCAATGTGTATACGGTTGAGGACAGAGGCGGCGCAATAGTCAATAATGTTCTTGACTTGTATGTCGATTCTAATAGCGAGGCTGTTAAGTGGGGAGTAAGATATTTAAAGGTTTACAGAGTAAACAATTAAATTACAATTATTAATAATGAATTATTTAGAAAGTTAAGAGTTTTCTTGACTTTCTTATTTTTTTGTATTATTATTAGGATGTGTAAAAATTTTTAGTATTTTGTGCAGAAAAACAGATTTATAAGTAAAATTTTCGGCACAGGCTTTAACCGTTTGCCGATTTTGACAGTCATAGATACTGCAGGATACAGTTAAGGAGAGGCAGAGGATATGAATAAAATTAAATCTTTTTTCGATAAGATGAAAAACAGAAATATTGTATTTGTTTCAAGTCTTGTTTTGTGTGCGGGCGTTATCTCTTTTGTTGCTTTCGGTTTGAATGAACCTGAAAGCAATGCAATTAAAGTTGATGAGCCAAGCGAAACAACAACAACAACTGTTACTTTGTATAAAGAAAAATCTGAACTCTTTGTTCCTAACTCACAATACGGTGCTTTTCAAACTGTTTCAACAGCTGCGACGACTAAAGCGTCTGCGGTAAAGAACACTCAAAAAACTACTTTGAAAAACAAAAAAGCAGCATTAAAGACAAAAACAACATCAAAGACAAAAGCAACTGCAATAACAAAAAATACAAAGCCGAAAGCTAAAAAGACGGTAAAGACAACTGTTGTTAAAAAGGCAAAAAGAAAAATAACAACAACTGTTACTTCCGCACCGGCTAAGGTTACTAAAAAGAAAAAGAAGAAAAAGAAAAGAATTACTACTACCACCACTCAAACAACAACGGTTACAACAAAAGCCTATACTCCTCCTAAGGCAAAATCCAATACATATGATACAAGAGATATTTCTAAGGAAAAATATACTGTTAAAAGTATTACCACAGGTAAAAAAATAAAGTCGGACGGCTTTGATATACTCTGTCAGATAGTAAACGGAGAAATAGGCTCTACCTGGAATGCGGAGGCTATAAAGGCTCAGGCAGTTGCCGCATATACCTATCTTAGATACTGTAAAGAAAAAGGCATAACTGCTGAGCTTGGCGTGAAATCAGGTTATGATTCAAGACTTGAGAAAATAGTTAAATCTGTCGAGGGGCTTGTTTGCACTTATGACGGTTCGTTTATAGACGCTGTTTTTTGTGCTTCAACCGCAGGCTGTTCGGCTGACTGTGCTAATGTTTGGGGAGGAAATTACCCGTATCTCAAATCTGTTGACAGTAAGTATGACGCCGCTTATGACCCGAATTACGGTGTTACTAAGACTATCTCAAAGGCAGACGTTAAGGAAATACTTCAAAAGCAGGGTGTTAAGCTTTCGACTAAAAAGAAAAATTGGATAAAGGTTTTATCAAATTATAACGGTAAGTATGTGGGCGATGTTTCAATCGACGGTCAGATAACTATGACGGGTACGAAAATACGTTCGCTTTTCGGGCTGAAATCTGCTGCGTTTACCGTTAAATACAGCAACGAGATATTTACCTTTATTACATACGGCTATGGGCACGGCGTCGGAATGAGCCAGTGGGGTGCTCAGCTTTATGCCAGCAAGGGCGGTTATAAGTTCGACCAGATTTTAAAGCATTAT
Source organism: uncultured Clostridia bacterium (assembly GCA_947627045.1). Taxonomy (GTDB): domain Bacteria; phylum Bacillota; class Clostridia; order Oscillospirales; family Ruminococcaceae; genus UMGS1601. The sequence goes on from CANQUM010000023.1 coordinate 23,665, forward strand.
TACAGCGGTATAAAGATCTCGCTGTCGCAGGAGATTTAATGAGAACTTGTGTAAATTGCAAAAGTTAATATGAGAAATAATAAAAGAAGCAAGAGATTAAAATTTCTCTTGCTTTTTATTATATTAATTATATGTTATTATTTATTGTATTTTTTAGACAATTTTTCAATAGTTAGCTTTACAAATTCAATATCATCTTCACTAAGGTTAGAAACATTTAAAACTTGTTCACTTTCTAAACCAAGTAAATAGTCGGTCGAGACGTGAAAAATTTTAGATAACTTAATCAATATTTCAGGCGATGGGGAACGATCTTGATTTTCATAATAAGAAACCAACGACTTTGAAACACCTATCCTTTTTGCTAACTGTGTCTGATTTAAACCCATCTGCTTTCTTAACTTTTTTAATCTGCTTGCGAAGTCAGTCATAATTATTACTCCCCCGTTAAAAACATTATACAAAATTATAGTAAAAAGATGGTTGAAATTTATGACAATATCAGTTGACAAATATGAAAAAATATTGTATAATTAAAAAGCAGACAGTATTTCATTAAATTTGCGTTAAGTATGGCCTATTATTACCTATAAAAGGTAATTGACGTAATTATAAAAATACTGTATAATAATTTTATAATATAATGGAGGGAAAATTTATGAAAATGAAAAAAATTCTGAACGTAATGCTTTTGTTGGTTATGTTAGTAATGTTTATTATGTCGCTGCCAATGGTTTCAACGGCAGAGGGAAAGGCTATTAGTTATAAAAGTACGAGAAATAGTGTTATGCCCTCAAAATTTTCTAATTTAGTTAGTAATTTTACTAGGCAAAATGAAAAATATGATAATAAAAACTTATATTTTGTATTAGATAATTATGACATATATAAATATCTTGGTTTCAGTGATAAAAGTAAAAGCTTCTTTAATGATAATTTGCTGATTATAAATAGAATTATGAGTGGGGGATCAATATATAAAACTTACATAAACAAAGGTATTACAATAAATGATGGTATACTAAATGTTTCATATAATCGTACTGTAGAATTTCCAGCCACATGTGATGTTAAAATCTTTACTGATATTATAGAATTAAAAAAATCTGATGTTAAAGGTGTGGATCTGACACAAGAATTGGTTACTACACAAACAATATATATTAATTCAGAAGTTGAGGATAAGCAGTCACCGGATACATATTATACAGAGCAACTTGTATATGTTGACGTTGAAAAATTAATTCAGAATCTGGCAAATAATACAGAGCAACTTGAATATATTGACGCTGAAAAATTAATTCAGAAGCCTGATAAGGTTGAAAAGGTTAAGGCTAAGTCAGTAAAGAAAAGGCAGCTAAAAGTAAGCTGGAAAAACATAAAAGGAGTAAAATATGAGGTAAAATATTCTTTGAAGAAAGGCATGAAAAATGCAAAGGTAAAAAAGAATATTAAGAGAAACAAAATAACTCTTAAAAAGCTGAAATCAGGAAAGAAGTATTATATTAAGGTCAGAGCATATAAAAAGATAGGAAATAAAACCTACACAGGAAAATGGTCAAAGAAGGTTTCAAGAAAAGTTAAATAGCGGCGAGGCAACGGTGCCGTGAAACCGATACCGCCTTTGGAAGGTTGTCAAATAGAACATACCTTGCAAAACGGCGGGCTAAAATTAGGCGTTATTGAGTTTAGACACATAAGGCATTTTGTAAAATCATCAGTTCAAAATAGTAAATGGCATTAGTTTAACGAAAGGGCGATATAATGAAAAAAATATCTATTTTCATGCTTAGTATAATAATATGCATTACTTATCTTCTGCCTATAAATGCTTTAGGTTATCTATTACCAGATAATTATAAGTGGGAGTATGAAAAATCTTCGGCGTATTATGAAAAAACTAAAGCATATGATACATATCTTAATGTTAATATAGATAATATTCTTTATTCTATTACTCGTTATTACCCGGGAGAAGATTACGAATTAAACGCGAATTTTGCAAAAACTAAAGGTGATACTCTTAAATTCCCAGAAACAATTTTTTTTAAAGGTAAACGGCTTAAGGTTAAAGAAATCAAAATTGATGATTGGCGTTATAATATCTCAATAAATGCAAAATGGAAGATGCCATATAAAAATATTATTATACCCAATTCAGTAGAGGAAGCAGATTTTACTCGTGCAAAATTTACTAAATTAAAAAAAATTTATGTTTCTAAAAACACACGATTGATTAGCGGGTTATCAGACTATCCAAAATTAAAAGTTATAATTGATAAAAAAAATCCGTATATTAAAATGAAAAACGGAGCTATATATTCAAAAAACGGCAAAGAGCTGTTAACTCTTGTAAACAGTAAAAAGAAATATAGGGTATCCAAAGGAACGAAAAGAATAAGTCTTGATAAAGTAAAGACTGTAGAAAAAGTCTATCTGCCAGCCTCTTTGAAAAAAATATCTGTTTGTGCTTTTGAGGATTGCAGAAATTTAAAAACAGTGAAGATAAATAATAAAACGAATATAATTGATACTTCTGCATTTGAAAACTGCACATCACTAAAGAAAATTACAATACCGAAAAATGTAAAAAAAATTAAATATTGGGCATTTAAAGACTGTGCTGAACTATCCAAGGTAAAAATTGAAAATCAGGAGAAGTCGCCTAAAATCGAGGATACTGCTTTTCAAAACACAAAAGACGGAATTCAGTTTATTGTAAAAAACCAGACGGTAGCCGACCAGCTAAAAGAACAGCTAAACGGCAGCGGCGTTAAAAGCGCAAAGATTTTGGTTGGTAAAAAGGTTGTACATCAGAATATAAATGGGTAGTCTAAGACACAAAAAAGTTAATATGTTAATAGAAAAACCAAATAAACAGCAAAAGCGTTCAGTTCAATAAAATGACTTGGACGCTTTTTTCTTGTTTATAATAGCAACAAAAAAATCTCTAAAAAATATTGAAAAAATTGCGTTTACCCCCCTTGTAAATTAAAATCTAATGTGATAATATAGAGATACTGTTTATGTGAGGAAAAAATGTAGACTTACAGACGGAAAATAATTCTATTAATATATAAGGAGAGATAATATGAAGTATGGTTACTTTGACCTTGAAAACAAGGAATATGTTATCACAAGACCCGATACTCCTGCTCCGTGGGTAAACTACTTAGGCTCGCCAGAGTATGGAGCTATCATATCGAACAATGCGGCAGGTTACAGCTTTGTAAAAAGCGGTGCTAACGGAAGAATTGCAAGATACAGATTTAATTCAAACATGGCACTTCCGGGAAGATATATTTATATAAGAGATAACGAGACGGCAGACTATTGGTCTGCATCGTGGCAGCCTGTGGGAAAGCCGCTTGATAAGTACAAGAGTGAATGTCATCACGGAACAGCTTATACAACTATAAAGAGCGAATATGCAAATATCGCAGCAGAGACTACATACTATGTACCTAACGGAAAAACATACGAGGTCTGGAGATGCAAGGTTACAAACAACGATACTAAGGAAAGAAAGCTGTCTGCATTTGGATTTATTGAGTTTACGAACGACAACAACTATGAACAGGATCAGGTAAATTTACAGTACACACTGTTTATAACAAGAACAAGCTTTGAGGGAAATAAAATTCTCCAGCATATCAATGAAAACAGCGGCAAAGACGAGACAGGCTCAAACCACAGAGAAAGATTTTTCGGTATGGTCGGTGCACCTGTTACTTCCTGCAACGGAGATCTCGACAGCTTTATTGGACCTTACAGAACATACTCAAATCCTATAGCTGTTGAAAACGGCAAGTGCGACGGCAAGATGAACTTCAATACAAATTCGTGCGGTGCTTTGCAGTCTGAATTTACTCTTGCTCCGGGCGAGACAAAGGAACTTATTTACGTTTTAGGTCAAAGAGACAACGTTGAGGCTGATAAGATTCTTAAAAGCTATGAAGAGCCGGGAAAGGTCGACGCCGAAGTAAATGAGCTTGTTACATACTGGCACGGAATATTAAACAACTTCCAGATAAAAACTCCAAGCGACGAGTTTAACAATATGATAAACGTGTGGAACGCATACCAGTGCTTTATTACGTTTATCTGGTCGAGAGCGGCGTCGTTTATCTACTGTGGTTTGAGAAACGGCTACGGCTACAGAGATACTGTACAGGATATTCAGGGAATAATTCACTTAGCGCCTGAAGTCGCACTTGATAAGATAAAGTTTATGCTGTCTGCTCAGGTAGATAACGGCGGAGGACTTCCTCTTGTAAAGTTCGACCACAATGCAGGACATGAAAATTGTCCTGACGAGAACAACGAGAACTCGGCATATGCTAAGGAAACAGGTCATCCGTCATACAGAGCAGACGACGCTTTGTGGTTGTTCCCGACGATATTAAAGTACATCGGAGAAAGCGGAAACAAGGACTTCTTAGACGAGGTTATCGTTTATGCAAACGGCGGTGAGGATACTGTTTACGACCACCTAAAAAACGCAATAAGATTTTCTATGGAGCGTCTTGGCGCGCACAATATGCCGGCAGGTCTTCACGCAGACTGGAACGACTGTCTTAGAATGGGAAAGAAGGGCGAGTCTACCTTTGTGGCATTCCAGCTTTATTATGCAATGAGCGTAATCAAAGATATGGCAGAGGAAAAGAACGATACAGAGTATGTTGAGTATATAAACAAGGTTCAGTCTAAGCTCGGCGAAGAGCTTGATAAGTGCTGGGACGAGGACAGATTTATCAGGGGAATCAGAGATAACGGAGTTGTTGTCGGCGCTAAGAAGGACAAGGAAGCTAATATGTGGCTCAATCCTCAGAGCTGGTCGGTTATTTCGGGCTTTGCGTCAAAAGAGCAGGCTGAAAAGGCTATGGAAAGCGTTCATAAAATTCTCAACACGCCATACGGTGTTAAGCTGCTTGAACCGCCTTACAAGGACGATTATTTCGACGGTGCTATTATGCACATATTCAATCCTGACACCAAGGAAAACGGCGGAATCTTCTCGCAGTCGCAGGGCTGGGCAATTTTAGCTGAGTCTCTGCTCGGACACGGAAACAGAGCGTTTGAATATTTTATGGAAAGCTCTCCTGCCGCTATGAACGATAAGGCAGAAATCAGAGTGTTAGAGCCGTATGTTCACGGACAGTTTACCGAGTC
>CANQUM010000024.1 GCA_947627045.1 uncultured Clostridia bacterium
GGGGAAAGCATTTGCAAAGTTTACAAAATATTAATGATTAAAGGAATTAAAACAGTTGAAAAAGATATTAAAACACGGTACACTGTAATTTAATATTATATTGCAAAGAAGTCAGGTTTGAAAGTTAAGTAAACGGTTAAAAGAAAAGGAGGATTTTATGCTAAACACCAACATTGACAGCAAATTTGGTAAAGAGGGATTGACCTTTGATGATGTTCTGCTTATTCCTGCCGAAAGCAGTGTAACACCGAATATGATCAAGCTCAAGACTAGATTGGCGAGCGATATTTATTTAAACACGCCGATTATAACTTCAGCAATGGATACGGTAACAGAGTCAAGAATGGCTATTGCCATTGCAAGAGAAGGCGGAATGGGTATTATTCATAAGAATATGTCAATCGAACAGCAGGCAGATGAGGTCGATAAAGTTAAAAGATCTGAAAATGGAGTTATTGTAAACCCATTTTCGCTTACAGCGGATAAACTGGTTTCAGAAGCAGATGAGCTTATGGGGAAATATAAAATTTCAGGCGTTCCGATTGTAGACGAAAAGGGAAAGCTGGTCGGAATTTTAACAAACAGAGATTTAAGATTTGTTACAGATTTTGATATTCCTATAAAAGATGTTATGACAAAAGAAAATCTCGTTACCGCACCTGTCGGTACTGATTTGCTTGGTGCAAAACAAATACTTATGAAGCATAAAATCGAAAAACTTCCTATTATTGATGAAAACGGAATGCTTAAAGGTCTTATTACAATAAAGGATATTGAAAAATCTGTACAGTATCCCAATTCCGCAAGAGATTCAAGAGGAAGACTTCTTTGCGGAGCGGCAATTGGCGTAACAAAAGATGTTCTTGAAAGAGCAGGAGCTCTTATAGAGGCTCAGGCAGATGTATTAGTTCTTGACTCTGCACACGGACATTCAAAGAATATTATAGAATGTGTAAAAAAGGTAAAAGCGGCTTATCCTGATACGCCTGTTATTGCTGGAAATATTGCTACAGCAGAGGCGGCAGAAGCACTTATTGACGCCGGTGCTGACTGCTTAAAGGTAGGTATCGGACCGGGCTCTATCTGCACTACTCGAGTTGTAGCAGGTATTGGAGTACCGCAAATTACCGCTGTTTATGACGCTGCCTGCGTTGCGGCAAAGCATAATATTCCTGTTATCGCAGACGGCGGAATCAAATATTCGGGAGATATTGTCAAGGCTCTTGCGGCAGGAGCAAATGTTGTAATGCTTGGTTCTCTTCTTGCAGGCTGCGAAGAAGCACCGGGAGATACCGAAATTTTTCAAGGTCGTCAGTTCAAGGTATACAGAGGTATGGGAAGTCTGGGTGCTATGGCTTGCGGTTCAAAGGACAGATATTTTCAAGAGGGAAGCAAAAAGCTTGTTCCTGAGGGCGTTGAAGGAAGAGTTCCATATAAAGGTCCTGTTTCGGATACTGTATTCCAGCTTTGCGGAGGAATCAGATCAGGTATGGGTTATGTAGGATGCGAGACTATTCCTGAGCTTCACGAAAAAGCAAAATTTGTCAGAATTACAGGCGCAGGACTTAAAGAGAGTCATCCGCACGATATTTATATTACTAAGGAAGCGCCAAACTATTCGGTTCAGATTTAACAGTAAGAAATAAATTTATATAATCAAAAAGCAGCATAGCGATTAACTTTCGCTATGCTGCTTTTGTGTTTTATTAGTTTATACTTTAACATTTGCTTTTGACAGTGCTTTATTAACTGCAGCTGACAACACTGTTGCACAAACCATTTTTAGCAAATCAACTAATATAAACGGAATAACGCACACAAGCAAAGCGTTTTTTACTGTACTTTCTGTAGATATAACAAACCAGAAAGTACCGAAAGCGTACATTACAATAAGAGATAAAATCATTCCGAAACAGATAGAAAAAACATTTTTTCTTTTAAACAGAACAGCAGAAAATGAGATGATCAATACCATAAACGGGTATGCAAAAAGAAAGCCTCCTGTAGGTCCGATCAGCTTTTGAAAACCGCCCTCGTAATTTGAAAAAACGGGTACGCCGACTGTGCCAATCAATATGTAAACAAGAGTAGATAAAACGGCTAAGTGAGGAGGAAGCATTGCACCAATAAGCAATATACAGAACACTCCAAGCGATATAGGAACAGGTCCGATTGGAATAGAAATAGGAGCTAACACACAGGTTATGGCAGTTAATACTGCGGCAATTGTGAGTTCTTTTATTGATATTTTCATAATTTTGTTTCCTTTCATAATTAAATATTATTTGTAATCATTAACCTGATTTAGGTTATCAATATTTATACTTACTTCTCCGCTTAAAAGATGTTCGACAGTTTTATCTTTGTATTCAACTACAAGTCGGGCCTTATCGTCAATATCAATGGCTTTTGCTGTTTTATTTCCATTTGTCTTTATAACTGTAATTTGTCTTCCGATTAAAAAGCTTCTCTTTTTATACTCGTCAAGATAGAATTTTGAACTCAGATTTTCCATCTGCCCTGCAAGTTCATTGAGTATTTCTGAGATAAGCCTGCACCTAACATTGCCTTTGACGTTATCTAGAAACCCGCCGGCGGTGTTTTTTATTTCATCAGGGAAGCCGTCTTTCGGCGTTGAAATATTAACGCCTATGCCGACAACGGCATATTCAAGTCTGCCCGATTCAAAATCAAGAGAAGACTCTGTTAAAATTCCGCAAACTTTTTTTTCGTCTACGAAAATATCGTTTACCCATTTGATTTTTGCTTTTTTATCGCATAGGTTTTCAATAGCTTTTGAAACAGCAACCGCTGTGGAAGTTGTTATCAGCAGAGAATCCTCAATTGTCATTTTCGGTCTTAGCAGAACAGACATATAAATTCCCGTGCTATTTGGTGAGTAAAACGACCTTCCCATACGTCCTTTTCCTGCGGTTTGCTGTTCGGAAATTAAAACATAACCTTCTTTCGCACCGTTATGGGCAATTTCTTTTAAAACGGTATTGGTTGATGTAACGGAACTGCGAATATCAAGTGTAATTCTGTTCTTCGTTTTTTCATTGAGAAATGGCATTATGCCTGTCTTTGACAGAATATTGCTGTTTTCAGAAAGAGAATATCCCTTGTTTGTAACAGCGTTAATTTCATATCCGTCATTTCTCAAAGACTTAACCGCTTTCCAGATCGCTCCCCGTGAAACATACAATTTTTCAGCTAAAGTCGTGCCTGAAATATTTTTACCTCTATTAAGTTCAAGTTCGTATAAAACCTGTTCTTTAAGCGTCATTTCAATACTCCAATTTCATTTGAAATTTCTGTTGTGTTTTATGGTATCAGATAGTCTTTTGATTGTCAACCATTTGCAGTAAATAAGTCGACAATTATGTTTTATATTCACACAAAATCTCTCACATTCATACGATAATTTGAGAGGGTGAATATAATGCTCGTAATAACCTTATTAGTGCTTGCGGTATGTATTGACAGCTTTGCGACTTCAATAACCTACGGCATAGGAAAAATAAAAATACCGTTTCACTGCACGCTTTTAATAAATATTATCGGAGCGGCTATGCTTGCGGCGTCGCTAATGCTGGCAGATTTTATTTCTGACAGAATTTCAATAAACTCGATTAAAATTTTAAGCGGCGGACTTTTATTTATAATGGGTGCGGTAAATTTGTTTTTTCCGTTTATAAAGAGCATTTTCACAAACTGCAAGGGCAAAGAACTGACAAATTTTGCTCTTGTGAAAAAATCAATACTGCTTGCGATATTTTTAGATGAGACGAAAGCAGATTTGGATAAGTCAAAGAGCTTATCTGTTAAAGAGGCTTGCTTTCTGGGGGTGGCGTTATCGGTAGACTCTTTAGCGAGCGGGTTTTCAGGGGGCTTGGGAATATGTCAAGGCTACTTTATTTACGGGGTTTTGCTTTGCTTCTTTTTGGGGCTTATAGGTATAAATCTAGGTGCGAGGATAGGAAGGTTAATTTCGCTTAGGGTTTCAAACAGGCTTGATTTATCCTTTTTGAGCGGAATCCTCTTAATAATACTTGGTTTTACAAAGCTCAGATAGAAAAATGATAATTTTTACTTGATTATTTTATTCAAATATGTTATCATTATCAAGGTTGGTTTTTAGGTTGCCAATCAAGAGCGCATTGGCGTCATAAGGAGTGGTTTTTTGGCTGAGACGATAACAAACTGGTTTACATCTACTTTCCCGTTCCTGCCAAAAGAAATGATTTTATTTTTCGTTTCTATGATACCTATAGTTGAGCTTAGAGGCGGATTGATCGTTGCACCGCTTTTACAAATTCCAATGATAAAAGCTATATTATTCTGCATAGCAGGTAATTTGCTTCCCATTCCTTTCATTTTGCTTTTTATAAACAAGATTTTGGAGCTTATGAAAAGGTGGAAATACACCAGACGATTTGCCCTCTGGCTGGAGGAAAAGCAAAATTCTCCGAAAGCCGACAAAATCAAAGAGGTCGAGTTTTTTGGGCTTTTGCTGTTTGTCGGAATACCTCTTCCGGGAACAGGCGCATGGACAGGTGCTTTGATTGCCTCACTTTTGGGAATTAAGCTGAAAAAAGCTGTTCCGGCGATACTGCTGGGACTGTTTCTTGCAACGGCGATAATGTGTTTTTTAACCTACGGAATACCTTGGGTGGTAAGGCTGTTCTGATTAATCAGGTTAAGACGGGAAACCGTTTTAATATATGCGGACAAGTGTGAAAAGCACCCGCCTCGGGATAGGATTTGACCCGTGTAAAAATATCAAATCCATATGCGGATATGGCGGAATTGGCAGACGCGCTAGATTCAGGTTCTAGTCGGGGCAACTCGGTGCAGGTTCAAGTCCTGTTATCCGCACCAGCGGCGAGCCGCCACAGGCATCTAAAGGCGGTAATTTTTGTACAACGGCGGGTTAGTACTGAGCTAGAAAGATAATTTCTTGTCTCTAGCATCTAATTTCTGACCTCTGAAAGGTGAAGTTTCATCCGATCCGCGTACTAAGTTAGTGCGTGGATTTTTCTTTTACTCTCGCGTTATAGATTTTTGTGTATTAATATGACTATTAACAAGCCGCCGCAGGCAGTTCGCGTTTCACATTTTGTGGAACGTGAATTTTTTGTATCTCGCGTTAGTAATTGCATCTTATTTGTTCTACCTTACCAATACAAAAAAGACGATTATCCTAAAGATAGTCGTCTTTTTATATGTGAAATATGTCGGCAATCGTTCAAATTACTATAATTATAGACTTTTATGCACATTAATTTATTGACATTAAATTGAAAGATGTTGAAAGTGTTCGGAATTGATGCGGCTTGCATATACATCGTCGCATTCCAAAAGTTCAATACCTGCATCGTATGCTCTTCGCCGTGCCGACAAAATGTGTTTTTATGTTTTGCGCAACTCATCTGCATTTACTGCTCCCAACTGATGCAATTCAGACAACCTCCTTCTTTTGCAATTTCGTTTAATTGTACCGGTATAATCGGCTTTGAAAATATCTCGTTCGCTTTTGATATTGCCCTTTTGTCTTCGGAAACGCCGAAAATCGGCAGGAAAACCGCATTTTCCGTTTCCAGGAAGTTCAGATAACAGCCGACGGCGCTATCTTTTGGCGACGAAAAATAGGGAAAAGCAAGCGTTTGAATGCCGTTATTCTGTAAAATTCGCGCGATTTTCTGCTCCAGCCCATTTTGATACGGTGTGTTATTTCCAAGCGCTGTATTCTCGTTTATAAACCGCACCATACCGTCGGCGTGTCCGGTCATATCGGACGAAAGCGACGGTATGATTATCACCTGTGCTTCTAAAAGCCGTTCCAGCTTTTGTACCAACTCGTCAGGGGAAATATCCCGATTCTCCGTAAAAACGCGATCGCTTATGACAGCCGTTTCCCGAGAAGGGGAAAAGACGACATTGCCGCCGTCCAGATTGACGCCTGAATAAACGAGATTGTCCAACGAAAACTGCGGGGCAATATGATGGCGAAAATCGGTTTGAAGTTCGGGTTTTTTCGCAAGATAACTCGGTTCGTAGCGAAAAGAAACAAATTTGCCCGATTTCGTGCGCACCGGCATAAAATCCCGCAGCCAGATGTCCTTTGCTCCGTCCAAAAAACGGTATTCAATACCCTGTGCATCCAGTGCGTCAAACAGCCGCCTTGCTTCATGGACATAGGCAGGGGTGGAGGAAAGAAGAGAAGAGAAGTAGAGCATATTATTTTCCAAATTCCTTTATAAATTTATTTTTACTGCCGTTAGGAAATAACTGTTTGCGCATACGATTCAGCTCATCCATACTGACCTCAGGATGTGATTTTTTGTACTTTTTTAGATATTCCACGACTGCTTTATCACCGCCATATCCTGTTTCAAAATCAAATTGACAAGAAGTATGTTCTTTTAACTCGATAAATGAAGAAATCATCAGCTTGTTATATTTATCCTGATCCTCCTTTGAAAAATCATCTCTCCCAGCAATAGTAAGCAGTCCGTTTCTTATTGTATGAAAAACAATAGTTTTATTGGGAACTTTTTTTGCGAACAAAGCAACTTCATCATAACCAATCGGAACGCCGTACTCTTTTAATACTTTGGCTACGCAATATTGTTTAGCAAAAGGCACCACAACCTCGCCATTAACTAAAATTCGAGAATTCTTAACTAAAAATGAAAAGGCGTAATTTTTATTATTTGATAGAACAATATCAATCCCCGAAGATCCTTTATGAATGTATAACTTACCAAAACGATTCCTCTGATTTGGACCGTAAACCCCTTTCGATTCATCATAATGCATAAATCTGTCCTCAAAACCATCAGAAAAAAGGTACGGTTCAAGTCTTAAAGGCTCAATGGTTATCAATTTACCGTTAATGTTGATTTTGATTTCATATTCTGTGAGTAATTTCTCACCTATTTTTTGTAACATGGATACAATGGATTCATTTTTATCTACATGCGCTTTTGCAACACATAAAAGTTTTTCTATCATTTGTTCCAGTTCGGTATAATTTGTATTGTCCATTTTTAATTTCTCCTTTGTTATTTTTTAAATATAGATTTTTTCTTATGCAGTTTCCGCATTTCAGTCCCAAATCCGCAAAATCACCACTGGCCCGCCATCACTTATCGTCTGTCCGTTGGCGGTAATGCTGTAAGGCTCGTATGGCGCAACGCCGATTTGCTCTACTCCTTCTCGCTTTGCCAGCTCTTCCACCAGTTCTTTGGTTGATACATCTTTCAAATCCACAGTAATCACCCCTTTCTTTTTTTTTAATTTTCTTTCCATCGGTACTTTCCGATTTTGCATCGTACCGACGAATAACATACAGCTCAGATGTGCCACATCGTTTCAAAAATGCACAGTTTTGGTTAAGGCGCTCGCAAATTTTCGCCGCTGTTTGTAAAGCGTTCTTGATCGAAATTTCCGAAATGTTTACAGACAGCGAATCGGCGTTAAAAACGGTATCACCAATTTGTCGGCGCATCGTGTGAATAAACCGCCCGACGACCCACGCATCGCTAACACCGTCAAGGCACGCGGTCAAGTCCTTCGCCGACAGACTTCCGTTTTTCTGCCGTGCGGGAAACGCAATCAGCACACCGCCTTTGGTTTTACCGGACGCTGAAATCACCCGTTTCAAATCGTAATAGAAATCAGCGTTAAAATAGCGGTTTCCATTATATGTGCCCTTTAGACTTAACTGTTTTATGAAATATTTTTGAGTCTCCATATCCGTCCACCCTTCCTTAATCCATTTCCTTGTATTTTTTCGCACTTTCCCAGCCGAGCCGCCAGTTGCGCCACTCGATTGTCCGCTCCGCATAGATTCGGTACCATGCCGCCGCTTCTTTATAGCGTTTCTGTGACTGGCAATATTCCCCGAGCGTATGCGGTGCGGTCTGGGAGCCCTGCTGTGCGGCCTTCTCCAGCCAATATAGACCGCGCTGCACATCTTTTTCAATATCCAAACAGTCAATCCGACCGGTATAACAGGCATTGCCCAAAAGCTCCATCGCTTTCACATTCCCATTTTCGGCTGCCTTTTGTGCCCAATACAATGCCTCCTCTTTGTCTACATGAACATGCTTTGCGCCAAGGTTATACAAATCCATCAGATATACCTGCGCATCGACGTCTCCCGCCTCGGCGGCGTCAGTAATGCAATCAATGCTTTCGGGCGAGGTCTTTCCGTAAAGGACTTCATCGAGTGCTTCGTCAAAGTCCCTGCCTTCCGTTATTTCGGTAAGTGCTTTGGCAGCCCGTTCACCCACAGGATCAGGATTGCGGGTCAGATCGTTTGAAAAGACATTGTCCGCCGCCGCTGAATACCGCCGGATTGCCCTCTGGTTACTTTTTGGAGTTCCGAAGCCGTTTTCGTAGCATATGCCCAGCATATACTGTGCATCTGTTTGTCGTGTCGTATATTTTTTGTACGCAAGATTTCTAAGCAGAGCAACCGCTTTTTGCATATCGGCATTTTGCTTGCTCTTTAAATAAAACATCGCAAGCTCAAATTGGGCGCATGAATCGTTTAAATCGTTGGCACGGTGCAGCAAATCCGATAATTGCTGTAATTCGGGTGCATAGGTAATGAGTATGGGTTCCTTCAAAATTATCCCTCCAAATCGTTTTATTCTTTCTGTATCACAAGATAGTATAGCACATGTTTTATTAAAACCTTTTTTATATTTTTATATTTTAATAACAAGCCTCATAGGCATGTCAAGCAATAAGTCGCCGCAATACAAGGCATATAGTCCCATATTGCGACGCTTTCACCTGTCTCACATATGGACTATCTAAGCGCATCCCATTTTTCCCAAAACCTGCAGTTACTGCAAGCCTGCACCGGCAATCCGTTCCGCCAACCGCTGTCATTGCTGTAACATGCGCCTGTATTCATGGGACTGTCAAGCTCGACATAATCGCCGTATTGCATAAGGGCACGCACACCTCCCCAGTACTTGCAGGTTGCACATACTGTAGATAAGGAGTCATACTGCTGAGACATACTTTCCCGCCTCCTTTCAATTTCTGCTTGAACCGGCTTTATGGCTCGATTCACCTACATTATAGCACACTATTCTTCTTTGACCCTGCGGTCCAAATGGATAGATACATAAAAAAGTAGTGAGAAAATTGCCCTTTCTTCAGCTTTTTTCTCGTTTCTGTACAATTACCGCAATATACAAACCATCAATTACATTATCGACCATTAGCATCGGGTTGCCATCTTCCACCTCGCCCAGCTTTATCTCATTGAATAAACTATTGATACTCCAAAACTCATGAATGCAATCCCTCCACCGCCTTTTGCGTTTGACAGATATACTGTTCATCCATCGGTGAATCAGGGAAATATCTCGGTTCAGGTATTTTCCAACCGTTCTGTATTGACTAGCGCCGAGTGCCTGAAAAATTGTACATAGTGCTTTGGAAACAGTTGCTGTACTCTTTTCTCTTTGGTCTCCTTCTACAAAGTGGCAGCCGCACCGCTTGCATAAGTACCTCTGCTTTCCCCGAACCGTGCCGCTTTTCACAATTTTAGTTGAACCGCATCGCTTACATTCGAGCATACAAATCCTCCTTATTTCCATTTTTTATAGTATAGCAGAAATCTATCTATCGGTCAACAAAATTCCAAAAATAGAAATACTAAAAGAGCCAAACTATCCTTCCAAGTGCGGAACGTGAATTTTTTATATTTCACGATTTTACTTATAGGATATTAATCAATTAATAATGTTCATTTGCACTTTTATGCAAGAAAAATATGTATATTTTTTCAACTCTAATTGAAATTTATTATTTTATGGTATAATATAGAAAATGTCAAATTTGCGATAGGATAGTTATTATGACAAAAAGAATTATAAGTTTGCTAACAACTATTGTTATGGTTATTAGTTTGGCAGGGGTTTTGCCTGCAATTACAGTAGGAGCAACGACATCTGGTGACTACTAAGAGCGTATGCAAAAACCAACGGTAAAAAAGTTAATGGCAAATGGAGCAAAAAAATAAGAGTTAAGATTAAATGACAAAAACGCTTAAGGTAATGAAATGCTATTTAATTTGCGCCCTTTCGGGATATTCTTTGTTTCTTGTGTTCCGTACGATACTTTTAAAAATTCGGTAATTAGATGATTTTTCCTTAGATTTTTAGAGTAAAAACACTTGTGTTTCTTAAATAAGTCTATACTTTTATTTGCTTTATAATTTTAGATGAGTTGATTGGGTCTTTTATATTATTTTTATTGACAAGGCACAACGAATAATATATAATTAGTTTGTGAGCTAACTAACGAATATAGGAGGTAATTTACTTGCCCAAAAGTTATTCTAATATAGAAACCTTTGACTTCGAATCTTTTGAGTATGAAAACTTCAATTTTGGGGATTACCTAAGAGCTGTACGTCAAGCAAAAGGAATCTCAATTCGTCAATTAGCCAAAGAAGTTCATAAAACACCTACATATTTAAGTGACATTGAAAACGGTCATAACAAGCCTCCCGAAAAAGAATTGCTTGAAATCATTATAAAAAAGCTTAATCTTAATGATTTTCCTAATGTTAAAACCGCTCTTTTTGATTTGGCGGCTAAAGGCAGAAATGATATTCCTGCGGATATAAAAGAACATTTGTTAAATAACAAGCTATTATTTGATTTAATAAGGAAAATGAAAGCTTGTTCAAATGAAGATGCTGTTATAATGCGTGTTCAAAAGTTATTAAACGAGCAGGAGGTCATATAATGAAAGATATAGATTTTGCTTTAGTTGAAGATAAAAGACCACCTATGTATACAGCAATGAAATATTGGGGGAAAAAGCCACATAATATTTGGGGTGCATATATAGAAAACTATACATCTGAAAATGATGTTATTTTAGATCCGTTCTCAGGTAGTGCCGTTGCCGCCTTTGAGGCCGTCAAATGTGGTCGCAAAGCAATCGCATTTGATATTAATCCACTAACTTCATTTATAATACAAGTGTTTTCTACTGCTTTTGATGAGAAATTATTCGTTTCTAAAGTGTCTGAGATCATTGCAAAAGTAGAAGCGGATAATTTGTATAGGAAAATTTATTCGACAAAATGTGAACATTGTGGATGTGAATCGGCGATTATTCAACATACGAAGTGGGAAA
Organism: uncultured Clostridia bacterium; assembly: GCA_947627045.1. Taxonomy (GTDB): domain Bacteria; phylum Bacillota; class Clostridia; order Oscillospirales; family Ruminococcaceae; genus UMGS1601. Next base: position 11,179 of record CANQUM010000024.1, read on the forward strand.
ATTCGAATATTTATGAATCTGGTATTGTTTGTCCAAATTGCAACAAACGTTTTTTAACTAATGCTAACTTCAATTTAGTCGAATGTTCAAATCAATCCAAAAAAATCAGAATTCCTTATTGGTATCCAAAAGACAAATTCTATGATTCGCCTAGCTTTTCCGATTCGTTTAAAAAGAATATTGGCGGCAATAGTTTTGACTGTCTTTGGACAAAAAGAAATCTTTATACACTTTCAAAAATCTTCGATGAGATTCTCTCAGAAGAACGCAAAGAGATTAAGTTACAGCTCATGTTTGGTTTTATTCAAACACTTCATTTGTCATCAAAAATGTGCGTCCCTAGAAGGGAAAAGTCAAACCGAAGCTTTTCAACAAGTTGGGGACGTGCCGCTTATATTTGTTCTAAAAGGCAAATGGAAATGAATCCTCTTTTGTTGTTCAAAAGCAGTTGTATAGGTAAGCAATCCGTTAAAAGTGCTTTAAATAGTGTTGTGGAACACGTCGGAAAAGTTCCTAACTCTAAGTTTATAACGTGTGCTGATGATATTCATTCTATAGATAATTATGATATTTTATATGGAATAGTAGATATAAAGGATATTTTAAATATCATACCAAACAACTCTATTTCGTTTATCATTACCGACCCTCCTTACGGAGGATTAGTACAATACATGGATTTGAGTTGCATTTGGTTAAACTGGTTAAAGCGTTATGATTCAATCTATACTCCTTCCATAGAAAAAGAAATAACTATAAAAAAAGGAATTAAAGATATTGATGAATATAGCAAGGAGTTTACAAATGGAATCAGAGCGTTGTATAATGTTTTATCCGAAGAAGGTAAAGTTGTTTTTACGTTTCACAATAAAGATCTTATGGTGTGGAATGCTTTTTTACGTTCAATAAGTAAAGCGGGATTTAAAGTTGAGAAAGTTATCCATCAACAAAATAAAAGAACCGGAGAATCAAATGTTGCAAATCCTTATGGAACTTCAGCAAGTGATTTTTATATTAGATGTTCAAAGTCAGTTTACAAGAAAAAAATACAAACCAAAAAAGATGTATTTGAAAATTTCATAGTCGATAGAGCTGTTAGTATTATTAAATCAAGGAACGAGCCAACACCATATCAAATACTATTTAATGGTCTATTATCTGAAATATCAAAAGCAGATTTTGAATTAGAAAATTTTGATGAAAACATACAGCAATTACTATCTAAACATACTGAGGATGTTTTCGATATTGTAAAAACAAATCGAAATTCCGGGGATCTTTGGTGGCTAAAAAATAACAGTATTTCGCCTAGTGATGTAATTCCTTTGACAGAGCGCGTAGAAAACACCATTCAAACTATGTTTGAAAAGAAAGGAGAATATTCATTAGATGACATTCTTAGTGAAATATTCATTAGATTTCCAAACGGACTCACCCCGGACATAAGAAATATTGAAACATTAATTTTAAAATACGCAATTAAATCAGGAAATAAGTGGAAAAGGAGGGATGAACCCGGTGGAAGGAAAATACGATAAAAGAAACAAACTAAATGATTTAACAGGGAAAGAATGGTTGCTTCTTACAAAAAGTTTTTGGTTTTCTGAAAAAAGTGCTGATGATAAAGCGGCATTTGAACATCCTGCTCCTTTTTTGATTAAAGATATAGAAAAGTTAATTTCTTTCTTTACAAAAAAAGGAATGAGGGTTTTAGATCCTTTTATGGGCTCTGGAACAACAGCTATTGCTGCGTACAATTTGGGCAGATTAGGCATTGGCATGGATTTAAGTAAGGAATATAAGGCATTGGCTTTAAAGCGCTTCGAAGCTAAAGGTATGTCGTTAGATGATTTTATATATCAAATAGGAGATTCCACAAAAGATTTATTAAGTTTCGAACAAGTAGATTATATTGTAACTTCTCCACCCTATCACAATATTTTAAAAAATAAATCAAAAGGCATTAGAAACGATAACAGCCACAAAGGATATAGAAACGGTTCAAGACAGGGAGTTGAATATTACTCTGATCTGCCAAATGATTTAGGAAATCAAGAAACTTATTCTGAATTTTTAGCACTATTATCTACTGTAATGGAAAATTGTTACCAAATACTTGCAGAGAAAAAATATTGTACTATAATAATGAGCGATTTTACGGTAGACAAAAGAGAAGTTTGTGTACAATCGGATGTTGTTAAGCTTATGCAAAAAATAGGGTTCGAATTTGCTGGAACTACTGTTCTTTTGCAAGATAATAAACCTTTATATCCATTTGGATACCCTTATTCCTATAAAATCAATCATATGCATCAAAATATTATTAATTTCAGAAAGAAGGATTAAATATGACTGTCTTTGAAGAATTTTTTTCTAAATATATGGGGAGAAGAGAAGGATTTGACACTTTTCATAATGAAGTGATAAATATGCCTCGAGATCAATTTTCAGATACAGGGTTAGATAAAATTAGAACGCTTGCAGGTTATTTACTTTTAACAGAAGGAAAGCTTGATACATCTGGAGTAAATTATAAAACAACATTAGAATGTATTGCGACGCAGTTAAAAAACAATAATTACCCTTTATATAGAGATGTAGAATTAGAAAAGAGGTATTTTACATATACTGATATTAATTTACATTATGAATTAATTGGTCGTATGTTCAGGCATTTAATGGCTCTTTGCACGTTCTTTGGCTTTATTAAAAGCATCAGTAGACAAAGAAAAATTTTCAATTATGATAAATGCAAAGAGTACTATTTATCAGATAATAAAATACTGATGCCAGTAGCCAGAAATAATTTAATGATGCTAAATGCAAAAGACAATGATTTTATTAAATCATTACGTGGTATTACCATTGATGACAAAACAGATTATCGTCCAACTTATGCTATACTAAGATATATGCATCAGATTAATAGACCAGTTACAAAGTTTGAACTTTCCATATTGTTAGGGCGTATTGACTCCTTAAAAACCGAAACAAGCATTATAGAAAGAGCTCTAAAAATCGGTTCCATTTTGCCCAGAGATGAACAAACTCAAATTTCCTATTTTTTCTCTAATATGAAATGGAAGGATTCAAACAATAATCTATTTCAATATGCAACTTCTCAAGAACCTTATTTTAAATTTAATAGTTTTCTGTTGTTTTTAGAAGCATTCGAATTAATCGTATATGATAATATAAATAATACTTACACATTAACCGAATATGCAGAAGGTTTGTTAGCAGACGATATATCATATTTAATAGCAGATTTAGAACAACTGCTTATTTTGGTGGATGATTATACAGCTGATAATAGTGAGTTAAACGACCTGATTTTGTATCAACGCAATCCTGAGCTGCTGCGTTTAGCACGTGAAGATAAAACATTTATCGAAAAGATGAATAATCGCAGTTTAAATAATCCTATATATGATCGTTCGGGTAAAAGGCAGCGAAATAGGTTGATTGCTGAATTGGCAAAAATACAAGCTGATTATAAATGTCAATATGCACAACGTAAAATTTTTAAAAAGCCAACTGGAAAGTATTATTGTGAAGCACATCATATAATAGAATTTAATACTGAAAACGGACCCGATATAACAAATAATTTGCTTATTTTAGGGCCAGAAGCACATATGCTAATTCATCACGCCTGCAAAGATGAAATAGATGATGCATTTATGCAATTAAGAAGCAATGGAGCATTAGATGTTAATCGCTTTAAAGAGATGGCAATTGTTTATAATTGCTTAACAGTTGAACATGTAGAAGCCCTTGCAAACAAAAAAGCAATTACAAGTAGCGAAAAAGCAGAACTTTTATCATTAATTACTTAATTATTTTACGAATTATTTATATTGTAAACAGTTTTATTAACTATTCGCTTTGTATTCTTTCCTGCTGTATCCACATAATAACCTCTGCACCAAAAACTTCTGTTCCCATAATTATATTTTAAATTCCCATGCCTTTGATGTATTATCAAACTGCTTTTTCCTTTTATATATCCTACAAATCCTGCTACACTCATCTTCGGTGGTATTTCTACTAGCATATGTACATGATCTGTACATACTTCTTCTGTTATATTTACGTTTTTCCATTCACATAGTTCCCTTAAAATTTTTCCTATTTCTACTTTGTACTCATTGTAGAATATTTTTCTTCTGAACCCCCGGTACAACCGGGGGTTTTCTTTATACTCTTCTTGGTATTCTTAAAAGCGTTTTTAATAAATTTATGAGGTTTCTTTTTGTTTCTAATTGTTACACTTGAAAGATTTTTGCAGTTTTCAAAAGAACTTAAACTAACTTTTTCAATTTTGTTTATTCTAATGTTTTTAAGTTTATAGCATTTATAAAAAACTTTTTCTATAATTTTCAAAGAACTATTCGTATTTTTAATAGTTGATGTTGAAAGGTTTTTACAACTTTCAAAAAATATTTTTATTTATGTAACCTTTTACACTATATAATTGTTATTATAGTGAAAGGCTTTTCAAGGTATGGGCGGTGAAATTGTGACAGAGTGCGAATTTATTGATGCGGTTAAACGGAATAATCAGAGGCTGTTTCTGATAGCGCTGTCATTTACCCACAATGATAAAGATTCAGAAGATATATTGCAAAATGTTTTTCTAAAGCTGTGGAAATACCAAAAGCCGTTTGAGGATACTGCTCATATTGATAAGTGGCTGACACGAGTCTGCGTGAATGAAAGCAAAAATTATATAAAATCACCATTTAGGAAGCGTTCTGTTCCTTTGGAAGATGCAAAGGAGAAATACAGCTTTGATTATGAATGTGATTATGATTTGTTCAAAGCTGTAATGAGCCTACCAAAAAAGCAAAGCACAGTTATCCATCTTTTTTACTATGAGGACTTATCCGTCAAAGAAATAGCCGACGTACTGAAAATAAAAGAATCCGCAGTCAAAACCAGACTTCACCGTGCACGAACACAATTAAAACAATTATTAGGAGATGAATGGAACAATGAATAAAGAATATTATAAAAGTGCTTTTTCAATGGTCTGTCCATCTGAAGAAGCTATTGAAAGGGTGTTAAGTATGACAGAGACAAGAAAAAAAACTTTCAGACATAAGGGTCTGATAATCGTATTGGCAGTAATCGCGGCTTTAATATGCGGAACCTTCACAGTAAATGCGGCTACAGACGGAAAATTATTCGGCAATATCAGAGTTGTTTTAAACGGAGAGGAAGTCAACCCCGAAGAGCATAATATTAAATGTAAAGCATATGTCGATGATGAAGGCAATAAAATAGCTATTGTTGGCACTTATGATTCTAATGGTAATTTACAGGGAGCATGTGCATCAGGTAGTATAGGTGCATTCAACAAAATACACGATGGTAATTATGATAAATTATTAGAAGAAAATGTTGACTCGTTTTCAGAAGATAAAGACGCTGATTTAGACGTAAATATTGATGATACTACTACTGAAACAGGCGGACATTGTACCAATGTCCAGATGGATTATAAATAATCAAAAATTAAATAAACGTTAGGGAGATAAGATTTTTCTTATCTCCCTTTTACTTTGCAAATTTAATTGAAGATCCTCTTGAAAACAGATATAAATTATGTTAAACTTTCTTTAAATTGAATAAACTTCAATCGCTGAAAGGACGATATAAAATGCCTAAAATTTGTAAAAGCTGCGGTAAAGAATATACAGGCGAATTCTGCGAACATTGCGGATACGGAAACCCGAATTTAAAGATAAAAGCCGCAAAGAAGTATGAAACCAAAATACCCGAAAGATTTCTCCCTCTTGATGAGCAGGAACGCCTTGCAAAAGAGCGTTTAGCACAAGGTAAGAAACCTAAAAACAAGACTGTCAAGCAAAAAAGAAATCAGAAAATACTGCTAATAATTCTTGTTATCGCAGTTGCAGGAATCATATTATTCGTTCTCTATAATCAGGGTATGTTTTCACAAAATGAACCTGACGAGCTGGTAAATCAGTATTTTACCTCAATATCAGAAATGGATTACAAAAAGTATAACTCTTGCTTTTCGTCAGATCTTGCTTCGGCGAATAATGAAGCTGTAAGATCTCAGGGGCTTGATAAAAACAAAGCAATGGAGACTTTGTATTCCGACTATATCAATGTGTTCGGAAAGGGCTTTAAAAGCACAGTAAAAATTGACGAAACCTTAGATATGGATAAAGGCGGTATAATCGAGCAGGAAATGGATTATCAAAATCAATTCGGCAAAAGCATTGACATAAAAGAGGGAAAGATAATAAAAACCACAGTAAAATTTGAAGGTTCTAAGTCGACTGAAGATGTGAAGTTTGAAGTGTATGTAGCTAAAATTGGTGCAAAGTGGTGTATTTTAAATGTCAAGGAGACTGACGGTACTCAGTCAGCATCGCAGACTACAACTACTTCAACTAACGCTGGGTAAAAGAAAGGAACATAATATGAACAGCAAATTTGTTATAACCCCTAAACTCCCGAGACTTCTTCACGGCGGAGATTATAACCCCGAGCAGTGGCTTAAAGCTGACGGAGTTTTTGAAAAAGATATCGAGTATATGAAAAAGGCAGGCTTTAACTGCGTTACTCTGGGAGTTTTCTCATGGTCAATGCTCGAGCCCGAAGACGGAGTTTATGATTTTTTATGGCTTGACAAAGTGATAAATAATCTTTATGAAAACGGCATCTATACCATTCTTGCAACTCCGTCAGGGGCAAGACCTGTCTGGCTTACTCACAAATACCCCGAGGTTTCAAGGGTTGAGAAAAACAGGGTGAGAAATCTTCACGGCGGTAGACACAATCACTGCTACACTTCTCCTGTTTACAGACGGAAAACAAAAGAAATAAACACACGTCTTGCAGAAAGGTATGCAAACAACCCTGCCGTAATTATGTGGCATATTTCTAATGAGCTTGGCGGTCAATGCTATTGCGAAAAATGCCAATCGGCGTTCAGAGAATGGCTGAAAAAGAAATACAACAATGATCTTGAGGCTCTCAACGACGCTTGGTACACAATTTTCTGGAGCGAAAAATACTCAGACTGGGAACAAATCGAAGCTCCTGCCGACAACGGTATGTACGCTTTGCACGGTCTTAATCTCGACTGGAACAGATTCTGCACCGAGCAGACGCTCGATTTTTACCGTGAGGAAGTCAAAGCAGTTAAATCAGTCAACCCCGATATTCCCTGCACGATCAATATGATGGGAATGTTCACAGGGATAGATTACTCAAAATTTGCAGATGACGTTGACGTTATTTCGTGGGATTCATACCCATGCTGGCATGAGGGCGACGACTACTGGAATGCAATGTCTACTGCGTTCAACCACGACCTTATGCGTTCATTGAAAAATCAGCCGTTTATGCTGATGGAGAACACTCCGTCAACCGCAAACTGGTGCGGAGTTTCACGTCTTCGGCACCCTAATCTGCTTGAACTTACATCAATGCAGGCTCTTGCTCACGGCTCGAATACTGTTCAGTATTTTCAGTGGAGGCAGTCAAACGGCTCGTGCGAAAAATGGCATGGTGCGGTTATTTCCCATCGCGGAAAAGACGATACTATGACCTTTAAAAACGTAGCAAAGGTTGGTGAAAACCTAAAAAAGCTGAACGATGGTCTTTACAGTGCCGATATAAACCCGAAAGTCGCAATAATTTTCGATACCGAAAACAAATGGGCAATTGACGACGGTATAGGACCAAGAAATATCGGAATGAAATATAACGAGGCTTGTCTTTGTCACTATGCACCGTTCTGGGAGGCAGGCATCCCTTGTGACGTTATCGACTCAACCGCAAGCTTTGAAAGATACGATTTGCTAATCGCCCCTATGCTTTGTATGCTCAAAAACGGCGTTGCCGACCGTCTCAAATGCTTTGTGAAAAACGGCGGCACTTTAGTAAGCACATATTTTACAGGTCTTGTAAATGAAACAGACCTCTGCTTTAACGGCGATTTACCCGGACAAGGCTTGTCGGAGGTGTTCGGGCTTTGGCAGGAGGATTTCGACGCTCTTTACGACCATCAGGAAAATCAAATAGCCGTTGACGGGCAAAAGGCAGGCTTCAAAGGAACATTCAAAACATCGGTTATGTGCGACCTTGTTCACCCCACAACGGCAGAGGTGCTCGGCACGTTCACTAAAGATTGGTATGCCGGCTGGCCCGCTTTGCTTGAAAACAAGTATGGTAAAGGCTCGGCTTTCTATATTGCCTCATTTGCGGATATTACTCTCTTAAAGGAGCTTTATTCCGTCATTTGCAAAAGAAAAGGCATTCAAAGAAACCTCGATGTTGAGCTTCCTAAAAACGTCACTGTCGGAAAGCGTGGATATTTCTATTTCTTTCAGAATTTTAACAACTGTGAGGAAACTGTAAACCTCGCAGATGATATGGAATTTACAAACGCTTTGACAGGTGAGAAAATCAAAAACAAAGTGGTTATTCCGCCATATGGGACGGTCGTGGTTAAATAGTATTAAGCAGGCACAGATGTGTCTGCTTTAATTATGTTAGAGTAAACAAATAAAGCCTTACGCCTTTGTATAATTCTACAAAATTATCGCTTTTGCATATATTTAACTTTACTTGCATTTTTATTCGTGTTATATTTTATATATACACAAAAAATTTTAAAGCAGGGGATAAATAATGATTCTACTGTGTAATTTAAAACAATTTGCAACAAAAAACAGGCTGATTTTCAGTCTGTTTTTGTTGTGTCAGATTTCAGCAGTATTGATCCTGTTTTTCTCAATGGGGGTTTATCAAAACTACAGTGAAAGCAAAATACAGGATCAAAAAAAGCCCGAAGGTTTATTTGATGAAAGAACAGGCGAAGAATACGATAAGGATGACCCATTCTATTTGTTTTATGAAATATCTTATAAAAATTCAGAGGATAACCCATTAAGGGCAGGAACAGTTAAAGCATTTTATCGTGAATTAATTAATTGTATACCTGATAAATTAGACGGGTTAGGCACAAATTGTACATTTGATTTAGATGCTATTGTATTCCCTGACGAAGAGCTTGATGAAAATAAAGTTGACGCTATGCAAACATACATAAATTTTTCATATGATATAAAAAACGGAAAAATAGTATGTAATCAAGAAGAAGAAATAAAAGATTTTAAAGAACTTGGTTGGTGGAAAGGCGGCAGATGGTTTACTGAAGAAGAAAATATCAGTGGTAAAAATGTTTGCGTAGCTGATATAAGATCTATTAAAGAAAATCCATTGTTTGACGGGAAATTAAAATACAACAAAAAGAATAAAAAATATTATTTGACTTTAAATAATATAAAATATGAGGTTGTCGGAGAACTTAACTATCCTGCAGGCAGTGTTCATATTCCATTTGAAGCTATTGATGATAATTTTTATGTTATTGATACATTGTGCTTTAAGCTTAATACACCATTGACAAAAAATGAATTTGCACAAATCAAACAGTTATATTTAAAATATTTTTCAGACAGGCAGGTTGAACTGCCTAACATTGCTGTTTCAGACGCAGAGCAGTTAAGATTTTATAACACAAACCTGATTATTGCAATAGTGGTAGCTATATTGGTATCAATAAACCTGATACTTTTATTCAAATATGTTTTAATGACAAGACGGAAAGAGCTTGCTATTTTAAGAATAACAGGAGCAACTATTAATAAGGTCAGAAGACTGTATGTTCTTGAAACAATGATAATATCAATTATTTTATTCATATTCAGTGCTTGTGTTTTTGATATTTTCATTAAAGATATTGTTTTATCCCACTATGAATATGCGTATGTTGTATACAGCCTTAAAAATTATTGTATAACATTTTTGCTGTATATTTTAGTAATATACATAATACTTAATATCCTGATTTACAGACATATTAAAAAGACCCCTATTTCGCTATTAAAGGGCGGTGAAACAATATGATTTTCAAATTAAGTTTTAAAGAGCTAAGAAAAAATAAAGCCTATACTTTTTTTAACTTAATACAACTGATACTGGTTCTGTTTTTGATTGTATTGTTAGTTTCGTCCTTGCAGTCGACGCTGAAATACTATATGCCTATGAAGGATATACTCACATCAAAAGGCTTTATGGCAAATTTATTTATGAATAATGAAGGTCAGGTTATCTTAAACGACCAGCTATACTCTTTTTCAGATAAGATCGATAAAGTATACTCAACCGGTCAGGAATTTTTTGAGATAAAAAATTCAACCGGCAAATCAGAAGACAGCGAATTTTTAAACGCCATAACGATTGACAAAGAAATAATTAATGCTCACAAGCCGTTAATGAAGAGCGGTCAATGGTTAAGCGATATAACATTAAGCGATAACAAAAACGAGGTTTATGCAGTCATCACAAAGAACAAATTAGGTTATACGACAGGAAGTGTTATTAACACGACTTATCCTGATAAGAATAATGTAACTTTTACTGATAAGACTGAAAATCCAATAACCATAAAAATAGTTGGTGAAATTGAAGACGGAGAAAATTTATTTTACCAATCTAACACAGCGGTTGCAGGTGAAGAAAAGCTAACAACAGACTTTGAAACGATTTCGGCACAATTCTATCCATACATTTCAGCTGATGAAGATGAACCGTTTCTAATCATTATTAAAAATGAGCTTGATGATAAGAATTATCAAACCTGGACTTCAGGAACATCATTTATAACCTTTGACAACGACACGACAAAGGAAGAGCTGTCAGAAGCTAAGGAAAAGATAGCAGAATACGGTCAGGTATACAGCCTTGAAACTGTAAACAGAAAGAGTCTTCGAGAAGCAAAAGATCAGGCATTCACTATTGTACCAATGATTATTTCGATTCTGATTTTTCTTGCGATTTCATCAATCTGCCTAACTGCGATAAACACGAAAAAGCAGCTCAGAAGCTATGGAATACTTTACATATGCGGTTCACGCTGGAAACAATGTGCATTAATAAGCGTATGCACGACCTTGCTGACCACACTGATTGCAGTTATACTTACAGGGGCGTTGATTTTTACAGCGATTCATTTTGAGCTTTTGAAAGGAACGGTAATAACTATAGGAAAATGGCAAATACTTTCCTGCTGTGCAGTACTTTTGTTTAATTTCATAATATCGCTGATAATGCCGTTTACTATTATCGGCAGAACGAGCCCGAGAGAAATCGTAAAAAACAATGAATAATATAGTTTAAAGAGCAGATGTGTAAATAGCGTCTGCTTTTTTGTAGCCAACGAAAATAGAGCCTTACAAAAATTATGTATATTTTTTGTGCAAAATTATCCTTTAATTTTCTTGAAAGCGTAACAAATTTGGGCTATAATAAAAATGTAGTTAAGCTATACTAAAAAATAAAGGAGTTTTAAACTATGGCAAACAGAATGATTTTAAACGAGACCTCTTATTTCGGAGCAGGAGCTATTTCAGAGATAGTTACCGAAGCAACAGCAAGGGGCTTTAAAAAGGCACTTATTGTAACAGACAAGGATCTGGTAAAGTTCAATGTTGTAAAGAAAGTAACAGATTTACTGGATAAGGCATCTTTGGCTTATGAAATCTTTGACGAGGTTAAAGCAAACCCAACGGTAGACATTGTAAAAAGCGGAGTTGAAACTTTCAAAAAAGCAGGTGCTGATTATTTGATTGCAATTGGCGGAGGCTCGCCTATTGACACAGCAAAGGGCATAGGAATTATCATCAACAATCCTGAGTTTTCCGATGTTGTTTCTCTTGAAGGCGTTGCTGAAACTAAAAAGCCATGCGTACCTATTATTGCAGTTCCAACAACTGCTGGAACAGCCGCAGAGGTAACGATAAACTACGTTATCACAGACACCGAGAAGAAGAGAAAATTTGTATGTGTTGACCCGCACGACATTCCAGTAGTAGCGATAGTTGACAGCGATATGATGTCGTCAATGCCGAAAGGTTTGACAGCGTCAACGGGTATGGACGCTCTCACCCACGCAATAGAAGGCTACACAACCCTTGCCGCTTGGGAGCTCACCGATATGATGCACCTTAAAGCAATCGAGATCATTTCACGTTCACTGAGAGCCGCTTGCGACAACGATCCAAAGGGACGTGAGGATATGGCGCTCGGTCAGTATGTTGCAGGAATGGGCTTCTCAAACGTAGGACTAGGCGTAGTTCACGGAATGGCACACCCTCTGGGAGCTTTCTACGACACACCTCACGGTATAGCAAATGCTGTACTGCTGCCATATGTAATGGAATACAACGCTGAATATACAGGTGAGAAATTCAGAGACATAGCAAAAGCAATGGGCGTTGAAGGAACAGAGTCAATGTCTCAGGAGGAATACAGAAAAGCCGCAGTTGACGCAGTTAAGCAGCTTTCCAAAGACGTTGGAATTCCTGCTAAACTTCACGAAATCGGCGTTAAAGAAGAAGATTTGCAGGCACTTGCAGAATCTGCATTCGCAGACGTTTGCACAGGCGGCAACCCAAGGCCTTGCACAGTTGAGTCAATTCTTGAGCTTTACAAAACAGCATTTTAATATATTTTTTTATAAAAGCAAAAGACCGTTTCTTATGAGACGGTCTTTTTGTTTCTTTAAATTAGTATCTATCCTCTCTTATTGCATGATAACCATTTCTATGAATTTTAGCGTGAATTGCATTTGGCCAAAGTAAATTTTGATTCCAGTTTTGCTGATTTGCTTCTAAATGCTTTGCAACAGCAGTACCTAATTCTATATAAAAATTATCAACATTATGTAAATACCAATTAACATCTAAATCGTGAGGATCATACGCACGACCTAATCTATAATTTTGCGTATTATTTCTTGCGGCGATGTTTTTTACCACAACACTTACGCCACGCTGCGTACCACCATAATTAATTTCATAAATTGTATACTGGTGATTTATAATATTAATCTTTTTGATCTTTCTTTTCATTTTTTTCTTCTATAGGTTCAATTACCGAGGCAAATAAACTGGTCAGCTTTGCCATACCTTCTGCCGCCGGCTGTTGAACTGCTCTTGCAAAAATATCATATTTAGCAGATTTATCAGATGTTCTTGTGTTTTCCTTAGATGTCGTTACTTTTCCCGATACTGTAGCATTAAATCCCCAAGCACTAAATCCTGATTGGAAGTTTTTCTCAGAAGTTGATGTGTTCTTTGCTGCTTTTGATTCTTTTACCTCCATTGTAAACTGTACAGTTGCCTCGTCCATTGTAAATGCAGGTATCGGAACAAGTGAAAGCAACGGTGCTTCAACTATTACTGGAACAGTTTTTGTTTTTCCATCTTCAGCACCAACAACTGTTCTATTTAATTTAAACTTAACAACCCTAGTATCAACTGCTGTTTTTGAATTCGTTTCTGGAATATCTGTAAATGCAAGTTTAAATAACTGATCAAGATAGACATTACATAGTTCAGCCTGACCTTTTGCCACCTCAATTATCGGCTGAGAAACTAGCAGTCCGAGCGGTAAACCTACGAAATCATTTGTAATAGCCATACATTTTCCTCCTAATTATTTTAATTTAAACATAAATGTACTTATCATTATAAAATGCTGTTAAGATGTGTTTCAATCCTCGATACCCCCTCAGGTGAATCCTGACATTTAAACATTATTTCTATACCTCCTGCATTATCTTTATTTTCTGTATCAGAATTTTTTTCTTTTGGGTGCTGCGAGGTTATTTCTATTTCATCCTCTTTCTCGTCTGTAACATTTATATTCAGATTAACCTTTACATATTTAATATTCATATGATTATGCTTAACAAGTGTTGCAACAGGTGCTAGTATTACCTTTGAGTCATCTGATGAAGGTAGCTTTATTTCAACAGTTTTAGGTTTATATATTACATCATTAGAATTTTCATCTGCTACCTCATCAAAATAGTTATTAAAAAAATTACTAACTGAATTAATCTCAATATTTTTATACGAGTCCTGAATTGCTTTGCCTACAGAATTAATTAAATTTTCTATTTTCATTATTATAACTTCCTTCTTTACTTTATTAAATAAGTCTGCATACTTTATCGTCTGATATATTATACTTCTCCATCAGATAATGCAAGTTTTCGCTTACTTCAACAATTTGATGTCTTGTTGTTCCGCTTATTGGTGCCCATACAGCGTATTGCCCCATATTTATTTCCTCATTATCAACTTCTACTTTTTGTTTATCTCCTAAATCGGATATAAACAATACGCCTGCAAACATTTCTTCCAATTTCATAATTTACTTCCTTTCAATCTATAGATTATAATAAAATATATTATTTATAATAAAAATTATGACTTTAATTATAACTTTATTAAATGTTTTTTCTGCAAATACTAAAAGACCGCTTATTTAAAAGCGGTCTTATGGTGTTAAATAAAAAAGAAATATTACAAAAAGTATAATTTTAATAAATTATTACAAATCGTATCATAATATATAATCTGTAATACAATCATACCAATGCACATAGGTTTCGCCGTTTACCGTTAAACGCTCATTTTCAGGCAGCAGCTCAGTCCATTTCTTTTTGTAACGGTCAATTGCCCAATCATTGCGGTTAAATCTACGCCAAAGAATCGTTTTTCCATTCTTATCAAGAAACTGCTCTGAAACAACGCCTCCAATATAAGTTTCTATATCCATAACACAAACTGTATCAAAGCTCTTGCCATTGATTATAACCGTATAACGACCGACAATGTCCAACAGAAAATCCTTATCTAAACTGGTAATAACATCTCCGTTTCTCTTAATTTCACCTTTTGGCGAGAGATTTGTTTCGTTTCCGCAATTATCCTCACCAAAACCCCAGTTTGGCATAAAAGCATCACCGTCAAGAAAAGTAATATAATTCTTTACATCTCCGTCATTTCTCAGAGTGGCAAGATAACGGCAATGAGTATCTGTTAGCTGAGCGACAAAAGTTCTGTCAATTACCTTTTCTTCGCTGGAACACGGAGTTTCCCTTGCGGTCAGTTCAACGCCCTCAATACCGTGAACCATTGCTTTTCCGGTAACCCTCATATCATAAATACGGTCGCATTTTCTTGACGGAATATCGTACATACCCCAAGTCAGCTTTTCACCGAGCTTTGGTATAAGAAACCAACCCATCAGCTCCTCCCATTTAACTGAAAACGGCTCTTTACTGCTCAATTCAATTTTGTATTCAGGTAAATATTCGGGTAATTTTTTCATTATAATTTCTCCTTTCAATGTGTCAGAGCGATACGGATATTTGCTTTTGAAGTTCTTTTTTGCAGTATAAAGGCGGCTCTTTACCGTTCCCAGCGGAATATTTAAAAGCTTTGCAATTTCCGACTGAGACAATTCACGCCAAAAGTACAAGTAAAGAATTTGTTTGTCCTTATTCCCTAACAAATTAAAAGTTTCTCTTACGTTAAAAGTCTCTAAAACACCAAACCTGCTATCGGATAACTCATTTTCAGTTATTGTGTCTATTGGGATTTCTAACCGGATTGCTTTTTTTCTAAAATAGTCATTGCATTTATTTCGTGCAATACTGATTATCCAAGCCTTAAATGAATTCGTATTCTTTAATTGCCCAAACTTCTGATACGCCGTCAGATAAACCTCTTGTAAAACATCGTCAGCATCTGCCTTTTCAGACAAGCGAAATCGCACAAAACGTTCAACAGAGCTTTTACTTTTTTCTAGCAAATCTTCAAAACTATCCATAATATCACTTCTTTAGATTTGATTGTTTATCTAAAACCGGTTTCACTTATATAGACAACAAATCACATCAAAAGTTTCATTTTTATATTAGCTGTTTCATAAAAGCTTAATTTGAATACCAACGACCCCGTATTGTTCCTGCAATTCCTTTGTATAATACTCCTCCATATCTTTCGGAGAAGCTGTTTTGATATTCTGATCGGTGTATCCACACTCCAATAGCGGGAGCTTGCGGTAAAGTGCTTCAAAGGAATCAAAAACAAAAAGATTGACGACTTCTGCCACCAGCGTTTCGCTCAGGTTATCTGTGTTGATAAACCGAATACGGTCGCCGATTTGAATTTTCTTTCTTTTTTCGTCATATAAGCGTAATTCAATGGTTTTCTTTCCGCTCTGAATTCTTTGAAACGGTGATGGATTTAGTTTCATTATGTGTTCCATATACTGACTTCCTATTAATTTATTATTTTCATAATATCATATTATAAATATTCTTTCAATATTTTTTGCGTAATATAATAACTTAAAACACAATATTTTAATTCCCTTATCCGAATTGTTTTTTAGTTACAAAAATAAGAACCGCAATAGGATACGTTTTGTATCGGATTGCAGTTCTTATACTTATTTATATAGTTTCTTAAAAATAACTATTTTGTATTTACCATAAGCATATATGTATCAATTATTCGCGGAATATATTTTTCATCAAAAATAGTTTTAATAGTTTTGTCTTTATTGTAAATTGCTTTGGCTAATAAATATTCTCTTACACAATGTTTTTTATACAAAGCCTCTTTATCTTTATCCACATCAGTTTCCTTGTAATTTTTATCAAACTGAAAAGTATCTATTAGAATACTTCTTACTTCTTGTTTCACAACAGTTATACAGCTTTCCATTATATCATCTTTATTATTGAATTTGAATTTAAATTTTAATTCTTTACCCCTTCCCTTAAAATGGTCTTTTGTTATATTGTCCATTATGAAAACTGTATTAGGATAATGAAAATGTAAAAACTTACTGCAAAAAGAAAGCGCATTTGTTTGACCATTTTTGTAATTATCATCTACAAACATATTTTTTCTTAAATACGTTTTTATATCCTCTTCATCTATTGCATATCTTATATCTTTTAGTAACTTGTTTAATCCTAAAACCGCTTCAACTGATGCTATCAAAATATCTGCATCTTTTTCAAAATTATTACCAAAATTATATTTCTTTCCATTTAACTTGTTTAACGCATTTATAAAATCATTATCACCCTTTATTTTGTTCAATAATTCATTTGCTAATAGGTCGAAATATGTATCAAGACCATCTCCACTACTGCCAAGTATAAGTTTTTCATGATTATTTTTGTTTTTTTCTATCCTATAATTCCTGCGTTCAGGTGATGCGGAATAAGAACGACCTATAAGCCACATCTGTGCAGCTAAAGCCTCCTTTGCTGAATATTTATTGTCGTACTTGAAAAAACTTTCTTCGTTTCTGTTAATAATTTTCCATAAAGGCATATCATTACATAGATTGTAAAGAATATCATTGCCTAAACCATAATTTTTTTTAAA
>CANQUM010000025.1 GCA_947627045.1 uncultured Clostridia bacterium
ACCGCAGATGAAATTTCAAAGGAATTCGGTATACCTATTATAAATAAGAGAATTTCGGTAACTCCTGTCGCAATAGTATCAGCCGCCTGCAAATGCTCGCCCGTACCGTTTGCGTTAGCTATGGATAAAGCGGCACAGGCTGTCGGGGTCGATTTGATAGGAGGATATTCTGCACTCGTTCAAAAGGGCTTTTCGGCAGGTGATATTGAGCTTATAAACTCTATCCCTGAAGCGTTAAAGTCAACAGAAAAGGTATGCTCATCGGTTAATATCGGTTCTACAAAGACGGGAATAAATCTCGATGCCTGCAAGCTGATGGGCGGTATTGTAAAGCGGTGTGCAGAAGAAACTGTAGATAAGAACTGCTTCGGTGCGGCAAAGCTTGTTGTGTTCTGCAATGCAGTTGAGGATAACCCGTTTATGGCAGGAGCCTTTCACGGCGTAGGCGAGCCTGATTGTATGATAAATGTGGGAGTATCAGGACCGGGCGTTGTGCGTTCTGCACTTTCAAAATACCCCGACGCAAATATCACGGAGATTTCGGACATAATAAAAAAGACTTCCTATAAAATAACAAGAATTGGCCAGCTTGTGGGCGTTACCGCCTCGAAGCGTTTGGGCGTTCCGTTTGGAATAGTTGATTTATCACTTGCCCCTACCCCTGCTGTCGGAGACAGCGTTGCTCATATTCTTGAGGAAATAGGTCTTGAATGTTGCGGAACTCACGGCACGACAGCAACTCTTGCTCTTTTGAATGACGCCGTTAAAAAGGGCGGCGTAATGGCTTGCTCAAGAATAGGAGGACTTTCAGGTGCGTTTATTCCGGTATCTGAGGACTCGGGTATGATTGCAGCGGCAGAAAGCGGAGTTTTAACTATCGAGAAGCTGGAAGCTATGACTGCGGTCTGCTCAGTAGGACTTGATATGATAGTTGTTCCCGGAGACACTTCTCCCGGCACAATAGCGGCAATAATTGCAGACGAGGCGGCGATAGGTATGGTAAACACAAAGACGACTGCGGTAAGAATTATACCTGCTATCGGTAAAGATGTAGGAGACGAGCTTGACTGGGGCGGACTTTTCGGTCATGCGCCTGTTATGGAACTAAAAAAGGAATCTCCGTCTCGATTTATCAATCGCGGAGGTCAGATCCCTGCACCTTTACATTCACTTAAAAACTGACTTATACAATAACTTTAAGCCTGTTAAGATTATAACAGAGAAAGGAATATGGTTAATACAATGAAAAAAACATCATTATCCGTTATGTTAATAATCCTATGTATTTTCGCAACAATTCTCTGCTCATGCACTGAGGCAAACAAGACAAAGACCTCCTCGGGAAATGACAGTGCGACTGTATCAAAAGATTCAACAAAAATTACCGAGCTTTCAGTTTTTGACGAAAAAACAAGTTATATTGACTCCATTGAGCAGATAATTTCCGGCAAGGTCTACACAATCAAAGGAATGCTTAAATCGGGTACCATGGGGCTTATTACAGAAAGTCCTATAACGATTTCCGTAAAGGATGAAAACAACTATTATTACTCAGTACAGACGGTGTCGTCTTATCAGGAATATTTGGTAAAAGACGGCACAGCGTACATTCTAAACAGCAACGACAAGCTGTATGCCGTGTCAAAGAACAAGACTGCGCAAAACATAAAATCTACTATAGACACATATTTTCCATCGAAAGATTTGCTTAAATACAAGGATACCTACAGCGTAAGCTATAACAATGAGAATTACATTCGGGAGCGATATGATTTTACCGATTCAAACAGCTCAAATCAAACTGTTTCATATTTCTTTAACAATCAGGAGCTTAAAATGATTGAATATGTTCATCAGGTTATGGAAATGAAAATTGACTCATATCTTAACATTGAGAGCATTTCACTTGAAAGCGATGACAGCTATTATAATAAGATAAAGAATTATAAAAAGGTTTCAGAGAATAAACTAAATAATTCTCTTAATAATTCTGATAAATCTGATGAATACATTTTAGGGCTTCTCGACTCTATGGGAATAACAGACGATGACCTAAGGGAGATGGGTTATACAAAAGAAGATATTTTAAATATGAACGATAATCAGCTAAGCATTTTCCTTGCAGGACTTTACGGTGAAGATATATCCGACAATGAATAATACAATACAAAAACAAAAGACCGATTAAGCCTTAAACTTAATCGGTCTTTTAAATACTCTGCCATAACTGAAAATACTATTTTAACAGCTTTATCTTGCCTATTAACGGCAGCTCTTTAGCCTTACCCTGAACGGCATTAATTATGCCTATAATGGCTAAAACAAGAATCAAAATCCCTACTGCCCAAGTAATTACAGAAATAATTCTCCCCAGTGGATCTGCAATAGCATACATAGCAATTCTAATAATTGATAAAGCAATGCTGGTAACAACGTTTACTATCAGTAATGCTAATCCTTGATTTGAATGAAATCTGGCAAATTTGGAATTTGGTGCTGCTAAAATCGGTATTAAAACTAAAATTCCGAGATAAGCCAACGCCGCAAACGCTTTGTTACTTGCTATATCCGTCTGTTCAAACTCAGAAGTATAATCTGCAGTATTATTAAAATCAGCAATTTTAGCTCCAATAAAATAACCAATTTTAGCTCCAAGATCCTCAACAAAATCAGAAATATTTTTTGTTTTATTACTATTGCTTTGAGAGTCTGTACTGCCTACAGGAGCTCCGCATTTATCGCAAAACTTACTTTCGTCAGCAAGCTGGTTGCCGCATTGTGAACAAAAAGCCATAATTACATTCCTCCAATTATTATATTTAATTAAATTATAGCACACGAAAAAAAGTAAGTCAATTTTTTCATATGACAATTAAAAAGCCTGGCAAACCTATACCCTTATAGAATTTACTATAATATATATTTATATATATCATAATTTACAACATTACGCATATATTTATTAAAAAATGTATTGAAAGGGTTAAAATATGGAAAACAACAATTATCCTTTTGTCAACACACCGCTGCCTTATGATTATGACGCTCTTGAACCGTTCATTGATGAAAAGACAATGTATTTGCATCACGACAGGCATCTTCAGACATATATTGATAATCTTAATGCCGTCTTAGAGAAATACCCGGAACTGCAAAAGCTGTCTCTTGAGCAGCTTATAAAAATCTCCGGCAGACTTCCAAAACAGCTTCAAACTGCTGTACGCAACAATGCGGGAGGAGTTTATAATCACCGTTTCTTTTTCAGCGGTCTTACCAACCCGGCATCAAAAGAACCGCATGGCAGACTTGCTCAGGCAATAAATCAATGTTTTAATGACTTCGACCAATTTGAATCTGAATTCAAAAAAGCTGCACTGTCAGTCTTCGGTTCCGGATATGCGTGGCTTGTTTACAGTCGACATAGGCTTAGAGTTGTTACAACACCTAATCAGAACACCCCTATCGAACAAGGGTTATGCCCCATTCTCAATATCGACGTATGGGAACACGCCTACTATTTAAAGCATTATAATAAACGTGCTGATTATGTTGATGATTGGTTCAACATAATTAACTGGGATAAAGCAGAACAAAATCTTTTAAATTGTTTTAAAACAAAAAGTAATCAAACTTAAACATTTAACAAACAGACTGTTATTATATTTATTATTACCATAATAAAAACCACCGCTAAGCAGTGGTTTTATTTTTGTATAAACTAGTAACTGTTTTACTTGCTTTCTACAACAGATACATATTTAGCTTCATATACCTTAATAGGTACTTTTTCTTCCCCAATTTCTTCTATAGAAACTTTCCAGCCAACAAATACGTAACCGGCTCTAGCTTTAGGTGCTTCTTTTGTTATTGTATCCTTTTCTGCTCTTCTGCTTACCATAACACTGGAGTTACCACCGTCAAAGCCTTCGCACTCAGCTGTATCGCATTTAAACTTTACAAACCAAATTGTGCCAACTTCTCCAAACTTCTCAACAAATTTTTCTGTTTCTTCATAGCCTCTCCAAGTAACGTCAATTGATTTTTCATAAATTAAATCTTCTCCTGTAGCCGCAATCGTAACGTTTCTAGTTGTCCTGCAAGCTTCACAAACTTGAGTACCAGTACCTGTTTCATTGCGAGTTGGCATCTTTGTTACATTAACTTCGCCCCAAGTATGTCCGCCATTATTGATTTTTGTTATACTTGTTCTTGCATTACAGCCTTGTCTTGAACAATGTCTCGACTTCTCACCCGGAGTTGTACATGTAGCTTCTACATCAACTGTATATTCATAATCATAACTATGACCTAATTTTGATGTATATTCTTTCTTTATATCTCCGCAGTTAGTACATTTCTTAGTTATAACACCATTTTCAGTACAAGTAGCATCCGTTTGAGACTCAAAAACATAATTATGTCCGGTTGCCGGAGCAGGGATTGTTGTTACATCTATTCTCTCTGTACAACCTGCATTCATACAATGCTTTGACTTTGTTCCAGCCTTAGTGCAAGTAGCTGCAACGTCAACTGTATAGTTATCTGAATATCTGTGACCCAATGCTAAATCTGTATAATGGAAGAATACCTGACCGCATACAGTACAATGGAAATACTCTTTTCCTCTTTCTGTACAAGTTGCTTTTATCTCTCCGTCACTTACGAGCTTGTGTGCAAGTGCTTCAATCTGTCTTGTTTCCTTGACGCCGCAATATGTACAAACTCTTTCTTCAAGTCCGAAAATCTGACAGGATGTTGCTCTTTTAACATACCAATTGCCGAATGTATGAGTTGTATGCTTAGGCGGCTGTGTCGTAGTCGTAGTAGTCGTTGTTGTTCTTGGTGTTGTTGTAGTTGTTGTAGTCGTTCTCGGTGTTGTTGTAGTTGTTGTAGTCGTAGTAGTCGTTGTTGTTTTTGGTTTGGTAGTAGTTGTTGTTGTCGTAGTCGTCGGTCTTGTAGTTGCCCTTGTCGTAGTAGTGGTAGTTGCTCTTTTTGTTGTAGTTGTAGTTGTCGTAGTTGTTTGCTTTTTGGTAGTGGTAGTAGTTGTTGTTGTCGTTGTTGGTTTAGTTGTTGTTGTAGTCGTTGTGGTTGTTGTGGTTTGAGGTGTAGTAGTTGTCGTAGTAGTAGGAGTTGTAGTCGTCTGAGTTGTAATTGTCTGTTTTGTAGTAGTCGTTGTTGTAACCGACGGCTCAGCAGTAGTTGTTGTAGTTGTCGACGGTGTTGTTGCCGACGATGTTGTTGCTGTAGATATGGTAGTCGACGGTGTTGTATTTGTAGTTGTCGTAACTAACGGCGTTGTAGTTGTAGTTGTCGTAGACGACGGTGTAGCTGTTGTAGTTTCAGTAGCTGACGATGTTGCAGCAGTCGTTGTTACAGCTGCTGATTTTAATACAGCAGGTTTTGCAGATGCTGCTAAAACATTCATAGATGCTGCAATTGCCGGTGTCTGCTGTGTACTCTGTGCAGCAGTTACATTTAAAGATTCTCCGCCCGAAGTCAAAATTTCAACAGTAGACGCTTGACCCTTACTGCTAAACAGCTCACTGTAAGCTTTTCCCGAACTGCTCGGAACTTGAATAACAGCTTTTTTACTAATTCCCTTTAAAGCATTTTTACCAACGCTTTTCAGCTGTTTTGAAGAAATCGTAATTTTGCTTAGCTTGGTGCAATTAGCAAATGCATTTGTACCAATAGATGTCAAAACAGTGTTAGTCTTCACAGTTTTAAGTTTTTTGTACTTCTTAAACGCATTGTTTCCAATACCGGTTACAGTCAACTTATATCCCTTTACCTTTATCGTTTTAGGAATCTTCACAAACTTAACCTTTTTTGTCTTAGCGCCAACAAGATTTGCTGTTCCTTTTTTGCCGTTTAAAGAAACAACCTTATAACGATAATTTCCCCTGACAATTGTTTTCCCTGCAATATCCGAATTGGATGATGCAGCTTGTGCTGAAACTGTCATTGTACTAATTACCATTGCAAATGCCATAACCAAACTTATAGTTCTTTTTGTTGATTTCATAGTTTAGCACCTCTCTATTAATTATTTTGAAATAAGTCAATATTCATAACAAATAAAAAATTGCCATATTTCAATAGAAATCGGCAATTAAAACACAAGTGCAACTGGCTGCCATTTTAAAGGCCCTATAGTTTTGCGCCACAGCTTTTCAACTGCTTTGCCGATTAGTATTCCTTTGTATATACACATTATATTCTATTTCAAATAAAATGTCAACCCTTTTTTTAAAATTTTTTTATTTTTTTATTTTAACCTTCAAAACATACCGGCTGACGCAAAATGTAGGTTATTTATAACTTGTTTATCTAATAATAACATAGATTCATATGTTTTTCAACACTTAATTTTATATGCTCCATATAAATTAATGCAATTGCAATAAGATATTTTGTAAACTGCAAATAAAGGCAAGGTTATTAGCTTTTTACACAAAATGAAATTGAGTATGCTGCATAAATCATAATATCATAATCATATAATGTCGTATTATCAAATTTAATAAATTCCGAATAATCTAAGCAGCTTTTGCCAGAAGGTTAATTTTTCTGATTTATTGGCTTTTTCTGTTTCTTTTTCACTAACTTCAATTTTATCCGTCTTAATTACAAACTGCACAGAAGTTACATCTGTATTTTTCTCAGATACAAACGAACAGGTTTTACTGTCAGAACCGCTTATAGAAGAAATTACATCATCAATCTTATCATTGATTTTCTTATCTATCCCTGAGGTTTTACTTTTAATCTTATCTGTACCATCATAAAGCTCTCCTGCTCCGTCTGACAGCTCCGAAATACCACTGTATAGACTTGCAATTCCCCCATCAAAAGCCTCTGTTCCCTCAACTAATGAATCGCTTCCTTTAGCAAGGTCATACGCTCCGCCTTTGATTTTTGAATATCCCTTTGCAATTTTTTTAACTCCATCAGTGTATGATTTAATCCCGCCGTCCAGCGTTTTGTATTGATCAACTATAGTATCGATCCCATCAGACAGCTTTGAAATGTTTAAAAGCATTTTGCTCAGATTATTAGCCAAAGTATTTATTGATTTGTCAAATTCAGCGTATTTTGTTTCTAGCTGTTCTAATCCCGTATAAAGCTCAGAAACCCCGCCGGACAAACCGTTAAGATATTGCTCTGTACCCGAGATCACACCATTGCTTCCTGTCAGCAAGTTTACAATATCACTAAGCTGTGAGATCTGAGCCTGCAATTCTTCTGCCTGTTCCTTATATGTTTCATTCCCCTGAATTTTTTCAAGAGTTCCTTTCAATTGCGAGATCTGCTCTGTAAGGCTTTTAATTGCCTGAGAATTTCCTAAAGAAAGTTTGTCTATATCAAGTCCGTTTGCAGACATTGCAGCTTTGTATTGTGCATATCCAAGATTACTTTTAAGCTTTGAGGCACCGTTTTTCAAATCAGTAATGGCAGTTTTGATTTGTCCTGAAGCAGAAGTCAGTTCTTTTAGTACTTCTGCGTCAGCAGAAACCGAATCAAGAGAAGTTTGGATTTTCTCCAACGCTTTTTTCACCTGAGCAG
The DNA here is from genome assembly GCA_947627045.1 of uncultured Clostridia bacterium. Lineage (GTDB taxonomy): Bacteria > Bacillota > Clostridia > Oscillospirales > Ruminococcaceae > UMGS1601. The sequence continues at coordinate 7,567 of CANQUM010000025.1, forward strand.
AACCGCTTGTGAGATTTTCTGACTGGGTATTAAGCTCATCAAGTCCGCCTTGAAGCGTATTTACACCCGATAATAGTTTATCAACTCCATTATCAAGATTTTTAGTTCCGCTAACTATATTTGATGAATTGCTTTTTAAAGTATTTCCACCGTCTCTTAACTCAGTTGAACCGTTGTAAACCTGTTTTGCTCCGTCGTCGATCTTGTCAATTCCATCGCTGAGGTCGTTTACCTTATCTGTAATTTCACTGCTGTCAACATCTAAGTCAAGATTCATTTTTATTCCGTTTATTGAAACCGCAGACATTTCAAAGTTTTTGACCTTTGCGGTTATCTTCGTGTCAATGCCCTTATTCGGGAGAATTGTATATGTAAGCTGTTTGTTGCTTCCCACATTTGCAATTGTTGCGTCATCAGCGGTTATTTCCGAACACAGCTTAGTGTCAAGAGTAAATGTTGCCTGCAAAGCATAGCTTTTGAAAAAATTTGTTTTGCAGTTTTTGTTTTTCTCAATCGAAAACTTTATTTCCAAATCTCCGCTTTTTCCCGCAACTTCATCCGCAGTCATCTCAACTCCGTCTAAAAAATACTTAATTGAAATTACCCATGGGATCTCAGTATCTGTCAAATTGCCCTGCATATATGCCTTATCGGAATTCGTAGAAAATGTTATTTTATCACCGTCAACACTTATTTTATCACTTGTGTTTAGCATTTTTACACTTTCATATTCACCGTAGTCAGTAATATCTCCGCTGTTAAAAATGTTAACTGCATAAACCCCGTTGACCGAGCCGTCAGCGCCGGTCATAATATAAATCACTTCTTCTTTTTCTGCAGCCTCCGCTGAACCCGTCAAAGCAATCGACATAAAAATCAACACTGACAAAACTACAGAAATAATTTTATTAAAAAACCTCATCACAATCACCTCATCAATTATTATAAAAATCTGTTTTTCCGGTTGTTTTTCTGATAACCCCGTCTAACAGGAAAAGCAGTCCAGGCAAAACAAACATTACTATTGCCAATGAAAACAGCGTTCCCCTGCCTATAAAAAATCCAAGCTGAGCAAGAAGTCCGTGAGTTGAAAAATGCCCCAAAAGAAAACCTACGACTGTAAGTGCGCTTCCCGATGTTAGAACTGAAAGTGTGCATGAAGAAATCACACTTATAACGGCTTGCTTTTTCGGCATCTTTTGACGAAACTCCATATACCTGTCTGTAAAAAGGATTGCATAATCTACCGTTGCGCCAAGCTGAATAGAACTGATTATCAAATATGCAATATAGAAAATTGTACTTCCGTTGAAATAAGGGATTGATAAATTCAGCCATATAGCCGTTTCAATACCTGTTACAAGAACTATCGGCAGAGTAATTGATTTCATAGTGAACAGAAGAACTATGAAAACCGCCGCTATTGCAATAAGATTTACCTTCATCATATCGCTTGTAACTGTTTTCATCAAATCATATGTGCTCACGCCGTTTCCTGCCAGATAATATTCGTCTCTGTAGAAGCTCTCAGCAGTATTCCTGATTTTCTCAACAAGTTCAAATGTATCCTCACCCTCGTAATCGGTATCAAGATTTATGACCATACGGCTGAAATTATCCGAAACAAGCATCGACAGTGTATCATCATCAATATATTCTTCAGGAATTTCCTCTCCTACCGTATCAACATATGAGAGAATATCCGTTACCTGAGGAAGCTTTTTAAGCTCATCAGAAAGTTCTTTTATCTTTTCATTATCGCCGTTTGGAACCATAAGTACATATGTATCACTTCTTCCGAAGACCTGCTCTATCAAAGCGGTATCCGAACCCAGTTTAGTTTTCTCATTAAAAATATGTGCAGAGCCGTAATAGTAATCATTTGAATTGGAAGCCAAAAAAGAAGGAACAATTACCACAACAAAAACACAGACAAAAGGTATCATAACCTTACTTACAAATTTACCGAATTTTTCAAACTTAGGCAAAAATGGACGATGACGTGTTTTGTCGATAATTCTGTATACCAACAGAATAAAGTTCGGCATAAACACAAAAACGCTTATCAGACTTATAGCTACACCTTTTGCAAGAACCATTCCTAAGTCAGGACCTATTCTGAACCTCATTAAGCAAAGAGCGGCAAAGCCTATAACAGTAGTAAGTCCGCTTGAAAGGATTGAACTTGTTGATTTGCATAGAGCGTCAACCATAGCGTCTCTTGGATTTGAGAAATCCTTTCTGCTTTCTTCAAAGCGATGCAGCAAAAATACATAATAATCAAGCGATACGGCAAGCTGTAAGATCGCTCCAGCTGCGTTTGAAACAAATGAGATCTCGCCAAAAATAACATTGCTTCCCATATTTATTAAAATTGCAATTCCCAGCCCTAAAAGAATAATGATCGGCTCAGCCCACGAAAGTGTATTGAGTATCAGAACTGCAAGAACAAAAATAACCGCAATTATTGCAATCTTGTATATCTCACTGACCGTGTTCTCTGTAGCTACCGCAGTAGATACTGCCGAACCCTCCATAGCATTGTCATTGCCGATTATATCTCGAATATTTGAAACTGCGTCAAGGATATGCTCTTCTTCTATCGTAACAGAAAACAATGCGGTATTATCCTTATAATATGTTTCAACTATATCGTTATCCATAACTTCAAGCGGCTGAGTAATATCAACGCTGTCATCAAGCCATGTAACACCGGATACGCCATTTACATCTGCGATTTTGTTCTTATATTCCAACGCTTCAGCTACAGTTACATCTTTAATCATCACTCTTGCATTGGGAATCCCGCCGTCAAATTCCTTGTTCATTACATCTATTGAAACTGTAGATTTACTGTCCTTTGGAAGATAATCGTTTATATCATAGTTGACCTCAACAAAGCCTCTTATCAATGCACAAAAAACCGCGAACAGTATAAATATAATCATTATAAACTTTGGCTTTGCGGTCAATCCCTCATATAGCTTTTTCATATATTTTCGCCTGCCTTTACAACTGATGTACCGCTGACGATCAGATCCCGCCCCTCAGCATTAAGAGTAAAAGTAATCGAACTATCGTCCAGATACCCCTCGCCTTTACAGTTTATATTATTCGTTAGAGTTTTTAAGCGTCCTTGAATTTTAAACTTGCCATAGGAATTAATTGTTCCGCTGAAATAATTTTCACTTTTCATAACTGCAATAACACATTCTAAAGTATCATCGTTGATTTTTGCGGACAGTGTTCCTATTTTATTCCCGATATTAGTATTCAAAACTATGTTGTATTTTAGTTGTTTTCGTTCATTCATTTATCGCACCTGCCTTTGAAGTATAATTATAAATATTAAATTTGTAACTTCAATGGTTAAATCAGCTCAATTGTTGAAAAAACGGACAAAAAAGTACATTTGACGGTCAAAATTAACAAATCATACATTGAAATTTTTATAGGACAAGTGTATAATAAATATGGAGGTACATAAAATGAAGCACGAAATTACAACTTTTAATACAAAGAAAACAATAGCGGCTTCTCTCAAAAAATTTATGGAGAAAAAGCCGCTTTCTAAAATAACCGTAAGTGAAATTGTTTCCGACTGCAAAATTAATCGCAAGACATTTTACTATCACTTTGAAAATATTCAGGATTTGCTGAAATGGATGCTGGAACAAGAAGCAATCGAAGTTGTAAAGAACTTCGACCTGCTTTTGGACTACGAGGACGCTATAAACTTCGTTTTGGACTATGTAGAGGAAAACAAGCATATCCTTAATTGTGCTTTTGACTCTATAGGCTCAAACGAATTAAATAAATTTTTTAACAACGATTTCAACAGCATCGTAATGACCATAATCAAACGCTATGAGGAAATTACAGGTATCGAAGTCAATAAAAACTTCAGAATATTTATATGTGATTTCTATACCGAAGCCATTGTCGGAATGATCGTAAAGCTGTTAAAAAACAAGCATCCTTACGACAGACATAAATTGATTGAATATGTATCACTGACGATAAAATCATCATTGCCTGCTGTTCTAAAAGAAGCAGAAAATAATAATAAATAGATTTTTCATATGAATAAACAATGAGGGGTATAATCCCCCTCACTGTTTATTTTATTACCTTTTTTCAACAATTGCAAAACTATTTATAATAGGTTTAACTATTTAATTTCTCTGCAAAATCAGACATTGCTTCTGATATTTTTATCTGCTGAGGACAAACTGCCTCACAGCTTCTGCAGCCTATACATGCAGTCGGATGCTTTTCTTCTGATATTGCCATCAGCGCCATTGGTGCAATAAAACCGCCTCCTGTAAAGCTGTGCTCGTTATATAATTCCAACAGTGTCGGAATATCCAAACCCTTCGGACAATGGCTGACACAGTAATGACAAGCTGTGCAGGGAAGAACTCCGTTTAATGTATTATCCGCGATTTTTAGCAATGTTTCCATTTCATCATTTGACAACGGCTTTTCTGTTTCAAATATTTTTATGTTTTCTTTAAGCTGTTCATAATTTGACATTCCCGATAGTATCATAGTAACTCCGGGAATGCTCTGCAAAAATCTGAATGCCCATGCGGGTATCTCTTCATCAGGACGAAGTTCCTTTAATATTTTTTCCTCCGCTTCAGGTAATTTGGACAGCTTGCCTCCTCGCAGCGGCTCCATAACCCATATTGGGATTTTATGCTGATTTAGTAAATCTACTTTATCTTTTGCATTTTGAAATGTCCAGTCAATATAATTTATCTGAAGCTGACAAAATTCCATATGCTCGCCGTATTTATCCAAAAAGCGTTTGATAACTTCGAGACTTCCGTGTGCAGAAAAGCCCAAATGACGAATACGTCCGTTTTTCTTTTGCTCAATCAAATATTCAAAAATACCGTATTTCTCATCTAAATAAGCATCAATGTTCATCTCACATACATTATGGAATAAATAAAAATCAAAATAATCTACACAGCACTTTTTTAGCTGATTTTCAAATATCTCTTCAACCTTCGGCATATTTGAAAGATCGTATCCCGGAAACTTCGACGCTAAATAATAACTGTTCCGATCATAATTTTTTAAAACCTTGCCCATTACAGTTTCTGAATTGCCGCCATGATAACCCCATGCCGTATCATAATAGTTAATGCCGTGCTCCATAGCATATGCAACCATCTCTGCCGTTTTTTCTTCGTCAATTCTTGAATCATCGTAATCAATAACCGGCAGACGCATAGTACCCAATCCAAGATATGATAACTCTAAATCCTGAAATTTCTTTGTAATCATTTTATCTACTCCCTTTTCAGTTTATAATTTACAATTTAAGTTTTTGTATAATTTTAGTTTAACAGTATATATTGCAAATGTCAATGCAAAAGCCCGAGCAATTCAGGATAAAAACTACACTTTTTGTACTATATTATAAGGAATTTTATTTTTAATACGCCGATTATCTATGTCGACCCCCGTTTGTATGGGAGTGTTAAAAAAACACCACTGCTATCTAAAGCAATGGTGTTTTTAAGTGTTATAATACTATTTTTCATCATTTGATGTTTGACTATTTGAACTATCCAGATTATCAATTGCATAATATAAACATTGTATTACTAATTGATTTAGAGATAACTTATTTTCAAATGCCAGTTTATCAAGTTTATTGACAAGTTCTTCAGGCAAGCGAAAAGATTTACTTATCGCATCATAACCTTTCTTTATTTTCCACATAAGTACTTACTCCTCCTAATAATTATATTATGCAATATATTTTGTGCAAATTATACAATTATTTTGCAATATATTTGTATTATTTTCTGCTTGCAATTATTATTTAAAAGCATTATAATTATAAAAACAGTATTTTTCAAATCACTAATTCTTTGATAAAAATACACAAAAATCCCCCTAAATATTAATATAATTAAAATTTTATTATAATTACTTATGAATTTACTTGACATTCATTCAAACGAATGTTACAGTAATATACACAAAGAAAAATATTACATAAAATGGAGTAAAAAAACAATGAACAGAAAAAACGATAAATTAATAGTAAATATTGACTCTGAATTATTATACAAATACAAATACATATGCAAATATTTTAAAATAAGTTTAAGAGAACAGCTATCCTTTACTATGCTAAAATATGTAAACAGCTTTGAAGAAATAAACGGACCGATCGAAACGACAAAGACGACATAGGGACATAGAGCAAAGAGAAATAAACTAATGGTGAAAAATAAAAATTATGGAAATCAAGAAAGATAAAAAAACAAAGGAAGTAACATTTAGAATTGACGCTGAACTAATAAGCGAATTTGAAAAGGTATGCAAATGCAGAAAACGGACTATGGATAAGCAGCTTTCAATACTTATAAGAAACAATATAATAGGGTTCAGCAGACAGCACGATCCTTTTGAACTATATAGCGGTAAATGTCATGATTTAAAGACATCTAAAAATTTATTATAGATGTACAGTTGTGAGTGCCTTGTTTGGTAAAACTTTAAATGGGATATATGATACGAAGGGATCAGTTATTAATTTTAGCCAATTTTTTAAATTTTTCATTGTTTAATTGTCCTCTGTTTGATTTAATTGATTGCAAAGCCAATTGAATTGGTGATAATGCAATCAGCAGCCGCCTTTTAGAAAATACTCAGGGCGGCTGTTTTTTTGTTGTCTTAATGGTATATTGCACTTGCTTATTGATTTTATTTATGTTATACTTTAGATAAATTTTTAAAAAAAGGAAATTAGTTTTCTTAAATTAAAGAAAGGCTGGAAAAGATGTTAGACAAGAAATATAAGGCGCAGGAAAAAGAAAGCAAGTGGTTAGAATACTGGAATGAGAACAAGATTTACGAATTCAAACCTGATCAAAGGAAGGTATTTTCAATAGACACTCCCCCGCCTACAGTAAGCGGAAAAATCCACATTGGGCATATTTTCTCATACTCACAGACGGAGATGATAGCAAGGTATAAAAGGTTAAGGGGATATAATATTTTCTATCCGTTCGGCTTTGACGACAACGGCTTGCCGAGTGAAAGACTGGTTGAAAAAGAGCAGGGCAAAAAGGCACACGAAATCGGGCGAGAGGAATTTTCAAAGCTGTGCTATGAAACTACTGACAAATATGAAGAAGACTTTCAGACCTTATTCAGCAAGATGGGAGTAAGCACCGACTGGGGAATTCATTATAAGACTGTAAGCCCATCGACTATCAAAATAAGTCAGACTTCATTCATAGATCTAATAGAAAAAGGACACTGCTATCATAAAGAAAGTCCGGCATTATGGTGCAACGAGTGTTTGACATCCATTGCACAGGCAGAGCTGGAGACAAAAACGATAAAGACGACATTCAACTATGTAACGTTCAAGACAGTTGAAGACGGAGAAGAATTCACGATAGCAACGACAAGACCGGAATTATTGCCTGCAATAGTATGCGTATTTGTAAATCCTGATGATGAAAAGCACAATCATCTTATAGGCAAGACAGCTCATATACCTGTGATAGATGAAGAAGTACCGATAATGGCAGATGACAAGGTAGCGATCGATAAAGGTACGGGAGTAGTAATGTGCTGTACTTTTGGAGATCAGACCGACATTGAGTGGTGGAAGAAGTACAATTTGCCGTTAAAGTACATTTTCACAGACAACGGAAGAATAGTTGATTCGGTACCAAATTACGGCGGATTAAAAATCAAGGAAGCAAGAAAGAAGATAATAGAAGACTTACAAGCAGGCGGATATATAGTCAAGATAGAAGAGTTAGAGCACGAAGTACAGACGCACGAAAGATGCGGAAAAGAAGTAGAGTATTCAGTAATGAAGCAATGGTTCATAGACATTATGAATCACAAAGAAGATTTTATCAGAATAGGAAACGAAATCAAATGGCATCCTGCGCATATGCACAGCAGATACAACGAATGGGTAGAAAACATTCTGTGGGACTGGTGCATATCAAGGCAGAGGTATTTTGGAGTACCGTTCCCTGTGTGGTACTGTAAAGAGTGCGGCGAACCTGTATTTGCAAGAAAAGAAGACCTACCTGTTAATCCTCTGACTGATAAGCCTCACATTGAAAGCTGTCCTAAATGCGGCTGCAAAGAGTTCACTCCCGAAACAGACGTAATGGACACTTGGGCAACGTCATCGGTAACACCGCTTATAAATATGAGATACGGTGAAAAAGAAAACTACGAATCAATATTAAAGCCGATGAGCATAAGAACAAACGCATCAGAGATAATAAGAACATGGGATTTTTACACGATTGTAAAGAGCTTCTACCACTTTGGTCAAAGACCTTGGGATAATGTAATGATCTCAGGCTTTGTTATGGCGAGCAAGGGAGAGAAAATCAGCAAGAGCAAAAAGAACAGCAAGGTTGAGCCGATTGACTTGATAAACCAGTATTCCGCTGATGTTATTCGCTACTGGGCAGGCTCAGGAAGACTGGGAACAGACATAGTATTCAGTGAAGAGACTCTTCAAAGGGGCAAAAAGCTGATAAACAAGATCTGGAATGTTTCTAAATTTATTGAAATGCACCTAACTGACTATCAGGATAAAGATTTCAATGATTATGAATACATTGATAAGTGGATCTTAGGAAGTTTTCAGGATATGGAAAAGGGCTTTATAAAATATCTTGACGAATACGAGGTAGGATTAGCATTAAATCATTTAGAGAAATTCTTCTGGAACTTCTGTGACAACTACATTGAAATTGTAAAGCACAGACTATACAGACCTGAAGAATTCGGCGAAGTGCCGAGATATTCCGGTCAAAAGACGGTTTATACACTTCTTTATAAACTGCTTCAGGATTTCAGTATTTTCTTCCCATTCATAACAGAAGAAATTTATCAGGAGCTTTATCACGATAAGAAGTCAATCCACATAACAGAAATACAGCCTTTGAATTTCGATTTTGCAAAGGAAATTGCAAACGGAGATTCTATAATAAGCATTATAAGTCAGGCGAGAGGAAAAAAGACAAATCACAATGTTTCATTAAAGACTCCTATAAAAATTCTTGATTTAAGTGTTAATAAAGAATTAGCAGAGGCTATTAACTTGTCGATAAAAGATTTCAAAGCTACTTTATTTATAGAAAACTTAACGGTTCAAGAAACGAATGAAGGTTACACTGTAAACAAAATCGAGCTTAATTTAGACGAGGCGAAAAAGTAAAAGTTTATGCAATCAACTTAAACTACAGCATATACAAAACGGCTTAAACATTACGTTTAAGCCGTTTTTTGTGATGTGTAATATAAATTCATCGTTATGTATTAAAATTAAAATAGAATATTGTAAATCTTCAACATTTAATTAACTTGTTTATCATTATATTAAGTCAATCATAATAATATATCTGGATTAAAAATTAAAAAAATTACATTTTATTCAAAATTTATTTTTATATTACAATAAAATAGTGATATAATTAATTTGAGATAAAACACTCAAAAAAAATATGAAAGTTAATTATAATGATTTTGGGTATATAAAAATTGATGATGCCCGAATTGATGAAGCATGTAATGCTTATTTTAAGTGGAAAGACCTTAACACATATATTTCAAACAATAGTCATAGGGGAATTAATATTCCAGATGCCATAAGTGAACCAATGGGATGCTACTGTTTAGGTTATCTTTGGAACAGAGGGAAAAAAGCAGGAGATGCAACAGATCCAATAACAAATAAAAAAATTGAGTTTAAAGCAACATCAAGATATAATGGTGATTTATCTTCATTTGGTCCTAAATGCACTTTTGATAATTTGGTGTTTTTAAGATTTAATTTAGATGAAAATATTTTATTTGTTTATAATTTAAATATTGATTCAGACGAGTTTGGTAAATATCCAGCTAATAAATGTGAAACTATACAGGAGCAAAAAAATCAAGGTAGACGTCCTCATGTTAGTCTACAGTCTTTATTTGTTGATGCAAAGCATCTTGAGCCAGATATTATTTTTGATATAAGAAAATGCAGAATCATTAAAAATAATACCTGAGATTTTTAAGAAAGGTAGAGTGTTTTATCTCTTTTTTACTCCTAAGTATTGCAACATACCGTAATCTGTGCTATAATTATTATAACAACTGTGAAAGGTTATTGAATACTATGGATAAGTTAAAATGCGCATCTTTTTTTGCTGGTGTTGGGGGTATTGATAAAGGGTTTGAAAATACAAATTTTTTTAAAACAATATATGCTAATGAATTTGACTTTTATCCAGCAAAAACATTTGAACTTAATTTTGATTTAAAAGTAGATTGTAGAGATATACAAAATATAAGTGTTGATGAGATTCCAAATTTTGACGTTATGTTAGCAGGATTTCCATGCCAGGCATTTAGTATAGCTGGATATAGAAATGGATTTAACGATAAAAAAGGACGTGGCACACTTTTTTTTGATTTGATTCGCATTATCAATGCAAAAAAACCTCAAATAATTTTTTTAGAAAATGTAAAAAACTTGTTAAATCATGATAAAGGAAATACTTTTAACATTATGCGAGAGAAGTTAGAAAAATCTGGATATTATGTTGATTGTGCTGTATTAAATGCAATGGAGTATGGTAATATACCACAAAATAGAGAACGTATTTATATTCTAGCATTTAAAGATCAAAAAATATATAAAAGATTTAAATTTCCAACGCCAATAAAACTAACAACAAAACTAAAAGACATTATTGATTACGAAACCCAGTTAGATAAAAAATATTATTATACTAAAGGGAAGTATAAAGGTAATATATACGAAAAACTTGTTGAGGCAATGGATGATGATAATGCAATCTATCAATGGCGCAGAAAATATGTTAGGAAAAATAAGAGTGGTGTAATTCCTACATTAACTGCGAATCAAGGAGAAGGTGGGCATAATGTTTGTATTATTAAAACAAAAAATGGAATTAGAAAAATGACACCACATGAATGTTTTAATGCTCAGGGTTTTCCTAAAGATTTTAAATTACCTAAAAATATGAGCGATGCACGATTATACAAACAAGCCGGAAATTCCGTTTGTGTTTCAGTAATAGAAAGAATAGCAGAAGAAATTAAAAAAGCTTATATCGTGGGGAAATAAAATGGACAATCATTCTAAGAAGGTCAGAAGTTACAATATGTCTAGAATAAGAAGCACAAATTCAAAACCTGAAACTTTAGTAAGAAAATATTTATTTTCAAAAGGTCTTAGATATAGAAAAAATTTAAAAGCTTTACCTGGGAAACCTGATATTGTACTGAAAAAATATAAAACAGTTATTTTTGTTAATGGATGTTTTTGGCATGGTCATAAAAACTGTAAATATTTTGTTATGCCAAAATCTAACACTGATTATTGGAACAAAAAGATTTCACATAATATTGAACGAGATAAATTAACATATCAAAAATTATCAAATCTAGGATGGAATATAATTATTGTTTGGGAATGCGAACTGAAAAATGATGTTAAGCAGAATACACTTGAATGTATTTATCATAATATTTTAAAAAACATTAAGTATTAAGTATTTTGTTACTTTGTAATATAAATATTTTGTATTATTACTAAATTAACCTAATAAAATTTTAGATATCCCTATGCTTGTGCTGGGGATATTTTTGTCTATATGCACAAAAATATAAATAACGGGTCAGCATAATTTTTATAAAATAATTTTTCTAAACCCCTTGACAATGAAAAAAAACTGGGTATAATAATACTTAGCACTCAAGCCAAATGAGTGCTAACACTCGATTGATCCAAGTGATAAGTTACGGAGGTGGCTATGTGGACGACCGAAAGCTAAAAATTCTTACAGCCGTGGTTGACGAATATATAGTTACCGGCGAGCCTGTAGGTTCAAAGGCGATGATGAAGTATATAAAGGCATCTTCGGCGACTATAAGAAACGAAATGGCAGAGCTTGAAAAGCAGGGTTATCTAGAACAGCCGCACACCTCAGCCGGCAGAGTGCCGACATATAAGGGCTACAGATTTTATGTTGACAAACTGATTGAAACCGATCCTCTTACAAAGGAGGAAAAGGATTTAATTGAGTCAATGCTCCCCAGCGGAGAGGATCTGACCGAAGAGGCTATCGTTCAGTCTGCTTCTACTGCACTGGCAGAACTTACAAAGTGTGCAACGGTAGTTGCAACCGAAACGCCTAAGTTTTCAATTATCTCAAAGGTTGAAGTTATCCCTACCGGAAAACGTATGTATGTGCTGCTTCTTATTACTTCGTCGGGAAATATAAAGAACAAAGTTTGCAGGCTTCAGTTTGACCTTACAAACGAACAGTTAGAGTTCTTTTCAAACTTTCTCAGAGAGAATTTAGAGGGCATAGAAATAGATAAGCTCTCTGACGACCTTATTAAAAAGCTTGAAGAGGCAATGGGAACTTATATGATGACTCTATCGCCTCTTGTGGCAGAGATTTATAAAATGTCGCAGGAAATAACGCAAAAAGAAATCTCTTTTAAGGGTGAAAGAAATCTGTTAAAATATGATGATTTTGACAAAAATGAGATAATTGAGTTTCTGGATAATAAAAAGGAAATTGCAAAACTGTTTGACGAGAGCTTTTCGGGACTTCACGTTATGTTTTCACCTGAGGGCGACGGCTTTGTTATAAATAATTCAAGCATAATAACCTCGCAGTACCAAAAGGGCGGAAAGCCCGCAGGCACTATCGGTCTTATTGGACCTATGAGAATTGATTATGCGAAGTTTATTCCGTATCTTGAATATTTTACAAGCAGAATTTCAGATATGATTTCAGAAAATGAATATGATTCTGAAAATGTTATGGATATTAGTGATGTTGACAATACAGACAACGAGGGGCAGTGATAAATAATGGCAAACGATAATGAAAAAGACTTAGAAGAAGTTATTGATGAAACCGAAAACAATGATGTCGAGGATACGCCTTGTGAAAAGGCAGTTGACGACAATAACGACAATAATACAGAGAATAAAACCGAAAACGAAGCAGAACCTACTGCTGAGGAAACACTTCAGAAAGAATTAGACGAGCAAAAAGATAAATATATGCGACTTGCCGCTGAATATGATAATTTCAGAAAGCGTTCGGCAAAGGAAAGACTTGATATTTCAAATACTACTATTGGTAATACAATAAGCGAAATTCTCCCTGTATTTGATAATTTTGAAAGAGCCTTGAATGCTGAAACTACTGACGAAAAATACAAGTCGGGCGTTGAGATGATTTTTAACCAATTTTATGATACTCTTAAAAAGCTCGGCGTTGAAATTATTGACCCTTTAGGAGAGACTTTTGATCCGAATATAGCCAATGCGATAAATCAGATAGAGGACGATAAGCTAGGCGAAAATGAAGTTGCTCAGGTATTCCAAAAGGGTTATAAAATCGGCGATAAGATAATAAGATATGCAATGGTAACAGTTGCAAATCCTTAAATAAAAATTGTAAATCAATTTCTGCTAAGATCTAACACTTAGCAAAAATACCAATACAACTAACTTAATGATTAGAAAGGAAATGATTAATTATGGGTAAAATTATAGGTATTGACTTAGGTACAACAAACTCCTGCGTTGCAGTTATGGAGGGCGGCGAAGCCGTTGTAATTCCTAACAGCGAGGGTGCAAGAACTACTCCGTCGGTTGTAGGAGTTTCAAAAACAGGCGACAGACTTATCGGTCAGGTAGCAAAAAGACAGGCTGTTACGAATTTTGATAACACTGTTATTTCCATCAAAAGGCATATGGGCTCTGATTATAAAGCTAAAATGGGCGGAAAGGAATACACTCCTCAAGAGATTTCAGCAATGATTCTGCAAAAGCTCAAGGCTGACGCCGAAGCATATCTCGGCGAAAGCGTTACCGAAGCAGTTATCACTGTTCCTGCTTATTTCACAGACGCCCAAAGACAGGCAACAAAAGACGCAGGTCAGATTGCCGGCTTAAATGTTAAGAGAATTATAAACGAGCCTACTGCCGCCGCTCTTTCATACGGTCTTGATAAAGAGAGCGACCAAAAGGTCATGGTATATGACTTGGGCGGAGGAACATTTGACGTGTCGATCATTGAAATGGGCGATGGTGTTACTGAGGTTTTGGCAACAGCAGGTAACAACCGTCTTGGCGGAGACGACTTTGACCAGAGAATTATCGACTGGATGGTAAATGAGTTCAAGGCGTCTGAGGGCATTGACCTTTCAAATGACAAGATGGCTATGCAGAGACTCAAGGAGGCTGCTGAAAAGGCTAAGATCGAGCTTTCGTCAACAGCAACAACATCTATCAGCCTTCCGTTTATCACAGCAGACGCTGCAGGCCCTAAGCATATGGAACTTACACTTTCACAGGCTAAATTCAATGAACTCACCGCTGACTTAGTTGAGAAAACTATGGGACCTGTCCGTCAGGCATTATCAGATTCAGGTCTTTCATCAGGCGACCTCAACAAGGTACTGATGGTAGGAGGTTCTTCAAGAATTCCTGCTGTACAGGAAGCTGTTCAAAAGTTTATAGGCAAAGAACCGTTTAAGGGTATCAACCCTGACGAGTGCGTTGCATTAGGTGCAGCAATTCAGGGCGGAGTTCTCGGCGGAGACATCAAAGACGGATTGCTTCTGCTTGACGTTACTCCCCTTTCACTCGGTCTTGAAACAATGGGCGGAGTTTGCACAAAGATTATAGAGAGAAACACAACTATCCCTACAAAGAAGTCGCAGATATTCTCAACAGCGGCTGATAACCAGTCGGCAGTTGATATAAACGTACTTCAGGGTGAAAGAGAATTCGCTAAAGACAACAAACAGCTGGGTATGTTCCGTCTTGACGGTATTGCACCTGCTCCTAGAGGAATTCCTCAAATCGAAGTTACATTTGATATAGACGCAAACGGTATTGTTCACGTTTCTGCTAAAGACTTAGGAACAGGAAAAGAGCAGAACATTACTATTACCTCTTCAACTAATATGTCTAAGGAGGACATAGACAAAGCGGTTAAAGAGGCAGAAGCATTCGCAGCAGAAGATAAAAAGAAAAAGGACGAGGTCGATGCAAGAAACCAAGCTGATCAGATGGTATTCCAGTGTGAAAAATCATTAGGCGAATTCGGCGATAAGATTTCTGCTGACGAAAAATCATCTGTTCAGGCAAAGATAGACGCTCTTAAAGAGGCTTTGAAGGGTACAGATATAGAAGCTATCAAGTCTAAGCAAAAAGAGCTTGAAACAGAGTTCCAGGGTGTTGCTACAAAGGTTTACCAACAGGCTGCCTCTCAGGCACAGCAGGCTCAGAGTGCTCAGGCAGGACCTGACACAGGTGCTGACGGAACATCGTCAGATAACGGCGATGACGTTATAGATGCAGAATTCAGCGACGCAGAATAAAGCTTGCTATACTGTAAAAGGGAGAACATTGTTCTCCCATTTTACATAATAATGAAAGGACGATTTTAGTATCTTTCTCACAAAATTTTGATTTCCGTCGAAAGGAATGGTCATATTAATGGCAGACAAAAGAGATTATTATGAAGTGCTGGGCGTATCAAAAGGTGCTTCTGATGATGAGCTGAAAAAAGCATACAGAAAACTGGCTAAACAATATCATCCTGATTTGCACCCTAACGATAAAGAAGCAGAAGCAAAATTTAAAGAAGTAAACGAAGCATACGAGGTCCTTTCGGACAGCGACAAAAGAGCAAAGTATGACCAGTTCGGACACGCAGGAGTTGACCCCAGCTACGGCGGAGGTGCAGGAGCAGGAGGCTTC
Organism: uncultured Clostridia bacterium; assembly: GCA_947627045.1. Taxonomy (GTDB): domain Bacteria; phylum Bacillota; class Clostridia; order Oscillospirales; family Ruminococcaceae; genus UMGS1601. Next base: position 23,387 of record CANQUM010000025.1, read on the forward strand.
GGAGGCTTTGGCGGTTTCGGAGATATGGGCGATATTTTCGATTCTATTTTCGGCTCATTCGGCGGAGGACGTGCCTCCGCTAACCCTAATGCCCCGAGACGCGGACAGGATATTCGTGCAAGTGTAACTATTGATTTTATGGAGGCTTGCAAGGGCAAGAAAATAGAAGTCAGAATGAACAGAATGGAGAGATGCCCTGACTGCGGAGGCTCAGGTGCTAAGCCCGGAACATCAGCGAAAACCTGCCCCGACTGCGGAGGACGGGGACAAGTCAATGTTCAGCAGAGAACTCCTTTTGGTTCAATTACTTCAACAAGGGTTTGTTCAAGATGTTCAGGACAGGGAAAGATAATAGACTCCCCTTGCCCAAGATGTTCAGGACAGGGACGCACAAGAAGTTCGGCAAAAAGAGAAATCGAAATTCCTGCAGGTATTGACAACGGTCAGACGCTTCGGGTTGCAGGTGCAGGAGATGCAGGTATCAACGGCGGACCTAACGGAGATCTTAACGTAACTGTTTCAGTAAGACGCGACAGCGTGTTTGAAAGAGACGGCTTCGACGTATGGACAGAAATCCCTCTGACTTTTGCTCAGGTTACTCTCGGAGATGAGATAACCGTTCCTACGGTCGACGGAAAGGTAAGATACACAGTTCCGGCAGGAACGCAGACAGGTACTGTTTTCCGACTTAGAGGAAAGGGAATCAAGAAGCTCAACAGAAGCGACAAGGGCGACCATTATGTAAGGGTAGTTGTTGAAACGCCTAAGGGTCTTAATAAAGAAATGATAAGAAGACTTAATGAGTTTGATAATATGCTAAGTGAAAAGAATTACGCAAAAAGGCAGAGCTTTTTATCAAAAATCAGAGAAAGACTTATGTAATAAAATAAACTAATTAACCTATTGAATTGATTTTGTTTCAATAGGTTTTTTCTTTTAAAAATAATTTATAAAAAGTATTGCTTTTGCTTTTTATTTATGATAATATATAACCCGTATGCTGTTTATTTTAAGATTATAAATTGAGACTTTTACAGGAGAGAAACAATGATAGAGTTTATTGATTTAAGCGGGAAATGGTCGCTTGAGCTTGATGAAAAACTGGAGGGGAAAACGCCTCCGTTCAGCGACAGTATAATGCTTCCCAACTCAACATCAAATGCTCAAAAAGGCAAATTCAATGAAAAACGCGAGAAAGATTACCTAACAGATATTTATTATTTTGAAGGCTGGGCATGGTTTTCAAAAGAGGTGGATTTTTCAAAAGCTGTTGGTAAAAACGCTTTTATATTTTTAGAGCGTACAAGAATAACTACTTTATATATTGACGGCAAGGAAATAGGAAGCTGTGATTCCCTGGTTGCTCCGCATATTTACAACATAACTGATTATGTAACTGACGGTATCCATACTGTTACCATAAGGGTTGCCAATTTCGGATACAGAACAGGCGGCGGTCATCTGACTTCTGCTGACACTCAGACAAACTGGAACGGCATTATCGGCAGGATCGAACTTCAGATTTTTGACAAAACTTATGTGGAAAATGTCTTTGTAGAAAGTGATATACACACAAAAACGCTTCATATAAAAGCTGATGTAGTCGGTGAAAGTACCGGCACAGTTACTGTTTCTGCAATCGGATTTGACGGACCGAAGGCAAAAAACGATCAGATGATTCCTCCGTGCGATTATGAATACGCAGGCGGAAAAATTGACATAACATACAAAATGGGTGAGAATGCTTATCTGTGGGACGAATACCGCCCTTATCTTTATAATCTTTCAATCTCAATTGGCAATGACACTTACAGCACTATTGTAGGTCTTCGTGAATTTAAGACCAACAAAGACAAATTTACCATAAACGGAAGAAAAACATTTCTGCGCGGAAAGCACGACGGATTGATTTTCCCGAAAACGGGCTTTATGCCTACCGACGTTTCAGAGTGGCTAAGAGTTATGAGCATATCTATAGATTACGGTATGAATCATTATCGTTATCATACCTGTTGTCCGCCTGAGGCTGCTTTTATTGCCGCTGATATGCTGGGTATATATATGGAGCCTGAGCTACCCTTTTGGGGAACGATAGCTGCAAAGGATGAAGAGGGCTATAACGAAGTTGAACAGGAATTCCTTATTGAAGAGGGATTCAAAATGATGAAATTCTACGGCAATCATCCTTCTTATTGTATGATGTCGCTCGGAAACGAACTTTGGGGAAGCCCTTCTCGATTAAACGAAATAATCGGCGGTTTTAAAAAATATGATAACAGATTTCTTTATACGCAGGGTTCTAACAACTTTCAGTTTTTCCCTCAGGTTTTGGAAAATGATGATTTCTTCTGCGGCGTAAGACTTGCACAAGACAGACTTTTGCGTGGTTCTTTTGCAATGTGCGACGCACCTCTAGGTCATATTCAAACTAGAAAACCTGCAACTGATATGTGCTATGACAGCGTTATTCACCCAACGGTCAGCGAAAGTAAAAACAAAGAAAGCTCCGACGGAACAATACAGATACAATACGGAACTATAATGAAAACGGTAAAAGCAAGCGAGGCTGACGCAGACTTTATACCGGATGTACCAATTATTACTCACGAAATTGGGCAATATGAAACATATCCTGATTTTGATGAAATTAAAAAGTATACAGGCTCACTAAAGCCGAAAAATTTTGAAATGTTCAAAGAACATATGAAGTCTGCCGGTCTGGAACATTTAGCAAAAGACTTTTTCCGTGCCTCCGGCAAGCTGACTGTAGCTTGCTACAAAGAAGAAATGGAAGCAGTTTTCCGTTCAAGACTGCTCGGGGGCTTTCACATTCTTGATATTCAAGATTTCAGCGGTCAGGGAACAGCTTTGGTTGGAGTTCTTGACGCATTTATGGATCAAAAAGGGATTTGTACTCCTGAGGAGTGGAGAACATTCTGTTCTGACGCTGTTTTACTTGCAAAATTTAACAGTTACACTTATGAGAGCGGTGATAATTTCAAAGCTCATATTGAAATTGCATACTACAGAAACTACAGTATTGATTCAAAAATTTTGAATTGGGAGCTAAAATGCTCATGCGGCAGCATTATTGCAAGCGGAAGTGAGACTATAAAACAGACGGACGGTCAGAATTATATTGACATTTGCGATATTGACGTAACACTCCCCGAAACAGACACTGTTCGCACAATTGATTTTACTCTGAAAATCGAGGGAACAGACATACAAAATTCATATAAGTTCTGGGTATTTCCTATTATCGACCATGTTGATATTTCAGGAGCATATATTTTCGAGAGTATCGACTCTCCTGAGGTTGAAAATCTTTTATCAAAGGGAAAAACGGTACTAATCGTACCTGACCTTGACAAGTTGAATGAAAACGATTTCATACAGGGCTTTTACTGCCAGGATTTCTGGTGTTATCCTATGTTCAGTTCAATATCAAAAATGATGAACAAGCCGCTTCCTGTAGGAACAATGGGACTTTTGATCGACAACACTCACCCTGCGCTGTCGCAGTTCCCAAGCGAGGTGTTTTCAACCGAACAATGGTGGGAAATTGTCGAAAACTCAAAGAGTGAGATTCTTGACAATCGTTATGAGGACAAAAAATTCATTGTACGCACTATAGACAATTTCGACAGAAACCACCAATTGGCGATGCTTTATGAATACGAAAAGGGCAACGGAAAGGTTATTGTATGCAACTGTGATTTTAACAAGCTTTCAAAATGCGCTGCAGGAAGGCAGTTTATAAAGTCGATAATCGACTATTGCAAGGGTTAAATATGTCTGATAAAATCACATTGAGACGAACAATAGAATTATTAATCAGAAAATCTAAAACGGCTGACATTTTCAGCCGTTTTGATTACTTATAATCATTGAGAATTCACACAAATCATTTATTTTTACAAAAAGACTTGACAAATATTAAACCTAATGATATAATTAATACGCACTTAGAAAGTGCGTATTAAACTTCATCGCGGAGTGGAGCAGTTCGGTAGCTCGTCGGGCTCATAACCCGAAGGTCGTTGGTTCAAATCCAGCCTCCGCAAC
>CANQUM010000026.1 GCA_947627045.1 uncultured Clostridia bacterium
GTAACTTCTTCTGATTTTTCCGTCTGCTCGAGCAAATCAAGATAACCGCATATCGCAGTCAGGGGAGTTCTTAAATCGTGCGAGATGTTTGTTACTGCCTCTTTAAGCTCATAATCTCCCTGCTGGTAATGTAATCGTTCTTTTCTAAGTTCTCTGAGCTGTATGTTGATGCTTTCTGCAAGGCTTTTCATATGTTTATTATGGCTTGATATGTCAATAAGGGTATTTGTTTCAGTTTCAAGTTTTTCTGATAATGCTGATTTAATTTCTTTAGCTGATTTTTTTAACAGATGTAATTTTGTCGTTAATAAAATTACAACCAAAATAAGAATAAATATTGTTATCCATAAACATACTTCCATAATAGATCTCCGTTTCTTGCAGGCGGGGTTTGTTATCTCAATTCATCACTTGAAATCTCTGCGCCGAAACAGTGCATACCCCGCCGCTGTAATTATAACTATGAGAATCGGCATATATACAAGATCAACGCTTAATGCTTTATTATCAGCCTTTGTTATAGAGAATTTTGTGTCAGGATCTTCTTCATAAGTTAATCCGTTATCTCTGTATTCATTATTATAAGAGAAGCAATTAGATATACGCTCTAAGCTGTCATAAATATAGGAATACGGAGTAATGTGATATGCTGTTTTTAATACAGAGCGTTTCCAGCCGCCAACATAATTCGGATTTTTAACTTTACGTTCTGTTCCGGGTATTTCTACAAACTCTGTCAATTCATTTCCGTGTTCATCAATCGTTACTTTTGTTTCATAATCATATTCAATATCGTATTTTTCATTTAATAATGAAGAATCAATAGATGTTGTTAAAAATGCTATACCGAAAATTAATAATATATTTATAATTGCAATAATTGCCCGATGGGGAATAATACAGCTTATTGTAACAAAAATTGCAGTAAGTGCCATATTAGAAAGCAGACAGCCAAGGAAAATCCTAATCAATACACTTGCCGGGATATTTGAGAAGACATAACTGTTAAAAGCCGCAAAGATTCCTGAGAAAATCAAAAAGAGAAATATGCAGTTTATCTCACCCAAAATCAGTTCGGAAAGAAAGATAGTACCTTTTGTATGACCGCAGATCATTTTGTTGCGAAAAATGCCCTCGTCAAACTCACGGCCTACAAGCCAGGTAATAAGAATTGCTATTGCAAAAAATTCAATAAGAAAATAAAAGTCATCAATATAATAATTCCTCGACCAATTTCCGCAATAAACAGCGATTGCAGCTGTTGCTATAACTGCTAGCCAGAATATTATACTTTTTAAATAGCGGCGAATGCCAGCATAAAGAAGTTTACTCATTACGCTCACCTCCGACCATATTGATAAAATAGGTTTCCAAGTTTTCATTTTGCTCGTGAGAGGAAATAAGTTCGCAATGCTCATTGCTGAGTGCAAGAACAAGCTGGGACAAAACAATCTCGCCGTATATATTAGCAGTTGTATCTGAAATGATTTCATACTCGATGTTCATTTTGTCAAGTACAAGAGCAAGTGTTTCTGTATTGCTCACTTCTACCTGTATAGACTTTCGGAAGGACGCTTCAAGTTCCTTAGCACTGATCTCTTTGACCATATGTCCGTTGTCGATAAAGCCGTAATGTGTGGCGATTCGTGAAAGCTCGTCAAGTATATGGCTGGAAATTAACACAGTTATTTGTCTTTTGCGGTTGAGCTCTAAAATAAGCTCCCGAATTTCAATAATACCCTGCGGATCAAGTCCGTTTACAGGCTCGTCCAGAACTAAAAAATCAGGATCGCCGATAAGTGCAACGGCTATGCCTAAACGCTGTTTCATTCCCAGAGAGAAGTGCCTTGCGTGTTTTCTGCCTGTGTTTTCAAGCCCTACAAGCCTTAGTATTTCAGGAATTTCATCATATGACGGCAAGCCGAGAATAAGGCATTGCTGTTTTAGATTTTCCTCCGCTGACATATCAAGGTAGATAGAGGGCGTTTCTACGACTGCTCCCATCCTCCTTCGGGATCTAACTATACCCTTTTCTTTGTAGTCTTTTCCGTAGAGAGAATATGTGCCTTGAGTCGGCTCCTGAAGTCCGCATATCAGTCGGATAAGCGTGGTTTTTCCGGCTCCGTTTCTGCCTACAAAGCCGTAAATCGCTCCCTTTGGTACGTTCATAGTAAGACCGTTTAACGCTTTAAAATGTCTGTAGGTTTTACTAAGACAATTAGTTTGTAAAACATACTCCATAATTGTTCCTCCTTTAATTTGATATTCACAGTCTATCAGATAAAGGTTAAGAAAGCGGTAAAGAAAAGAGTTAAGATACAGTAAAGATTTAAACTTGTTAATCCTCTTTCATTTTAAAGCCAATGCCCCAAACTGCTTCTATGTAATCCTTGCCGTTAATTTCACGCAGTTTTCTTCGTAAATTGCTTATATGAACCTTCAAAGAGCTTTCCATACAGTCTGGGGTGTCCACGCTTATACGGTCGAGAATAGCTGATTTTGTTATTACCTGAGAGGGACTTTGCATAAGAAGCTTTAATATTGCAAATTCAGTTTTTGTGAGTTTTACAGGTTTTTCTGATACGCTTACAGTATGCTGTGCAGTGTCTAAGCTCAGATTCTTAAAATTAAGAACATTTTTATTTTCTTTAGCAGAATTGTTTCTAAGTGCAACTGCAATTCTTGCAAGCAGTTCCTTAGTGTCAAACGGCTTTGTGATATAATCGACAGCACCGCCCATAAGAAGTTCTACCTTGTCATTTACGTCTATCTTGGCGCTCACCACAATAACAGGTGTATCTTTGATTTGCGGAAGTACTTCCTCTCCATTTAAGCCGGGAAGCATAAGGTCAAGAAGTACAAGATCGGGCTTATGCGAAGAAAGAAACAACAGAGCCTCCGTGCCCGAGTATGCACGGGAAACCTTGTAGCCTTCCTTTGAAAGCACTTCTTCAAGCATATTGCCTATGTGGACGTCATCGTCTATAATCATTATATTTTTCATCTTATCACCTGTGTTTTAACAATTTATCTACCAAAACAAAACTGGCACCGAAATTTGCGATGTCAGTTTTGATAATAATTTATTTCACCGTTTTGACCTTTGACCATTTACCATAATACTTCTTTGAACCGACTTTAACATACGATCTGATTTTAATATAATACTTTTTGTTTGATTTTAAGCCTTTGATACTGGTTTTAGAAGTATTTTTATTAATATTAACAGTTTTTTTGCCTTGAGATAAACCTTTGTTAGTACCCAGTTTTATTTGATAACCTGATACCTTATATGCTTTTTGCCATTTAACAGCAATTATCTGCTCGCTGTTTTTAGCTTTTAATCCGGAAACAGGACTTGATTTAATATCTTTTTTATTTGTGTATGCACATATAGACGCACCGCTGATTAACTTTAGTAAGTTCCACGTTGCGGTCTTTTTGTCTTTTGAAAGCTTTCCGTTTGTGTAAACTATTTTTTGAGGAAATGTAATGCTGAAAGTAAGTTTTACTATATCTTGCATTGCTTTCATATCACTTTTTGAAATGTTCATAGATTCGTTTAATATTTCGTTTGATGAAGAGTCAAACGCACCTAACTCAGCGACAAACTTTTTCTTTGTAATAGTGCCTGAATTGAATAATGCAGTATCACCACTGATTAATTCTTTTTTTACCTTTTTAATGCTGGAGTAAGGCTCGCTTATATTAAAACATTTATATGTTTCGCCTTTTATTGTTTCCTCATATTCTTTAACTGTTGCATTAGGTGATTCTTGCTTTAATTCTTGAGACAGCTCATTGCCTTCCATACCCATTTGATTCTCATAATACTCTTTTTGAATCTTGATAACTCCGTTTAGTGTTACAGAACCGTTTGAGTTTATCGTTACGTTTACTTTTTCCTGCATACAGCCTGCTAATGCAGTTACAGCCATCATTGCCGACAATAAAACTGAAAATATCCTTTTTTTCATATACATTCTCCTATAAATTTAATATTAAAGTTATTATATAATTAATTTTTTCTTTTGTCAAATAAATTATAACGGCATTTTTTGCTTATATGAAAGTTATGTAAAATAAATAACTGACACCATTTAATGATGTCAGTTCATATTATTTTTGTGAATAGCAACTTCTGTTTCCTTTTGCTTATAGGTACTAGTCTGCCGTTGCATATATCAAATACATTTTGTAAGCATTTCAAAGGCATCAGAGCCACCGGCAGTTCGCCGGTTATAGCATTTCGTTTGAAATGAGAGCTAAAGTATCTCTTGCGATAAGAAGCTCCTCATTTGTCGGTACTACCCAAACCTGAACCTTTGATTTAGGTGTTGACAATCTTGTAAGTACGCCTCTTTTAGCGTTTGCTTCAGGGTCTATTTCAATGCCAAAGTATTCCATATTCTCGCATACCTTTGCTCTTACATCAGCAGCGTTCTCGCCGATACCGCCTGTGAAAATGATAGCGTCAAGACCGTTCATAACAGCGGCGTATGAACCGATGTATTTCTTTATCTGGTATACGAGCATTTCGCTTGCAAGCTGAGCTCTTTTATCGCCCTTTTCTGTGGCTGCGGTAATATCTCTGTTGTCCGAAGATATGCCCGAAACCCCTAGAAATCCTGACTTTTTATTCATATAGTCGCTCATCTCGCTTGGTGTGAAGCCGTGCTTATCCTGAACAAATGTAACAGCAGAAGGATCAACGCTGCCTGTTCTTGTTCCCATAAGAACGCCGTCAAGAGGGGTGAAGCCCATTGATGTGTCGACCGATTTACCTCCGTCAACCGCTGTGATAGACGAGCCGTTACCTAAGTGGCAGGAAACAATTTTTAGATCCCTTATATCAGTATCCATTGCCTTAGCGAGAGCCGCTGTAACAAATCTGTGAGATGTTCCGTGAAAGCCATATTTTCTGACGGAATAGTTCTTATAGTCTTCATACGGCAGACCGAACATAAATGCCTTCGGAGGCATTGTTTGGTGGAAAGCGGTGTCAAAAACAACGACCTGAGGAACATTTTCAGGTATAACCTTTTTGCAGGCTCTGAGTGCCAAAGCGTGAGGGTGGTTGTGTACCGGTGCAAGCTCTGCTAAAGAGTCGATTTTGTCTATAACTTCGTCTGTTGCTATACAGGTTTTATTGAAAATCTCAGCTCCCTGCACTATTCTGTGTCCTACTGCTGATATTTCAGCCATAGAACCGATAACTGACGCATCTCCTTCTGTCAATACTTCGACCAGCTTTTCAAAAGCTTCTGTATGAGTAGGAAAACTGCAATCTTCATCAATAGTTCTGCCGTCGAATGTTTTGTGAGATACATGACCGTCTATACCTATTCGGTCGCAGTTGCCCTTTGCAATTACCTTTTCATTTTCCATATCAAGAAGCTGATATTTCAGTGATGAGCTTCCTGCGTTTACTACTAGTATTTTCATAATTCGTTCTCCTTTTTGTATATTAATATTTTGTATACTTGACTTATTCCATTAATATATAATATAATATATTTATCAAAATTTCAAGGTTTTAGCAGTTATTTTAGTAAATTTTTTATGCAGTCAAACATAAAAAGTTTTTTGAGTTAAGTATTTAATTTGCTTAACGGCTTAATTCTAACAGCTAGAGGAACAGATAATGATAACTTCTATTATTTGTGAATATAATCCGTTTCACAACGGACATAAATATCAGATAGAGAAAGCCAGAGAAAATGGCTCTACGCATATAGTTTCTATAATGAGCGGAGACGCTGTTCAGCGAGGAGACGTTGCAATTTTTTCCAAGCATTACAGGGCAAAACAGGCCGTACTTAACGGTGCTGATTTGGTTGTTGAACTTCCTGCACCTTTTTGTATATCTTCTGCTGAGGGCTTTGCAAAAAGCGGAGTTTATATTGCAAATGCTATAGGCAGTAACTGCCTTTGCTTCGGCTGTGAAAACGATGATCTATATACTCTTTGCAAGGCGGCAAATCTGTCAGACAAGCTAGCTCAGTCAAGTGAAAAAAGCAATGAATCAAATCAGTTTAAAAGACTGCTTAAAGAGGGTAATTCCTATCCTGCTGCGCTATCTAAAACGGCTGAGCTATTCGCAGGCAAAGAGGTTGCAGAGGTTTTTAACAGCCCGAATAACACTTTGGCTGTTGAGTATTTGAAGGCTGTTAAGAATACAAGAATAAAGCCTATGCCAATACTAAGAAAAGGAGCAGGGCATAATGATGACTGCCTGCACGGAAATTATGCAAGTGCATCAAAAATCAGAGAGCTTTTAAAAAACGGGCTGCTTAATGACAATCTGCTTCCGTATAATGATAACTATGCTGAAATTCGTGATATAAAGAATATGGAAAAGGGAATTTTGTTCAGCCTTATCAAGATGGATAAAAGAAAACTTAGAGAAGTTCCCGACTGCAGCGGAGACTTAGCTGATAGAATACTAAAAGCACTGAAAACGTCAAAAAGCTATGACGAACTCATTATTAATGCCAAGACAAAAGCATTCACTATGGCTCGAATTAGAAGAGTGGTTATGTATGCCGTTCTGGGTATTAATAAAAGTGATTTTCAGCTTACTCCTTATGCTAGGGTTCTGGCTTTTAATGACAGGGGAACAGAGATTTTGTCTAAGGCAAAAAAATTGGGCAGAATTGATATATCAACATCACTGAAGGAGCTTGAGCATAAAAATGATAATAACAAAAGGCTTGCCGAGTTAGACGCCCGTACAAGTGATTTTGCAAAGATGTGTCAGAGTGTTGCGAGCAATGAGCCGAATGAATATTCAGTGAGGATAGAAAAAACAAATATATAAGACAGGAAAGTTGATTATGAAGCACAGGGAAGTTGATTATGGTTATTTCGGAAAATGTCTGGAGCTTATAAATGATAAGTGTACAATGCTTATTATGATTGAAAAAGGTCCGAGAGTGATTTCATTTAAGCTAAACGGCAAAGAGAATATAATGTGCGAGGATAAGAGCGAGCAGACGATTATGACAGGCGGTAAGTTTGCAGAGATGTTCGGCGACGACAAATGGTATATCTACGGGGGACACAGGCTTTGGGTCTCTCCCGAGCATGACCCTAAAAGTTATTATCCCGACAATAAAAAGGTGAACTATGTAATAGATGGCAATAAGGTAACATTAACGCCTCCGCCGCAGATTGAAACTGATATGCAGTTTTCGCTTGAAATTGAATTATCTGAAACAGACGCTGCTGCAACGGTTACTCACAAAATCAAGAACATAGGAGCGTCGAATATGACGATAGCTCCTTGGGCAATGACCGTTGTTGACAAGAATGCTGTTTCTATAATGCCGCAGTCGGAAAAGGAGACGGGGCTTCTCTCGAACAGGAACTTCACCGTTTGGCCCTATACAGATTTGACAGATGACAGGCTGTATATTGGCAACAAGTATCTGACGCTTCAGCAGGTACCTGGAGCCGAAACCAATATCAAAATCGGGTTTAATGACGACAAGGGCTGGCTTGCAAGCCTTAATAAGGGTCAGTTGTTTATTAAGAGATTTCCTTATATTGATGGGGCTGATTATCCTGATAACAACTGCAACTGCGAAGTATTTACAAACTTCTTTATGATGGAAATTGAATCTTTAGGCGAGCTTAAAGAAATCAGACCTGATGAAGTTTTGACTCATGTTGAAAGCTGGGAACTTAAACCGTGTGATGATACTTTTAACAGGAGAGATGACAAGTCTATAGACGAGTTTGTGAAAAGGTATATTGGATAGGTTCAGGTATTTATATATTAAATTACGGAGGATAAAAAATGAGATTTCGTCCGTGCATTGATATTCATAACGGAAAGGTAAAGCAGATAGTCGGCGGAAGTCTTAATGATTCAAAAGAAAAAAGCTCTTATGCTGATGAAAATTTTGTATCAGGCGAAAATGCGTATTATTTTGCAGAGCTTTATAAAAGGCATAATCTTTCAGGCGGACACATTATTCTGCTTAACAAAGCCGGAACATATGAATATCAGGAGGATTTAAAACAGGCGGAGTTTGCACTTAAATGCTTTCCGAGAGGATTTCAGATAGGCGGAGGAATAGATGCGGACAACGCTTTGAAATTTATAAATATGGGTGCAAGCCATATAATAGTTACTTCATACGTTTTTAAAGACGGCAGGGTGAACATTGAGAATCTAAAGGCTCTTGTAAAATCAGTCGGCAAAGAAAAAGTTGTACTTGATCTTTCCTGCAGAAGGCGCGATGGAAATTACTATATCGTTACAGACAGATGGCAGAAGTTTACCGACACTAAAATAACCGAGCAGACCTTTTTAGAGCTTTATAAATATTGTGATGAATTTTTGGTTCATGCTGTTGATGTTGAAGGAAAGGCTTCGGGTATAGACACTGAGCTTTTGCGTATTCTCGCTGATTCTGCTGAACTGCTTGTTTCAAAGCAAAGCACGGGAAATAATGTTATCACTTATGCCGGTGGCATAGCTTCGCTTGAAGATATTGATAAAATAGAGAGAACAGGTAATGGAAATATTGATTTTACTATAGGTTCTGCACTTGACATATTCGGCGGAGGCATTAAGTTTGACGATGTTTCCAAATACAGCGGTAATACTTGATTTTTTGCTAAATATAGGGTAAAATAATTTCTAGAAAACAAAACGGAGGATTTATTATGCAGAGTTTTTTTCAGAATGTTTGGGTTAAGCGAGTAATATCGTTAATTAACTTAGCTTATGTTGCTGTTATAGCAATCTTGACTTATGCTACATTCTTATATGAGCTTGAATTTAAACAAGGGTCGCAGTTCTCTTTTTTACTTATATATGTGATTGCCAGTGCAGTGTTCCTGACGCTTATGATTTTAACAAGAGATGAATTTATTACAAAGCTCGTGGGGATTTTACTGCCGCCGCTTGTATTTCTTTTTGTGATATTCAATCTCGGCGATTGGGTACTTATCATACCTGCGTTTATAGTTGCAATCGTTATATTTTTTGCAGCGTCTAATAATGAAACCTTAAAGGTCATTTTAGGAACTGTTTATTTACTTATATATGTTCTGGGACTTATAATTTTCTTTGTAATAAACTTTCTGTTCGGGGGTTCTAATGTTGAGACAAGGCTGGATTCAAACCTTGCAAATTACCCTGAGGTATATTCTTTGTATGCAGAACAGATAGACGCTATCAACAGAGTTAATTTTAAAACGACTGCCAATACGGGAAGCGATTCTGATTTTGAAAAAGACGCTCAGGGAAATTATATTGATAATACGATCTCACCTGACGGGAAAATGCAGTTTTATGTAGCTGATGTTCAGGATAACAATATGGGTAAAGTCGCTCTTTATGTTGTGCCTTACGGTCAGGATAAGAATTTTAAGTTTTTCAGTCTGAAGCAAAAGGGTATCAAGAAAACAGTTTATAATTTTGGACGCGGTGAGGTTCCCTTGGTCGCATGGAAGGATAATAACACATTAGAGTATCAGGCAAAGGGAAGTTCTAAGATAGAGGAAACTTATGTTGTTCTTCCCGAAAAGAACTACTTTGAATTTCTGGGCATAAGCTAGGCAACGATGACGTTGCATCCGGTCTGCCTTTGGGGAGTTTGTAAAATGTGTTTGCATTACAAAACGGCAGGCTGGCACTTAGAGACAAATTTCAAACAATAAGCAAGATTGCGAGCCGCCGCTGGCACTCTGCCTTTGAGAAGTTTGTAAAATGTGTTTGCATTACAAAACGGCAGGCTGGCACTTAGAGACAAATTTCAAACAATAAGCAAGATTGCGAGCCGCCGCTGGCACTCTGCCTTTGGGGGGTTTGTAAAATGTGTTTGCATTGCAAAACGGCAGGCTAGCACCCAGAGACAAATTTCAAACAAGAAGCAAAGTTGGCGAGCCGCCGCTGGCTTTCTGCCTTTGAAAAGTTAATGTGTTGAGGAAAGTATCTGTAAACAATTGATAATTTCAAAGATAGCTAAGTAAAAAATGTAATAATAAAAGTAATATTGGATTGTATAAGCGAATATAAACTAATTCAATAAAGGAGGTTATAGCTATGAAGCCTAATATTGAGGGTATTGATAAAAATTTAGGTTTTGGGTGTATGCGTCTGCCTATGAAGGGCAATGAAGTAGATTATGATGAATTCAATCGTATGATCGACGCATATATGGACGCAGGCTTTAATTATTTTGACACGGCGCATATGTATGTAGACGGAAAAAGCGAGACAGCATTACATGACTGTCTTGTAAGCCGTTATTCTAGGGAAAGCTATATACTGACAAACAAGCTGTCATCAAGTTATTTTGAAACTCAGGAGCAGATAAGACCTTTCTTTGAAAGTCAGCTTAAAATCTGCGGAGTTGATTATTTTGATTTCTATTTGATGCACGCACAGAATGCAGATGTTTTTAAAAAATACAAGAAGTGCAAGGCATATGAAACCAGTCTGGAGCTTCTTAAAGAGGGTAAGATTAAACACTTCGGTATATCTTTTCACGACAAGGCATCGGTATTAGAACAAATTTTGACTGAATATCCTCAGATAGAGATCGTACAGATTCAGTTTAATTACATAGATTATGATGATACAGCTGTTGAAAGCCGAAAATGCTATGAAGTATGCCGAAAGTTTGGCAAGCCTGTTATTGTAATGGAACCTGTAAAGGGCGGAAGTCTTGCAAATCTTCCTGCTGTAGCAAAGGAAATTTACGATGAGCTTCATGGAGGAAGTCCTGCAAGTTATGCTATTCGTTTTGCAGCAGGTTTTGAGAATGTAGTGCTTGTGCTTTCGGGTATGAGCAATATGGCTCAGATGAAAGATAATATCAGTTTTATGACTGACTTCAAGCCTATTAACGATAAAGAGTTGGAAGCGATTAAAAAGGTATGCGGTATTTTAAAAAATCAGGATATTATTCCTTGTACTGCCTGCCGATATTGCACTGAAGGCTGTCCGCAGAAAATTTCAATACCTGATTTGTTTGCATGTATGAATGCTAAAAGTCAGTATAAGGATTGGAACAGCTCGTATTATTACAATGAAGTTTATACTGTAAAAAACGGCAAGGCGTCTGCTTGTATCAAATGCGGAAAATGTGAAGAGATATGTCCTCAGAAATTGAAGATCCGTGATCTGCTTGAAAAGGTCGCAGCAGAATTTGAACAATAAGAGTAATTTTATTAATTGTTAAAGGAGAGTTTATTATGACAAACACAAATGTATTAAAATCAAACACAAAATCACATCTGTCAATAAAGGCACAGATACTTGCGGCAATCGCAGCGATTGCTGCGGCAGTTGCAGTTCCGCAGATATTTCATTTGCTTGGTGCTGTTTCAGGGCTAGGAACTGCACTTGGCGAAACATTTTTACCTATGCATTTGCCTATCATTCTTGTCGGTCTTTTAGCAGGTCCGTATGCAGGAGCTATTTCAGGCTTGCTTGGACCTCTTGTAAGCTTTGCACTTTCAGGAATGCCTGCAGCTGTTATGCTTCCTTTTATGATGATTGAGCTTTGTGCATATGGTCTTTTTGCAGGGCTTCTAAGAAATGTGAAAATGCCGACTATTGCAAAGGTACTTATTACTCAATTTGCAGGACGTGCAGTTCGTGCTGCGGCAATACTTATTTCAGTTTTTGCATTTGGAAATGAGAGCGTGAATATTTCTGTAATATGGATGAGCATAGGTGCTGGAATTTTCGGTATCGTTCTTCAGTGGGCATTGCTTCCTCTTATCGTTTACCGTGTGGAGAACTCAAAGAATGAAGGCTGATTTAAAGAAAGCTGTTGATTTGCTTTTTGAGGGTGAATACACTTGTGTGCTGTGCAAAGATGATGAGGTAATTACAAGCACTGTGAGAGGTGTAAAACCGCTTATTGACTGGTTAAATTCTAAAACGGAATTAAAAGACTTCTGTGCCGCTGATAAGGTGGTAGGGAAGGCTGCCGCTTTTCTCTATGTATTGCTTAATGTTGATTCGGTTTACGCTCCTGTTATGAGCAAATCAGCAATAGATATTCTGTCTAGGTATGGAATTGAACCGTTTTATGATCTGTCAGTTGAAGTTATCAGAAATAGGTCTGATACGGATATTTGTCCAATGGAAAAAACAGTACAGGATATAAATGAACCAAGAACAGCTTTTGAAAAAATAAAGCAGAGACTTGAATTAATGACCTCGACAGAGTCTGCAAATCATTAAGAGATTAAAAAATACCGGAGGACTGTAAGTCTTCCGGTTTTTTGTCTGTTTTGCGTTGAATGCTATTTTTTGTTAAGTGCTTCTCTGCAATAATACTCCGTATATTTCAGTTTTTCAAAGCCGAGATGCTTGTAAAAATTCGGAGCAGGCGTTTTATTGTTGGTAAGCAGTGTTATACATTCGATACCTTTTTCTTCAATATGCTTTTCAAGAGCTGATATAAGACTTTTTCCGATTCCCTCTTTATGGTGTTTGTTTGACACAAAAAGCTCATAAATATAAAGCTCGTCCCCCGACCACCAAACCTGCTCATTTGCAAATACAGCACCGATTATTTCACCTGTTTTATCATCTTCAAAAACAAAGCCGACAAATCGTTTAAGGTCAGATATTTCATCTAAATACCGTGTTCCGGTTTTCTCATTCCACTTGTTGTTCCACGGATCATTGTAGTATACATCTATAAGAAGATTGACACAGCTTTTCAAATCTGTTTTTTTAAACGGTCTTACCATAAAAGTATCCTCCGATTTTTGCATTGTATTATTATTTATGATATAGTATAATTACATTATAGAGATATAAGCAGTTTATGTCAATATTTCTTATTTGAAGCAGTATTTTTACTGTTTTTCACTTGATTTACACAATCAGGTGTTAGTGTTAATATAGATAAAAATGACAAATGCCTGAAAAAGGAGAAGATAATTATGTCAAAAATACTTATTGTGGACGATGAAAAGAAAATAAGAGATGTTGTGCGCGAGTATGCTGAATTTGAGGGCTTTGAAATTGCTGAAGCTGAGGACGGTATGGAAGCTGTCAAAAAGGTTTCGGAAATTGATGATATAAGCATAATTATTATGGATATTATGATGCCGAAGCTGGACGGTTATTCGGCTGTTCGTGAAATAAGAAAGACAAGCAGCGTACCTGTTATTATGCTTTCTGCAAGGGGAGAGGAGTATGATAAGCTGTTTGGCTTTGAGCTGGGAATCGATGACTATGTTGTAAAGCCGTTTTCGCCTAAAGAGCTTATGGCAAGAATTCGTGCGGTAATAAGCAGGGCGAACCCTGTAAGAAACAAAGAGGATATAGTAAAATATAAAGGTTTGACTATTAACTTCACTGCAAGAGAGGTTTTGATAGACGGTGAAAAAATTTCAATGACTCCGAAGGAGTATGACCTTTTGTTTTATCTTGTTAAAAATATGAACATAGCGCTCTCAAGAGACAAGCTGTTAGAAGAGGTGTGGGGATATGACTTCTACGGTGATGACAGAACGGTTGATACTCATATTAAAATGTTAAGAAACAGCTTGGGCGAATACAGAGATCTTATAGTTACCTTGAGAGGAATGGGATATAAGTTTGAAAAGATTGTTTAGTAGAAAAAAATCTGATAATGCTGTTGAACCTGTAAAAAAGCAGAAGAGTCTTGTAACATATATCTGGATAAGCTTTATGGTCTTCACTATAATAATTCTGCTTTTGCTTTGGTTTTTTCAGTATTTTTTCATTGAGATGTATTATCAGTCTATGAAGGTAAGGGATCTAGAATCATGTGCTGAACAGATTTCTGAAAACATTGATTCTTATAATCTTGACGCTCTTATCAACAGTTTGGCATTTCAGAACAGTGCTACTATTCTGATTACCGATACTTTGGGAAATGTTGAGCATAATGCAAATTATCTAGGGCGATTTTCATATTTCAATGCAGATGTTGAGAAAAAGTTCGGACAGTATATTTATAAATTCAGAAACAGGCTTTTAAACAGCGGTAAAAAAAGTATTTCGGAGATATATGAGAATAAAGAAACAGAAAGCAAAGAGCTTTTTTATGTAACTAAGATCGAATTAAACGGAACACCTAAGCTGTTGTTTTTAGAAAGCTCAGTTGAGCCGGTAGATTCTACAAGTAAGATAATTAAAGAACAGTTGATTTTTATAACCTTTATTTTGTTTGAACTTGCATTTATTATAGCTTTATTTATGTCTAAGAGAATAGCAAGACCTATTGTTAAAATTACCGAATCGGCAGAGAAATTTGCAGAAGGCAACTACGACGTTCATTTTGAAGGTGAAGGGTATGAGGAGGTTCAAGAGCTATCAAATGTACTCAATCATGCAGGGCAGGAAGTAAAAAAGGTAACCGACTTAAGGCGGGATCTTATTGCCAATGTATCGCATGACCTGAGAACGCCGCTAACTATGATAAAAGCGTATGCCGAGATGATAAGGGATTTATCGGGCGATAATCCTAAAAAGCGTGCCGAGCATATACAGGTTATCATAGACGAATCAGACAGACTGGCTTTTCTTGTAAATGATATTCTTGAGCTTTCTAAACTGGAAAGCTCGAATGCTGAACTATCGCTTTCTGAGTTTTCAGTCTGTGATAAGATAAATAACGTGCTTTCAAGGTATCAGATATTAATTGAGCGCGACGGTTACAATATCAAGTATTATAAAGATGATGACATGATATGTCTTGCGGATGAAATGAAGATAGAACAGGTTTTGTATAACCTTATCAATAACGCAGTTAATTACTGCGGTGATGATAAGACAGTTATCATACGGCAGATTAATGAAAAAGACAAAGTAAGAATTGAAGTAATAGACCACGGCGAGGGAATTTCAAAAGAGCTTATGCCGCTTGTTTTCGACAGGTACTATCGTGATAAAAAAGTGGCTCGGGATAAGGTTGGAACAGGAATAGGATTATCGATCGTTAAAGGAATTTTAAAATCGCATGAGTTTCCGTTTGGGGTTTCTAGCGAAGAGGGTAAAGGCTCTATGTTCTGGTTTGAAATGACAAACACTAAGCCGTTAATAAAAGAAGCTTCATTGGAGGATAATAATACAGAAAAGAATTAAAATAAAGTTAGGTTAAATTATCACAAGTAATCTATTTAGTTAGGCGGAGTATGATAATATGAGATTAATGTTTATAGGAGATGTTGTGTCAAAGCGTGGGTGTGAGTTTTTAGCAAATCATATATTAGACTTAAAAAAAGAATATGAGATAGATATACTTGCTGTAAACGGTGAAAATTCGGCTCCAGGAAACGGAATTACTAAGTCGTCGCTGGAAATGCTGACAAACTGTGGTGCAGATGTTATAACAACTGGCAATCATTCTTTTAAGAGAAGAGAATCTGTTCACTTATATGACGAGTGCGAATATCTTCTCAGACCGATTAATTACCCCGACGGAGTAGTAGGGAAGGGAATGTACATTCTCGATTTGGGCAGAACTCAGGTTGCTTTTATAAATGCAATGGGTGTTATTTATCTTGAACCTATTGACAATCCCTTTACCGCTATTGACAATGCGTTGTCAAAAATATCTACGCCGAATATTTTTATTGATTTTCATGCGGAGGCGACATCTGAAAAAAAGTGTATAGGACACTATTTTACCGGCAGGGTAACAGGTGTTTTCGGTACGCATACTCATGTTCAGACGGCTGATGAGATGATTTTGGGCGATCATACAGCCTATATTACCGATGTGGGTATGACCGGTCCCGAGCGTTCTGTGCTGGGCGTTGACAGCGATATTGCGACTGTTAAAATGCGTCTTCACTTTCCTGTTATGTTTGAAGAAAGCAAAGAGCCTTGCTTTATAAACGGAGTTGTGGTTGATTTTGACGAACAGACCGGAAAGGCAAGGGATATAAAAAGAATTATAAAAAGATAACCTTTAAGTGAAAAGATCAATATATCATATAAATAAAAACCTGTTCCATAAAAAATGGTTCAGGCTTTTATTTTAATATTCTAAGTGTGAAATACCCCAACGGGATGTACTTCATTTTGTATCTTTGCCGAAAAGTTAGCAAAGCCCTTATCACTTACAACAACTGCTCTCCTTATACAGGTATAACCGTATTTTTCTCTTAGACGGTCAACTGTTTTGTTTAGGCTTTCCTGCTTTCTGTTTTTATCTGAATTTTCAAAGATCGAGGTTTGGTAGTCGGAGTAAATATCTTTAAGCTCGGAAACGCAAATCGATACTGCACGGATAGGATTGCCTGCTGCCCAGTTGTATGATTCTTTGTAAAGTGAGAGTGCAATTTCTGCTATTTCGTAGGCGTTGTCTGTGGGGATATGCAGCTTCTTTTGCCGTGAATAAGTATATAGCTGATTGTTTTTTACCGCAATTGAAACAGTCTCGCATTTTGAGTGGATAGCTCTAAGCCTTGATGCTATGCTTTCTGCCAATGCAAATGTGATTATTTTTACATCGTTGTCATTTTCAAGGTCGCGGTATGAGGTAGTTCCGTTGCTTACCGATTTGACCAGAGGTTTATGACCGTCGCTTTCAACAGGAGTTATATCAAGTCCGTTTGCATAGACCCAGAGATATTGTCCCCATTTGCCAAGCCAGCTTTGAAGAAGTGAAACAGGTGTTTTTGCCAGTTCTCCTATTGTGAAAATTCCTCTTTGGTTAAGTCTTTTTTTTGTTGCTTTTCCAACATATAAGAGTTCTCCTACATCAAGCGGGAAGACCTTTTCCTTAAAGCAATCCTTGCCGCTGGATGCAATAACTGTGGTGGCGTCGGGCTTTTTCATATCAGAGCCCAGCTTTGCGAAGATTTTATTGAAGCTAACGCCAATAGATACCGTAATGCCAAGCTCTGATTTTACTCTTTCTCTTATTTCATCAGCTATTAATTTTCCGTCAGCCTGCCTGCCGTTTCGCCAATAGCCGGTTATGTCTATCCAGCATTCGTCTATACCGAAAGGTTCAATTTTGTCTGTATAGTCAGAGTATATTTTTCTTGCCGCCTTTGAATGTTTAAGATATTCCTCATATCGGGGAGGTACCAGAATAAGCTGGGGACATTTTTTCTTTGCTTGCCAAATAGGTTCTCCGGTCTTTACACCAAAGGATTTTGCAAGTTCATTTTTTGCAAGTATAATTCCGTGACGTTCTTCCTGATTTCCGGCAACAGCTACGCATTTTCCTTTAAGCTCAGGATTAAGTTTACATTCAATTGATGCGTAGCAGTTATTCATATCAATGTGAAGTATAACTCTTTCAGTTTGTGTTTCCATAATCATTCATCCTTTTTATTTTTCATATTTTTAATGCTGTCAATTGCTATAAGGCATAAAGAACATTAGTTCTATATACTTATTATAGAACATTTGTTTGCTATTGTCAAGAACAAATGTTCATTTTTAAAAAATAAAAAAAGCAGAGGCTTCGAATTTTGAAGACTCTGCTTTTAACCTAAGTTATTTTATGTTAAATCGCCGAAGTTAAAGTTTTTATAGGTATCGGTTTGTTCAACCTCAATAGTTTCATAGATCTTATATAGTACCTTATTAACAGCGTTGTTATTATAAGTTTGAGTGAAGTATTCAATATTTTTATTGATATATTTTTTATCTAAAGGTACACGCATAATAATGTGATATCCTGTGCTTGACTCAATGACCTTGCTTACTTCATTTTCTTTTAAGCTCAAAGCTGCTTTTAGATAAGCCTCGTCATAATCATAATCTTTGCCGACTAATATACCCTTAGGATAGCTCTCATAAAAAGAATCATATGTGTTTTTCTTCATGAGACTGTCAAAATCAGCACCTGACTGAATTTTTTTGTAAAGGCTGTCGGCAACCTTTTTTGAAGCCTTTTTAGCCTTGTTTTGATTATCATCGCTTAGAGCATCATAATTTGAATCAATTACCTGAGCTCTTGCAGGCTTTGAAAGTTTATCATAATCTTCAACGCTGTTTGATGATAAGACTTTATCAGATATTTTCTCTTCAGAGCCAAACGGAATAAATATTTGCTTTACCTGATAAAGCTCTTTCTGAGCAATTTTATAAAAATCACTTTCAGGTATGGAAATTGATTCTTCAACCTTATCTGCCATAACATTGTTTTTCATAGCTATGTTAAGGTATTTTTCGGTCATATAATTTGATTTAAGATATGACTTGTAGTTATCTCCCTGTTCGTCCTTAATTGCCTGAATTCTTTCCTTGACAGTCTTTTCATCATCTTTGTCAAATTTAATATTATGCTCTTTAGCATATACGGCATGAACATAGCCGCCCTTTATATACTCTGCAAGAGTGTCTTTAAATGAATCAAACATATTTTTAAGATCATCGCCGCTTGCATTGGTAAAGGTGTCTTCAGAGATACCGTAGTACTGACCGTAGCCGTACAAAAATTGGTAATAACAGTTTCTTAATTCGTCAAATCCGATTTCGTTTCCGTTTATTTTCAAAAAGACTAAATCATCGGTGTCAACCTTTTTGCCGTTAATTTTAAACGACGCTTCCGGAACATCAGCATTAGCACTAGTACTTGAATTAGATAGTGAAGGATTAATTTTAGATTTGTTCAAGAAGATCATCAAAGCTGCTACTACAACCACTGCAATAACAATGATTATCGGTATTAAAACTTTAACCAGTGCATTTGACTTTTTTACATCTGGCCCAACCTCATCGTATGAAAAGTCTGTTTCAGAGCTTTCTTCTGTATCATTTGGCTCTAAAATTCCTGTGTACTCTGAATGAGGTTCTTCTTTCTGATTTTTGTCGTCCAAAATTTCATCCGGATTTTTGTTTTCATCCATATTTATTCTCCATTCCTTAAATTAAGTTTTCAAATATTGATTTCAATAATTATTTTGCCAACACATAATCTATCATATCAATGTGATAGTAATGTGATAACAAAAATTATGGAAGTAATCTGTTTAAATCTCTCGGGAACATTGAGGTCTCGCGAATATTTGAGTAGTTAAGCAGTTTCATCAAGAGCCGCTCCAGACCTATTCCCAATCCGCCGTGAGGGGGAAGTCCGTATTTGTGAGATTCCAGGTAGTTTTCAAAGTCGGCAGGGTCGAGTCCCTGACGTTTCATTTTTGCAACCTGCTCGTCATAATCGTGAATTCTCTGACCGCCCGATGTAATTTCCAGCCCTCTGAATATAAGGTCAAACTTATAAGCAGCTTTAGGGTCATCTCTGTCGTCCATTGCATAGAACGGCGGCTTGGAGCTGGGGAAGTGAGTTATAAAGATAAAATCGCTGTCATACTTTTCTTTTGCGTATTTGCAAAGATTGACTTCGTCCTCAGGGTCTAAATCAAATTTTGTTGAAACATTTTTGCCCCGCAGAAGCTCTATTGCGTCAGAAAACCTTATTGACGGAATGTCTTTGATATGAGGTACATCAGCACCCAGCAGTTTTATCTCTTTAGAGTAATTTTTCTCAATATACTCAAAAATATGTTTAAGCATAGCTGTTTCCATATTCATAACATCATACATAC
Source organism: uncultured Clostridia bacterium (assembly GCA_947627045.1). Classification (GTDB taxonomy): domain Bacteria; phylum Bacillota; class Clostridia; order Oscillospirales; family Ruminococcaceae; genus UMGS1601. The sequence goes on from CANQUM010000026.1 coordinate 19,525, forward strand.
TGTCTATATATCCCATCTCGAAATCAAGACCGATATATTCATTAATATGACGTGATGTTGCGTGCTTTTCAGCTCTGTAGACAGGGGCTATTTCATAAACTCTGTCATAGAAAGCGATAGCAGCCTGCTTATAAAACTGAGGAGACTGATTCAAAAATGCAGGATGACCGAAATAATCTATCTTGAAGATGTTTGCTCCGCCTTCTGCACCCTGAGCAACGATTTTCGGCGTGTGAATTTCAGTGAAGTCATTCATTCTCATAAACTCGTGCATTCCCTGAACAAGACCTTCCTGGAGTTTGAAAATAGCACGCTGATAAGGGTTTCTCAAAGAAACGCTTCTGTTATCAAGATTGACATCAAGGGTGCAATTAAGTTCGCCTTGAGAAATCTTGAGAGGATATTCCTCTTTAGGTTTAGATATAAGCTTTATTTCACTTAGAATAATCTCAATGCCGTTTTGATCGCGCTTATTTTCATTGACAGTGCCCTTGATATGAACAAAATAACCCTCGTGCAGACCGTCTATGCTGTCTGTGCAGTTATCCTTATTATATACGGTTTGAATAACGTCTCTTGCTGTTCTTATAACAACAAACGAGATGCTTCCCATTGACTTGACCTTATGAACACAGCCGGAGAATTCAACCTCTGAACCGATATTGTTCTGAGCAGTTTCAACGCTGAATTCCTGCATTACGTTTTTGCCGCTTATTACTAACAGCTTATCGTTATCTACTTCTGTTTTTGGTATGAATTTATAAGGGTTTTCATATTTAGTGAGTTTTGATGTGTCAGGCTTTGAGTTGCTTTCAAACTTTGCACTTTCTTCTAATGTTTGTTTTTGCTGTTGCGTTTCATCGGATTTAAGCTTTCTTTCAAGAATTTCTTTTATGACCTTAGGAGTACCTACGCCTTTAAGCGCCTTTGTACATTTTCCCATAAAGAAGCCGAATACCTTTGTTTCGCCGTTTTTATACTGTTCAACCTGCTCGGGGTTAGCGGCTAAAATCTCGTCAATTCCTGTTTCTACCTTTGAGTTGTCAAGCTCAATCAAATAGCCGTTTGTCTTTATGATCTCACTGCAAGTTTTTCCTGTTTCGACCATCTCTCTGAATGTCTTATTAGCGTCGTTTAAAGAAACCTTTTCCTCGTCTGAGAGCTTAACCAGTTCGGCAAAATCTTCGGCTGTGAAATTAAGATTATCCAAGTCAATTTCACCGAGATTTAGTCTTCTCATAAATTCACGCAAAATAAATGCGGCTATGCTCTTTGGATTGTTATACGCCTTTACTGCGTTGTCAAAGAAATCAGAAACGACCTTAGACTGAATCAATATTTTAGCGTCTGTTTCGCTCAAACCGAATTTCTCAACGTATCTCTTGATTCTTTTGTCGGGCATTTCAGGCAGTTTTGCTTTGATCTCGTCAAGCATTTCGTCAGTGAAATTTACTTGCAAAATATCAGGCTCAGGGAAGTATCTGTAATCGTGAGCGTTTTCCTTGTTTCTCATTGAGGTCGTAACATCACGGTTTTCGTTGTATCTTCTTGTTTCCTGAATAACACGCTTTCCTGCGTCAAGCAAGAGAGCCTGACGTCTTTCCTCGTATTTTATAGCTCTGCCGATTGACTTGATAGAGTTTAGGTTCTTGATCTCCGCACGGGTGCCAAATTCCTTATCGTCAGGCTTCATAAGAGAAATGTTTACGTCGCACCTTAAAGAACCCTGCTCCATTTTGCAGTCGCTGACACCTGCGTATTTAAGCAAAAGAGCAATCTGAGATACAAACGCCTGAGCCTCTTCGGCAGATGAAATATCAGGCTCGGTAACTATCTCGATAAGAGGTATTCCGCATCTGTTATAGTCGGCAAGAGAAACACCGTTGAAATCATCGTGTATGAGCTTTCCTGCGTCCTCTTCGAGATGTATACGGTTGATTCTGATATTTTTCTTTTTGCCGTCGACCTCAATAGGAACAAGACCGTCTAAGCAGAGAGGTCTTTGAAGCTGTGAGATTTGATATGCTTTAGGCAGGTCGGGGTAGAAGTAGTTCTTTCTGTCGAACACAGAAAACTTGCTTATGTTGCAGCCCAGCGCAAAGCCTGCTTTTACTGCGTATTCAACGGCAGTCTGATTTATAACGGGAAGTGTTCCCGGCATACCTGTGCATACAGGACAGCACCTTGTATTTTGGTCGCCTCCGAACTCAGCGTTGCAGGTGCAGAAAACCTTTGATTTTGTAAGCAGCTCGGAGTGAATTTCAAGACCGATGACTGTTATATATTTATTTTCCATTTGTCTGTTCCTCCGTTTATTAATCTATGTTTGGCAAAACTCTTGTGAAGTTCTTTTCATAGGCGTCCGCTGTCTGAATTACCGTCTGCTCGTCAAAAGGCTTTCCGATAACCGACATTCCAATAGGAAGTCCCTTACCGTCATATCCGCACGGGGTAGAGATTGCAGGAAGACCTGCAATATTAACCGTTACTGTGCAAATATCAGCCTGATACATCTTTACAGGATCGGATATATTTTCATCACAGCGGTATGCAGTTGTTGGCGTTGTAGGTGTTAAAATTACATCGCACTTTTCAAAAATATCGTTGTATTCTTTTCTAATAAGCTGTCTTAAAGCCATTGCTTTTCCGTAGTAAGCGTCATAGTAACCGCTGGAAAGAGCGTAGTTGCCTAAGAGTATTCTTCTTTTAACCTCGTCGCCGAAGCCCTCACGCCTTGACGCTTTGATAAGCTCATCATATGACTCGCACTTCTTATCAGTTCTGTGTCCGTATTTTATACCGTCGTATCTTGAAAGGTTTGAAGCCGCTTCAGCAGATGCAATAAGATAGTATGCAGGAATTGCATATTTAAGCGACGGCATAGAACATTCAACAAGCTCTGAGCCCATAGCTTTGTATTCGTCAGCGGCATTTAAGACTGCTGTTTTTATAACGTCGTCTATTCCCTCGGCAAAAAACTCTTTAGGCAAGGCGATTTTCAATCCCTTTATATCCTTGCCGATTTTTGCGTTGAAGTCGGGAACATCTACTTTAGCAGATGTTCCGTCGTGAATATCAAATCCGCAAATAGCATTTAGTATAGTTCCGCAGTCCTGAGCGTTTTTAGCGACAGGTCCTATTTGGTCAAGAGAAGATGCGAATGCAACCAAACCGTATCTTGAAACACGGCTGTATGTCGGTTTCATACCTGTTACTCCGCAGAAGGATGATGGCTGACGTATCGAGCCTCCTGTATCTGAGCCGAGAGCCGCTGTGCAGAGGTCTGCTGAAACTGCACTTGCCGAGCCGCCCGATGAACCGCCCGGTACTCTGTTAGTGTCATACGGATTCTTGGTTTTTTTGAATGCCGCAGTTTGTGTTGAACCGCCCATTGCAAACTCGTCCATAGAAACCTTTCCGAGCATTACTATGCCCTCGTTCTCCAACTTATCCATAACTGTTGCGTTATAAGGCGGAATGAAATTTTCAAGCATTCTTGAAGCACAGGTGGTTTTTACACCCTCTGTACAGATGTTGTCTTTAATCGCCATTGGTATTCCCGTCAGCGGTGATGCTTCACCCTTGTTGATTTTCTCCTGTGCTTTATCGCAAGCCTTATAAGCCTGCTCTTTTGAAAGGGTTATAAAGCAGTCCAGCTTTTTGTCTGCCGATTCAATACGGCTGTAGTATTCGTCGGTAAGCTCTTTTACGGAAATTTCCTTTCCGTCTAGAGCTTTTCTTATATCTTTAATACTGCTGTTTTTCAGTTCCATTGATTATTCTCCTTATTAATACGGAATTTATTAATGTGCGTTTTGTTATTCCACTACCTTTGGAACAACAAAACAGTTATCTCTGTTTTTAGCATTGGCAATTACCTTTTCGGTAGGCATTGAAGGTTCATTGAAATCCTCTCTGAGGTCGTTTAAATATATATTCTTATTATCGGCAAGAGCGTCATAGGTAACGTCGATTTCCTTTACCTTATCCATAAGCTCAATAATGCTTGTCATATCGCTTGACGCCTTTTTTAGCTCTTCGTCAGTAAAATCAAGTTTACCAAGCTCTGCTAAGTATTTTACCATTTCTAAATCCATAACGATTTGTCCTTTCTGAAATATTTAGGTATAATTAGTTTTCCTTATTTTGGACGTAACAATCCAATACTTAGATTTTATTATACACTATTTTGTTAGCAAACGCAAGGGTTTTAAACGTAATTGATATTTTAGAAACTCTTGACATATAAAAGTATTTGTGTTATATTGAAATTGGCAAAGGGGAGAAAACCCATAACAAAAAAACAAGCCAAAAATTAAATATCTTGCTTTACTGCAAAAGGGGGAGTTACCCATAGAAAAAAACATTATTGTGGTAGACAAAGACGAAAACGAAATCGGAAAGACCTATCCCAAAAGGGCGAAAGGTCTTGTCAAAAAAGGTCGGGCAGAGTATGCAGGCGACCGTAAAATTCGTCTTTTAGAGCTTACTCATGTTCCGGCCGTAAATATTGAAACGGAGGATATAAAAATGAGTAATATTATAAACTTTAATGCAGGAGATTTTTCTTTTAATAAGAAGTGCTGGAGCAATCAGGGTTACAAGGGCTTTATAACAAACAGTTTCGGTGAGAATATCGAAATGTTTAAAATAGGCGATTGGAGCTGGAACTGGACGTCGATTATTTCAAAGCAGCAGCTTGAAAAGAATACCGACTATGTATTCAGGTTTGGCGTTACGATGGGGCATAATGACGATCAGGACGAGGTATTGAGGTTTTATATCCGTTTTGACGGTGATGAAGAAAACCAGACTATATATGTCCTTGAGCGTGGCAGGTATAAGCCTGTGATTTCCAAAAAACTCGGTGAAACTATGCTCAGAATATATGAGATAAAGTTTAACACGGGCGACGCTGAAAATGTGGAATTTCTGTTTGATGCAATGAGAGCTGTAACTCAGATCATTCCTGTTAAGGAGTGTTCCGCATACGGAGA
>CANQUM010000027.1 GCA_947627045.1 uncultured Clostridia bacterium
ATGACAGATACAGGAGCTTTGTCAAATCTCCCTAAGGTAATTCTGTCAATACTTATGTTCTTTGGAAGAATAGGCGGACTTTCTCTTGCTCTTGCATTTTCGAGACCTGTTGCTGCTCCGCCTGTTAAGTATCCTACAGAAAAAATATCAGTGGGCTAAAACTAGTTAATTAAAATAGACTTATAGATCATAGTTTGAAATATTGGAATGGAGGATCACTATGAAATCAATTCTGATTATCGGTATAGGAAGCTACGGAAAGTATGCAGCGCTTAAATATATGCAGCTTGGACACGATGTTATGGTCGTGGACGAAGATGAAGAAAAAATAACTGAAATTGCATCTAGGGTTACATCAGCTCAAATAGGCGACTGCACTAGAGAAGAGGTTTTACGTTCTCTTGGAATAAACTCTTACGATATTTGTATTGTATCTATAGGCGATAATTTTCAGGCAAGTCTTGAAATCACTTCGCTTCTCAAAGAGCTTGGAGCGACTTGTGTAATTTCTATGGCGTCAAAGGATAATCAGGCGAAGTTCCTGTTAAAGGTCGGGGCAGATAATGTTGTTTATCCCAATAAGGACAGTGCGGAGCATCTTGCAATGAGAACCGGTTCAAGAAATGTTTTTGAGTTCTTTAATCTGACTTCTGAAGTTTCTATATATGAAATTCCTGTTCCGAGCAAGTGGATAGGAAAATCCATTCAGGAGGTTGACGTAAGAAACAGGTATGGCATCTCTATTCTTGCAATAAAGGTCGGAAACAATATCACTGAGGTTCCTAATGCTGACTACACATTCGTAGATGATGAAAACGAGCACCTTATTGTTATGGGAAAGGAAAAGGATATTTATAAGCTGAAATAATGGACCGGCGGGCCTCCGGAGGCATTGCCGCCTATAGCAATTTGATAAATGTTATAACTTGATAAACGGCGGGCTTAATAATGGACAATGGACAATTGACAATGGATAGTAAAATATTTGATTTTTGAAGCGTTTGGAGAGAGATCCGAGCGCTTTTGCTTATGAAAATTTTGTAATTTTAAATAACTTTATTTATCACAAATTTTTCACAAAAATATTTTAAAATAATTACCTAAAAAATCGACAGTATTCATTTTTTAAATTATTTTGTTGTGATATACTTATCATAAGTTTTATGCGTAAAATCGGAGGTAAAGACATAATGCTTTCATTAAAAAATATAAAGAAGGATTACGGAGACGGAGAGCAGACAGTTCACGCTTTAAAGGGAATAAGCATTGATTTCAGGGAGAATGAATTTGTGTCTGTTCTCGGGCAGTCGGGCTGCGGAAAAACTACAATGCTCAACATTATCGGCGGTCTTGACAGGTATAGCGAGGGAGATCTGATCATAGACGGAGTGTCTACGAAACAGTATAAGGCGAAGGATTGGGACGCTTACAGAAATCATTCGATAGGCTTTGTCTTTCAGAGCTATAATCTTATTCAGCATATTACCGTTTTGAGAAATGTTGAGCTTGCTTTGACGCTTTCGGGAATTTCAAAATCAAAGAGAAAGGAAATGGCTGCTGCAGCTCTTGAAAAGGTGGGGCTTAAAGATCAGATAAACAAAAAGCCTAACCAGCTTTCGGGCGGACAGATGCAGAGAGTAGCCATAGCAAGGGCATTGGTAAACGACCCTGATATTATACTTGCCGACGAGCCTACAGGAGCTCTTGATACGCAAACGAGTATTCAGGTTATGGAGCTTTTAAAAGAAGTAGCAAATGACAGGCTGGTAATTATGGTAACTCACAACCCGACGCTTGCAGAGAAATATTCTACCAGGATAATCAGGCTGTCAGACGGTGAGGTTACAGACGATTCAAACCCGTTTGAATACACAGAAAATGAGGAAGCTGAGTATAACGAAAATAAAAACGGAAAAATAGAAAGCAAGCAAAAAACAAAGAAACGATCAATGAGCTTTTTTACGGCTCTGTCTCTGAGCTTCAGGAATTTAAGCACCAAAAAGGCAAGAACAATTCTTACTTCATTTGCAGGCAGTATAGGAATTATAGGAATAGCGCTTATTCTTTCCTTGTCGAGCGGTTTTCAAACTTATATCAACGTAATGGAGGAGGAAACTCTTTCGTCATACCCATTGCAGATCGACAAGCTGGCAATGGACGGGGAAAGTATGGCGGCTATGTTTTCTGACGACTATGATGCCAAAGATGAAACTGAATTTCCCGATGAAAAAAAGGTTCACACTAAAGAGGTTCTTGATTCTATTGTGAATTCTTATGCAGACGGCGTTACAGTTAACGATATGAAGAGTCTAAAGAAATATATTGAAGAGAATCCTGATAAAATAAATCATTTGGTAAACGGTATACAGTATAAGTATTCAAATGAGTTCAATGTATATTCTTCTGAATACGACGAAACGAAAAACACAAAAAACAACCCGATAGATTTTGACAGTACATCGGAAGTTACACAGGGCGGAGTAAATATGATGTTTAATCAAACTCCTGTGTGGAATGAGCTTATTGATAATCAGGAGCTTTTAGATTCGCAGTATGATGTTCTGGAGGGAAGCTGGCCAAAGAATAAAAATGAGGTTGTTATAGTTGTAGATGAGTATAACAGAATTGACGATTATGTTTTGTATTCTCTGGGGCTTAGAAGCATTGACGACTACAATAAATCGGTTGAAGCTATTGTTACAGGCAACACTAAGGATATTCCCAAGCAGGCAACAGAATTCAGCTTTGATGAGCTTTTAAACAGAACCTATAAGCTGGTTATGACAAGCGACTGTTTTAAAAAGCAAAACGGCGTTTGGTCAGATATGAGAAATGATACAAGGTATATGAAATCGGTTTTGGATAAGTCTTTGGACTTAAAGGTTTCGGGCATTATAAGAATAAAGGACGGGGTAACTGCAACTGCTTTCGGAAGCGGAGGAATAGGTTATAAAAAAGAGCTTACGGACTATATTATCAATTCTGTAAATGAATCAGAGATTGTAAAGCAACAGCAGTCGAACCCTGATATTAATGTGTTCACAGGAAAGGCGTTCAGTGGAACAGATACCTTTGAAAACAACCTGACGGCACTCGGCGTATCTGATCTAGACGATCCGGCGTCAATTCTTTTCTATGCAAAGGGGTTTAATGAAAAAGAAGAATTGGTAAATATTTTGGACGATTACAACAGCTCCAGAAAGACGGAAAGCGAGAGGGTACAGTATACAGACTATGTCGGTTTGATGATGAGTTCTATCACTACGATAATAAATTCCATATCATATGTATTAATTGCGTTTGTAACGATTTCTCTTGTGGTTTCGTCGATTATGATAGGAATTATAACCTATATTTCCGTTCTTGAGAGAACAAAGGAAATCGGTATTTTAAGAAGCATAGGTGCTTCAAAGAGAGACATTTCACGTGTGTTCAATGCTGAAACGCTTATTGTCGGGTTTACGGCGGGAATTATCGGTATATTAATTACTGTTGTGCTTGATATACCTATAACAATGATTATAAAGCATCTTACAGACCTTGATATTGTAGCGGCTTTGCCTGTGGCGGGAGGTATAATACTTGTGATAATAAGTATGCTCTTAACGCTTATAGCAGGCTTGATACCGTCAAGAATGGCGGCTAAGAAGGATCCTGTTGTTGCTTTGAGAACAGAGTAATTTTTAAAATTGCTCTAAGAATGCTAAGTTGGTATTTCATTATAGAAAGTTGCATTTGCAACAGAATTGAAAAATTCAATATGGTATATTAATATACAGAAAACAACTTGAAACTGGGTAATATAAAATTAGCAAGGAGGAAATGCTTCTTTTGAAGCATTAATAAAATATGTCAGCAATTAAAATTACAGATAACCTATATTCAGTCGGAATTTTAAATCCTGCAATGAGGATTTTTGACGTAGTAATGAAAACAGACTATGGCACTTCGTATAATTCGTACATTCTAAAGGGAAAAGAAAAGACTGCATTAATTGAAGTGAGTCATGCTAATTTTTTTGATTCATATTTGAATAATATAAAAGAAGTATGCGAGCCTTCAAGCATAGACTATATAATTCTCAATCACTGCGAGCCCGACCACAGTGGAGCTTTAGCAGATATTCTAAAGCATTGTAACGCTAAGATCATTTGTACAAGAGCAGGCTCTAACTTTCTGAAAAGTATCACTAACAGTGATAGTGTCGATTATATGATAGTCAACGACGGCGATACTCTTGATTTGGGAGGCGTTGAGCTTAAGTTTATACCTGCGGCGTTTCTTCACTGGCCTGATTCAATGTTCACATACTGTGAAAGTGAAAAGGTTTTGTTTTCCTGCGACGTGTTCGGCTGTCATTATTGCGAGCCGTATATGTTTGATAAGTTCATAGCTTATGATAAGTCGTATGAAATCGCTTTAAAGGGTTATTACGACGCTATTTTCGGGCCGTTCAAATCATTTGTTACAGCAGGTATTAAAAAGATTGAGAGTCTTAAGTTTGACACTGTTTGCCCAAGCCACGGGCCTATTCTTACAAAGAACGGCAAGCTGGACAGTGTTTTAGAAAAATACAGAGAGTGGAGCACTCCATCTAAAAAAGACAAGAAAGCTATTCCTGTGTTTTACTGTTCGGCATACGGAAATACTGCAAAGGCGGCTTGTGCTATAAGCAAGGGAATTTCTAAGGCTTCTGATGATTTGGAAACAAAGGTCTATGATATAAACGATTATGACCTAGCCGAGCTTGCAGAAATCATAAATTCAAGCGACGCTTTTGCTATAGGTTCGCCGACTATAAACAGCGATGCGGTCGCACCTGTATGGTCGCTTATTAGCACTATTGACGCTATAAACAACCGCAAGAGAAAGGCTTTAGTATTTGGTTCTTACGGCTGGAGCGGAGAGGCTGTTCCAAATCTTATCAGCAGGCTCAAGGGAATAAAAAATGATGTGTTCGGCGAAGGCTTTAAGTTTTGCTTTGTTCCGACTGATGAGGATTTAAAGGCTGCCGAAGATTTGGGAGAAGAATTTGCAAAAGCAGTTTTAGGTTAAAGATAAAGGATTATAACACAGATGTGTTAATAATAAATAAAATATTGAGGAGGAAAATATTATGGCAAAATGGATTTGTCCGGTATGCGGATATGTTCACGAGGGAGACACACCTCCGGAGAAATGCCCGCAGTGCGGAGTTCCGGGAGAGAAATTTAACAAGGCTGAATCGGCTGAAATCACTTGGGCTGACGACCACAAGGTTGGCAGCGCTCAGGGATTGGATCCTGAGGTTGTTCAAGGTCTTAAAGATAATTTCAACGGTGAGTGTTCAGAGGTCGGAATGTATCTTGCAATGGCAAGAGTAGCATTCAGAGAGGGTTATCCTGAAGTAGGTCTTTACTACGAGAAGGCAGCTTACGAGGAGGCAGAGCACGCTGCTAAATTTGCAGAGCTTCTCGGCGAAGTTGTTACAGACTCTACAAAGAAGAATCTTGAGCTCAGATATATGGCTGAGAACGGTGCCTGCGAAGGTAAGTTAATGCTAGCTAAGAAGGCTAAAGAGCTCGGATACGACGCTGTTCACGACACAGTTCACGAAATGGCTAAGGACGAGGCTCGTCACGGACGTGCTTTCAAGGGCTTGCTTGACAGATATTTCTCAGGTAAGTAAGTTACATAGTAAAAGTTAAAAGACCGAAGATAATTCTTCGGTCTTTTTTGTGCTGTATTTACACGAATAATTATTTAGCTTATGCTTTTCTATTATTATAAAGAAAATTCACAACTGCCATAGCCACAATCAAAGCATATCCTAAGAAGCTCCAAGCGTCCGGGATCTGATTGAAAATAAAGAACGAGAAAAGGGTCGTGAAAATAATCTGGGTGTAGTCGTAAATTGAGATTTCTCTCGCAGGAGCGTGAACATATGCGGCGGTTATAGTGAATTGTCCGCCTGCGGCAGACGCTCCGCAAAGGAGAAGAAATATAGTCTGTCTGAGGGTCATAGGTGTGAAATTAAATATCAGATAGGGAAGTGTTATAAGGCAGGAAAAAGTCGAAAAGAAAAACACTATAAACGGACCTTTTACACCTCTGTTCCCCAGAACTCTTACAAATGTATATGCCACTCCTGCGGAAAATCCGCTGAATAATCCGATAAGAGAGGGAAGTAAATCGGCATTTATTAGTGAAGGCTTGATTACAAAAAGACTTCCGATAAATGCAATAAGCACTACAAGCCCCTGAAAAGGCGTAAACTTTTCCTTTAATATAAAGTACGAGCAGAGTATCGCAAAGAACGGAGACATCTTGTTAAGTATTGACGCGTCTGACAATACAAGGTGGTCTACCGCATAGAAGTTGCATAAAATACCTGCTGTGCCGAATGATGCACGAAGAATTAAATACTTCATATCTCCCTTGTGAATTTTAAATGAACTCTTATCACGAAGAAGTATAATAAGTGCAAATATAAGTGCAACAAAGTTTCTGAAAAAGCTCTTTTGAACAGACGGAATATCGCCTGCCAGCTTTATAAAAACTCCCATCAGACCGAACATAAACGCTGACAGGATTATATATATAATGCCTTTGTATTTAGGGTTTATATTGAGCTTCAAAATATTTTCTCCTCGTTTAGTTTAATACAGTAATAATATATTAGCACCAAAGCTATGGTGTGTCAAACAGATATTAATTGATAATAGATAATTGAGAATGGATAATGGATAATGGACAATGTTCAATTAAGTAAAAATAAAAGGGCGAGCATAAATTTGTAACTTACAAAATATGTTCGCCTAATTATTTTTTCTTTTTAATTTGCAAATAACCTTTGTAAATATTTATAAAGGCGGTGGTTCGTCGCTCACCGTTGCCCGGTTGAGCCAAAGCCTCCTGTGCCTCTTGATGTGTCTGAAAGCTCGTCTGCTTCAACAAATGATGCCTTCAAAAACGGTGCAATAACAAGCTGTGCAATTCTCTCGCCGTCTGAAATGGTCTGCACTGTGTTTGAGTGGTTGTGCAGTGCAACCATTATCTCTCCTCTGTAGTCAGCGTCAACAACGCCTACTTTATTTGCAGGAGCAAGACCTTTCTTTGAGGCAAGTCCTGAACGTGCGTAGATAAGACCTGCATATCCGACAGGTATCTCCATAGATAGATATGTGTGCACCATAACAGTTTCGCCCGAAGCGATTTCAATATCTCCGTCGGTAACTGCGTATAAATCACAGCCTGCCGAGAAGTCGGAGCCGTAGGTCGGGATCACTGCACGGTCGTTGAGCTTTTTTATTTTCACTTCCTCAATTTTCATAATTTCTCCTGTTTGATTTATTCTTTATATCATATTAAGTCTGGGGTCGTCATCACTGATAACGCAAACCTTGCCTTCTTTAAGCGACTTTTGAACGTCGATTATCCTCTGATTTTCCGAGCCTCTGAACTTGATATTCAGATTCTTTTTTTCCTCGATAAACTCACCGTCGACCAGTATGTCAATGCAGGATAAAAGCTCTTTTGTACATTCGCAGCTGACTTTACTTTTGTTTGTCAGATCACTGTCGAACAGATAACCCGAATAGCACCAAATGCTTTTTTGAGGAAACTCAGACTTTACTCTTTTGACAAATGATACAAGAGAGCGCTGGTTTTCAACCTCGAAAGGTTCACCGCCCAAAAGTGAAAAGCCGTCAATGTATTCAGGCTTAATCGCTTCGAGAATTTCATTCTCAACATCAGGGGTAAATGGCTTTCCGTAGTCAAAATCCCAAGTTTCAGGGTTAAAGCAACCCTTGCAGTGGTGAGAACACCCGCTTACAAACAGTGAGACCCTAACTCCCGGACCGTTTGCAATATCATATTTTTTTATTGCTGCATAATTCATATATGTTCTCCCTTGTTGTAAATATTACAGATGGAGAACTCTTGATTTGATTTCTTTTGTTTTACCGACATTCCAGAAGTTTTCGCCTAAATAACCGCAGGTTCTTCTGGTAACATTCATCTTAGCGTGATCCTTGTTGTGGCACTGAGGACATTCCCACTCGTTGTCGTCGTTGATGATTATTTCGCCGTCGTAGCCGCATGCCTGACAGTAGTCGCTCTTTGTGTTGAACTCAGCGTACTGAATGTTGTCGTAGATGAATTTAACAGCATTTGAAAGAGCTTTCAAGTTGTTTCGCATATTAGGAATTTCAACGTATGATATAGCTCCGCCCGAAGAAATTTTCTGGAACTGACTTTCAAATTTAAACTTGTCAAAAGCGTCTATATGTTCACGAACGTCAACGTGATATGAGTTTGTATAATAGCCCTTATCTGTAACATCTTCGATTGTTCCGAATTTTTCTTTGTCTATTCTTGCAAAGCGGTAGCAAAGAGATTCAGCAGGAGTGCCATAAAGAGCAAAGCCTATGCCTGTGTCTGCTTTCCACTTATCACAAGTTGATCTTAATTTGTTCATAAGTCTAAGTGCAAAATCAAGACCTTCCGGCTCTGTCTGAGGAACGCCCTTCATCAGCTTTGTAACCTCGTAGAGACCGATATATCCCAGGGAGATTGAAGAGTAGCCGTTCATAAGATACTTGTCGATCTTTTCGCCTTTTTTAAGTCTTGCTATAGCGCCGTACTGCCAGTGAATAGGTGAAACGTCGCTCTTTGTACCCATAAGTGCGTTGTGTCTGCACATAAGAGCCTCATAGCAAAGCTCAAGACGCTCGTCTAAAATCTTCCAGAACTTTTCCTCGTCGCCCTTTGCGATTATGCCGATCTGCGGCAGATTGAGCGAAACAACGCCCTGATTGAATCTTCCCTCGAACTTGTAGTTGCCGTTTTCGTCCTTCCATGGTGCAAGGAAAGAACGGCATCCCATAGGTGAAAATACATTGCCTTCGTAGTTTTCACGCATCTTTTTAGCCGAGATGTAGTCAGGATACATTCTCTTTGCAGAACACTTAACAGCAAGCTGAGTAAGATAGTCGTATTTTCCGCCCTTTAAGCAGTTGTGTTCGTCGAGAACATAAACCAGCTTTGGAAATGCAGGTGTAACATAAACACCCTGTTCGTTCTTGATACCCTGAAGCCTTTGCTGAAGAATTTCTTCAATGATCATTGCGTTTTCATCAATATACTTGTCATCTTCCTCAAGATGTAGGAACAATGTAACAAACGGAGACTGACCGTTTGTGGTCATAAGCGTATTAATCTGATACTGAATAGTCTGAACGCCGGATTTAAGTTCGCTTTTGAGCCGTTCATTTACGAGCTTGTCTATAGTTTCCTTAGGAGTATTCTTTCCGCAGGCTTTTTTAATAGCCTTTTCAAACTTGTCTTTTGATTTTTTAAGATACTTTCCGAGATGCTTTAAATCAACAGATTGTCCGCCGTATTGGCTTGAAGCGACAGCGGCAATTATCTGTGTTGTTATAGTGCAGGCTACCTGAAAGCTTTTAGGACTTTCAATAAGTTTGCCGTTCATAACAGTACCGTTGTCAAGCATATCGCCGATGTTGATAAGACAGCAGTTGAAAATAGGCTGCAGAAAATAATCAGCGTCATGGAAGTGGAATATACCTTCCTGATGAGCCTTTGACAGCTTTTCAGGAAGCAGAACTCTGTTAGTTAAGTCTCTTGAAACCTCTCCTGCTATATAATCTCTCTGAGTAGACGCAAGAATAGTATTCTTGTTTGAGTTTTCTTCAGCAAGCTCTTTGTTTTCATTCCTGATAAGACTTAATATTGAATCGTCTGTTGTATTTGCTTTACGAACCAAAGCCCTCTGGTAACGGTAAATGATATAAGTCTTAGCCAGAACAAAAAGCTCAAATTCCATAAGCTTTTCTTCGATAATATCCTGAATATCTTCGACAAGCATTCTTTTTCTGTTCTTGCCCTCAATGTAAGTAAGAATAGATTCAATTTGTGTGTCTGTTGCTCTTTCGTTTTCCTCTACTTCTGCATTTGCTTTCTTAATAGCAATAATGATTTTGCTGCGGTCGAAGTCTACCGCACGTCCGTCTCTTTTTACAACCTTCATAGCTGCCATCTCCTTATAATACCCAAACTTTTATTTTCCTTAAAATATAATTAAAAATATTTTTCACGAAACTGATATTAGTATATGACTTTTATTATACTATGTCAGTTGCAAATGCAACTATTTTAATAATAAATACAATATATAGTGATTTTTTATGTAAATAATACATATAACTAGTGGTTTAAAAACAATTAAAAATTAAATGATTGTTCTTAAATTGTAGATAATATACAAAAAAAGCAATCAAGATTTAGGCAAGTTTACGTTTAGCAAGCAAAAGATGAATAGTTGCATTTGCAACTGCTATATGTTATCATAAAAATACAATTTAAAATTTTACAGAGAGGAATGTTTGAGATGTCTGAAACAAGGATATTTGACAACATAACTAACGAAGAAATAAATCAGATGAAAAATTGTTTTAAGGCAGTAAGCAGAAAGTATATTGCAGGCGAGACCATTAACAACATAGAAGAAGGAAGTCTAGGGATAGTTGTATCAGGTGTTGTTGAGATAATAAGATTTGATTTCGACGGAAACAGAACTATTTTAGAACGCATTAATGAAAACGGAATATTCGGAAAGTTATTTTTCTCTAAAATTGATGAGGGAGATGTTCAAATAATATGCTCGACCGACTGCGAGATTATGTTTATAGATTATGACCATCTGACAAAGCAGTGTCATAATGCTTGCAATCACCACAGCACGCTTATAAGGAATATGCTTTCTATAGTATCGGAGAAGTCGATAAAACTAAGCAACAGAGTAGAGGTGCTCAGCCAGAGAACTCTCAGAAAAAAGCTAATTACATACTTTAATATGATTGCAAAAGAAGCTGGAAAGAAAAATATAATTATACCGTTTTCTTTAAGCAATCTTTCAGATTACCTTTGCGTAGACAGAAGTGCAATGCTGAGAGAAATGAAAAAAATGCGTGAAGAGGGTCTTATTGATTCTCATGCAAAAAAGGTAACTATACTATATGATCAGTCTATTTATTAATTAAATATACTGCTGTATACTATATATAGTATACCACTGTACATTTATAATAGCAAGATGGATAATTTTAAATTACAATAAAAGAAAAGCAAAGCTGTACACTTTCGCAAATGAATTGTACAGCTTAATTTTTTTATTAACAAAATTATTCATACCTCTTGACATAGTATACTATGTATGATATAGTATTATATATAAGGAGGTATTTAGATGGATGCACAGCTAAAGCACGGACTTTTAGAGGTATGTGTTCTGACGGCGCTTTTTAAAGAGGACTCATACGGTTATAGAATAATAAAGGATACAAGCCCCTTTATAAAAATATCAGAATCCACTTTGTATCCGATTTTAAGACGGTTGGAATCCGGGAATTATCTGAGCGTATATTCTGTAGAGCATAACGGAAGGCTTAGGAAGTACTATAAAATAACCGATTTAGGAAAAAAGAAAATAGAGGAATTTCTAGAAAGTTGGGACGAGGTTATGAACATTCATAATTACATTGTTACAGAAACAAGGGGGAAAGACGAATGAATAAATTTGAATTTTTAGAGCAGCTTGAAAGCGGTCTTAAAGACCTTCCGAACAGCGAGATAAAAAAGTCATTGAATTATTATTCCGAAATGATCGACGACCGTATCGAGGACGGTGAATCAGAGGTTGATGCGGTTGCGTCTTTAGGCAGTGTTGATGAAATTGCAATAAGTGTTAAGTCGCAGACACAATTATCAACGCAGACAAAAGAAACAGTAAAACAAAAAAGCGGATATAAAATACTTATAATTATTTTGCTTGTTCTGGGCTCTCCGATATGGCTGTCAATTCTTTTGGCACTGTTTTCGATTATACTTGCTGTCTATGTGACAGCAGTATCAATAATAATATCACTGTTTTCAGTTGTTTTATCGTTTTTATTGGGCGGAGTAACAGCGGTTTTCGGCTCGCCTATTATAATGTATTCAAACATACAAACAGGTATTTTTTGTATAGGAGCAGGACTTATCTTATTTGGGCTTGGAGTGTTTTTAGCTTACGGCACTGTAAAGCTTTCATCTCTTATCATTAAATTTACAGCCTTTTGCGTTCGTAAATTAAAATCTTTGATTGTCAAAAAGAAAACAGCGTAAAGCAGTAAAGAAGGGAAGGTGATTTTGTATGTTCAAACACTGTAAAATATGGTTTATATTAGCAGGAGCTTTTATTGTTTCGGGAATTATAATTTGTACTGCAATACTTGCAGTAAACGGATTTGATTTTTCGTCTCTCAATACTGAACCTGAAAGAACGAAAAACGAGTATCAGATACCTAGAGAAAACGCAGTAAATCTTACTATTGAGACTTCAGAAAGCGACATTATACTTAAAAAATCTGAGGAAAACGGGATAAAGGTTACCTGCTATGAAAGTGATGAAATAAAGTATGATATAAATGATTCTGAAGAAGGAGAAAACATAAAAATCAAAGAAAAGGACAGCAGAAAATGGTATCAGATGATAAATATTAATTTTTCTGCTACTGCTACGGAAAATCCTCTTACTGTTGAGATACCGGATAAGGTTTGGAAAAAAATCGAAATAAAAAGTTTAAGCGGAGACGTTAATATTTCTGAATTTAGTTCGGGTGATTTTTCTATAGAAACATCAAGCGGAGACGTCGATACTCTTGATATGAACGCAGAGAATATAAATATTGAGTCATCAAGCGGAGATATTAGGTTAAACGATATTTCAGTAAAGGATGACATTGTTACAGAAACTTTAAGCGGAGATACAAGAATTGCAAAGGTCTTTTCAAGAGATATTGAAATAAATTCAATAAGCGGAGATGTTAATTTATATAAGCTGTATGCTATAAACAGCAGCATAGAAACATCAAGCGGTGATGTATTGGGAAATATCATAGAACATAGCGGAGCTGTTGCGTTTGAAGTAAAAAGTTCAAGCGGAGATATTTCTGTTCCATTATCATATGAAAACGGAGAAAGAATTTTTTCTGTCAATACAAAAAGCGGTGATATAAAAATAGGGTATTCAGAATAAGAAACCAATAATACTAAAGCTGTACACTTTCGCAAATGAAAATGTACAGCTTAATTTTTGTCATTTTGTATTCAGCTATTTATCGAAACTGGGGTTGAAAGCGTAGAAGTTTTTAGCGTCTAGACCGTCCTGTACCATTCTGAGACCTTCGCCTTGACATACAAAAGGAAATAAATTTCTAAACTTTCTTAGACTCAAATTCTATAATTTCCATTGGATAGTTACCTTATCCGATGTAGCGTAAATCACTTTAATCAGCGTATCAGTTACCTGACGCTTGTCCTCAAAGGTCAGTTCGTCCCAAGCGGTCAGGTGATTATTAATTTCCTGTGCGGGGATTTCTTTTATCATTTGTTTTTCTTTGATACGTTCTTCAATTTCACATTTTTGACGGTCGAGCTCAGTAATACGTTCATTAATGTATCGGAAAAGCACATTATCTGAATTCTGCACACGCTCAAGCAGGGAATTGATTTCGTTATCAATTTCAGCCTTTTTTATGTTTAATTCCGTAAGTTCGGCGTTAGGAGCATACTTATCTGATTTTGAAAGCGTTTCAAACTGAGCCAGTTTTTTCTTCATTTCATTGTAAATGAGCTTTTCCATTTCGTCTGTATAGATCGTACCGGCACCTTTGCAAGCCTTTGCGTTGATTTTATGGGAACACAGTAAATATCGGTCTTTGCGTTTATTAAACTGTTTTGCTACAAGAGCGTAACCGCACTCACCGCATTTTATTTTTCCCGCTAACCAAGTGTTTTTTGCTTTATGAATAGGTCTTATTTGCTTTTGACCCATACATTTTTCACGGCATTTTAACCATAAGTCTGAATCAATAATACCTTTGTGCGGGGCAAGTACAACGTGACTGCCCTCCAGCACTGTACTTTTTTTACGCTCAGCATCTTGTGCCTTGTAGTTGTAACAGCCGTTTACCCCGATAAAGTCTGTAGGTGGGTTTACAACATCAACTCCATGATTTATAAAGAAGTTGTACACGTCAAGGTCTGCTTTCACATAAATTGGGTTAATAAGAATATCCCTTATTCTCGGACGTTCCCAGTGCTTTCCCCTTTTTTTCAGACCAAGTTTATTCATTTCGTCAAGAATATTGCCGAACGAAACAAATGGCTTAGAATACATCTCATATATAAGCCTGATTTGTGCTGTCTCTTCATCAATTTGCTCAAACATTGATGTATGAACACCGTCGATAATTGTTGGTACTTTTTTAAAGCCATACGGAATCGGACCGCCCATAAAAAAACTTTTCTGACTTCGAGAATAGTATGCGTCTGCTACCCTCTTTTGAATGGTTTCACGTTCAAGCTGAGCAAATACAATACAAATATTAAGCATTGCATTTCCCATAGGAGACGAAGTATCGAATTTCTCTGTAGCAGATATAAACTGCACATGAAATTTTCCAAACACCTCCATCATATTAGAAAAATCAAGAATCGAACGGCTTATTCGGTCTAGCTTATAGACAATTACCGAATGTATATAACCTTCTTTAATGTCGTTCATCATCCGGGTAAACTGAGGACGATTAGTGTTTTTTCCGCTGTAGCCTTTGTCGATATAGGTTTTAAATGCTTCACCTCTCGTTTCGTATTTGCAGAGTTCAATCTGCTGTTCAATAGAAATACTGTCGATTCTGTCAACCGACTGTCTTGCATAAATTGCAATCATTATATCAGCTCCTTAAGGAGCTGCCGATAAGACAAGTATATCATATCGGCTTATCCTTATCAATCGTACTTTGAAAAAATATCGTAAAGTTCTTCTTCTATTTTTTTTATTATATCTTCTGAAACATTCTCCTCAATGGGTGTAAGGTTTTCAATCTTTATTATTCTTTTTCCTAATATATTTACATTCTCATCTACGCTATAGCCGTGTTTATCAATGTCAACAATAACTATCACCCCACACTATATTTTATTGAGCTAAAACATGTCCGATTACTGCTAATAAAAAAATGAGAAGAGTTTTCTTTTCATTTGTAAAGGGTAGTAAATCGATTTTTGGGTAGTGTGTTACTCAAGTTTTGTTGAGCCTTTAATACATTTTTATATAGCAGAGTTTTTTATACGGGGTTTTAGGGGTTGCCCTCTAACAAGCGAATTTTGATAGCCAAATTCAGTGCTTGGGAAGACATAACTGTATCTTAATTAAAAAGAGCTAACTTACCAAATTAGTTAGCTCTTTATTTTAGTATTTGTTAATAATGTTGACATCTCCAAAAAAGGGGTTACATTGTTGCACAAATCAATCTTTTATTATTTGCTAAAAGAAATCGTTACGCTGGTGCCTTTTCCCTCTGTACTTGTAAGCTTGATTTCTGCATTATGGTATGCTGCTCCGTGTTTTACGATTGCAAGACCAAGACCTGTGCCTCCGACAAGTTTTGAATGGCTCTTGTCAACTCGGTAAAACCGTTCAAAAACTCTATTTTGCTCTGCCTGTGGAATACCAATTCCCGTATCTCTTACGGTAAGATTTGTCTTGTCGTTTGTCTGATTGATGATGACATCAACCGTTCCGTTTTCCTTGTTATATTTAATCGCATTGTCGCAAAGGTTATATATCATTTCATCAAGGATTTTTCTAGTACCATAGACGGTTGCCGTATCGCCTATTATATTCAAAGAGATATTATATTTGTCGGCAATTGGTTTCAATCTGCTTATAATTTCTGCTGAAAGATTATATATGTCAACATTCTCTTTATCAAACGGGGTGTTGCTCTCGTCAAGCTCGGACAGCTTTATAATATCGCTGACAAGAGTAATAAGCCTTTGTGCTTCATCGTAAATGGAAGCTGAGAAGTCAACAATCGTTTCGTTTGGCGTATCGCCTGATTTCATCATTTCAGCAAAGCCTGAAATAGAGGTGAGCGGCGTTTTTAATTCGTGCGAAACATTTGATGTAAATTCTCGGCGAAGCTGTTCACGTTTTACGCTTTCGGTAATATCTATGATAACCATAACAGCACCGATTATTTTATCGTTTTCATAAACGGGATTTGCAATTAGGTTATAGGTGTTTTCATTGTGTGTAATATGATTTTCAGCACGTGTATCTAACAGAGCAGTATCTATTGCATTCCTAAAACCTTTACTGCGGTTAAAGTTAAGGACACTGCCGCCTTTTATATCTTCTGCCTCAAGTAATCTGGCTGCCGCCTGATTATGAGAAAGAACATTCAAATCTTTATCAATAATCAATAGTCCTTCGCTCATATTTTCGGTTATGAGCCTAAATTCCTCTTGTTTTTGCTCTGCTTCCTTGATCTGTCTGTCAATAGTCTGCTTTTGAGCTGAGAGTTTTTTGAGAAGCGGCGTCAATTCTTCATAGGTTTCATTGCTTGCCGGATTTTCCAGATCCAGAGTGTTGATTGGCTTAATAATCGCTTTTGATACTCTGTGTGACAGGAAAAGAGAAATGCAAAGTGCAATAATTATGATAAAGATAAGCGGCTGTAAAAATCCAAGCAATATGACTATGATAGAATTTTGTGTTGTAGAAATACGGAGCACCGTTCCGTCATCAAGCCTTTGTGCATAATACAAGGTTTTCTGCATTAAAGTATCGGAATATCTCGTGCTGGTGCCGCTGCCGTTTTTGAGAGCGTCTTTTATCTCTTTTCTGTCAGCATGATTTTCCAATTCATTTTTATTGGCGGTCGTGTCGGCTAATACAACGCCTTTCGCTGACACTAATGTTATTCTTTGTTTTCCGCTTTTTAGGTTGTCTATATATGAGACACCCTCATTTTGAAGTGCATACGATATGTAATTTGCTTCGCTTTGAAGTTCTCGCATTATTTGTCCCTCAAAGTAATCAAACAATGCACCGAGTATTAAAACAAAACTTATCAGCAGAACAAAAAGCGAGGTTATAAAACTTGCACGGAATATTTTTTTATTCATAAATGTCTCCTCCAAGTTTATACCCTATATTTTTAACGGTCTTAATCAGTTCG
Source organism: uncultured Clostridia bacterium (assembly GCA_947627045.1). Classification (GTDB taxonomy): domain Bacteria; phylum Bacillota; class Clostridia; order Oscillospirales; family Ruminococcaceae; genus UMGS1601. The sequence continues at coordinate 17,073 of CANQUM010000027.1, forward strand.
CCAGCTGTTCCGAGTTTTACACGGAGTTTTCTGATATGAACATCAAGCGTTCTTGACTCGTCATAAAATTCGCCCCATACACTTCTAAGCAGAGTATCTCTTGAAACAACATTACCATCAGCTTCTAAAAGTGCTATTAAAAGAGAATACTCTTTGAAAGAGAGCGTAATATCTTTTCCGCAAACCTTTATAATATGCTTTCCCGGATTTACGTACAGATCCCTGATTTTAAATTCTTTAGACGGATTTGTTTTTTCGTATCTGCGCAGAATCGCCCGAACACGTGATATAAGCTCTGTCATTCCAAAAGGCTTTGCTATATAATCATCTGCACCCATATCAAGTCCGGTTACTTTATCAAATTCGCTGTCTCTTGCAGTAATCATTACAACAGGGATGTTTTTCGTGTTTTCGTCAGCTTGAAGCTTTTCTAAAATTGACAGCCCGTCTTCTTCGGGGAGCATTATATCAAGCAAAATAAGTTCCGGCTTTTCACTTTTTAGACCTTGCCAAAATTCACTCGGCAAGCCATAGCCTTTTACTGCGTAGCCCTCTTTTTCAAGAGCGTAACATACGAGCTTGCGAATATTGGCGTCATCTTCTATAAAATAAATCATCACTTTCACCTACGAAACAAGGTTAGGGAATATCTGAATAAATCACAAGACATACAGCCGCATTTGATTAGAAATTCCCTAAATATATTTTATCACAAAACGCTCTTATATTCAATTAATTAACCTTTACCGTCTTTTGCGTGTTTTCCTGTTATTGAGTATATGACCCACTCTGCAATGTTTTCAGCGTGATCTCCAATTCGCTCAAAATACTTTGCAATCATTAAAAGGTCAATTAACGCCTCAGCATTTGAAGTGCTGCTGCGAGTGGTAAGAATAAGCTCACCTTTCATTTTGTCAAATAAATCATCTACCGTATTATCTTGTAAAATAACTTTATGTGCAAGTTCCGTATCTTTTTTTATAAAAGAGTCAATGCTGTCCGTCACCATTTGAATGGTCGCTCTTGCCATATCTGCAATATGGATTTCGCTTTGCATACCGCTGCCGCAGGCGTATTCCGCTATTTCGGAAATATCTAACGCCTGATCTCCGATACGTTCCATATCAGAAATCATTTTAAGGGCAGAGGATACTGTCCTTAAATCACTTGCAACAGGCTGTTGCTGCATTAAAAGTTTCATACAAAGGTTTTCAATATCCCGTTCTTTTTTGTCTATCTGCCTGTCAGCGTCTAAAACATTTTCTTTCATTTTCACATCGTTATCAATAAGAAGTTTAGCGGCGGAGGAAATGGCTTCTTCGCATAAGGCGCCCATTGTAATAAGTTCATTATTTAATGCGTGTAGCTGTTTGTTAAATCTGTTTCTCATATTAACCGAACCTTCCTGTAATATAATCTTCTGTTCTCTTATTCTGCGGTGCAGAGAACATTTTTTCAGTTTCGTCAAATTCTATCATCTCGCCAAGCAGGAAAAAAGCAGTTTTATCTGCAATTCTCGCCGCTTGCTGCATATTGTGAGTTACCATAACGATTGTATATTTTTCTTTTAGTTCCACTGCTAAATCTTCGATTTTTGATGTGGAAATAGGGTCAAGTGCACTTGTCGGCTCGTCCATAAGAAGAATTTCCGGCTCTACTGCTAAAGCTCTTGCAATGCAAAGCCTTTGCTGCTGACCTCCGCTTAGTCCGAGTGCACTCTTTTTAAGACGATCTTTACATTCGTCCCAAATCGCCGCTTGTCTAAGGGAACGCTCAACGATTTCATCAAGCTGTACTCCTCTTCTTATTCCGTGAATACGGGGACCGTATGCAACATTATCGTAAATGCTCATAGGAAAGGGATTTGGCTTTTGAAAAACCATACCGACCTTTTTTCTCAAAATGCTTACGTCAATATCTTTGTAAATATCAGTTCCATCAATGGTTATTTTCCCCTCTATTTTGCAACCCTCGACTAAATCATTCATACGGTTAAGCGTTTTCAAAAAAGTGGATTTGCCGCACCCAGAAGGTCCTATCAACGCAGTAATTTGTCTTTCGGAAAGTTCTATGTTGATGTTTTTTAGTGCGTGGTTGGCTGTGTACCACAAATTCAAATTTTCAGCACGAATAATTTCCATTATTTTGCTCCTTTCGCTTTTAGCTTTTTCGCAGCCAGTTTAGAACTCAAATTGATGATAAAGGTTAGTAAAAGAAGTATTGCCGCAACTCCAAACGCAATTTCAAATTCGCCCCGCTCTTTTGCGTACATATAAAGAGCTACGGTAAGTGTTGAACCGGCATTACCGGATTTCACAGCGTCTAAGAGTCCGTAAACTTCGTTTGCCATACCTGCCGTAAACAAAAGTGCCGCACTTTCGCCTACAATTCTGCCTATTGACAAAATACAGCCTGTAACGATCCCGTCAATGGCAGACGGCAATACAACCGTGCGTATCATATACCATTTTCCGGCACCGAGTGCTAGAGAACCCTCACGGTATCCGTTTGGAACCGTTTTTAAGCTCTCTTGCGTTGTTCTAATGATTGTAGGAAGTGTCATAATAACAAGTGTAAGACTTCCGGCAAGAAGTGATGTGCCAAGAGAGCAGAACTGCACAAATATTAGCATACCAACCAAACCGTAAATAATTGACGGAATACCCGAAAGTGTTTCTGTTGCAAGCTCAATAATACGGACAATTCTTTTGTTCTTGGCATATTCATTTAAGTAAATGGCAGCGCCAACTCCAATGGGAAGTACAATTACAAGCGTTATCAAAATAATGTAAAGAGTGTTTAGTATATTCGGCAGTATTCCGACAGTTTCACGGACAAGGCTCGGCTTTTGCGTCAAAAAATCAAGGCTTATATGCGGCAGACCTCTGTATAAGATATAACCGATCATTCCAAGAAGAATCAAGGCTATCGTTCCTGCCGATAAATACATCAATATATTTAATACCGCACTTTTGATTTTTCTGCCAAGTGATATTTTATCCTGCACGAAAGATCACTCCTTATCTCTCTTTACAATTAAATTTAATACAAGGTTAATAATCAATATAAACACAAACAGTACCAATGCAATAGAGAAAAGAGCTTTTCTCTGCAATCCTGAAGAATATGACATTTCACTTGCAACTGCTGTTGTAAGGAAGCGTACACTTTTGAAAAGTCCGGGCATATTTGCCACATTACCTGATACCATCATAACTGCCATTGCTTCGCCCACGCTTCTGCCAATGCCAAGAACAACTGCTGTAAGTATTCCGCTTTTTGCTGCCGGAACAATAACCTTAAAAATTGTTTCTGTTTTAGTTGCTCCGAGTGCAAGAGACGCTTCTTTATATTCCTTTGGAACTGATCTGATTGCTGTTTCCGATACAGATATGACAGACGGCAGTATCATAATAGTAAGTACAATTATTGCCGAAAATAAATTTGCTCCGTCGGACAAATTAAAGACCTCACGCACCATAGGAACAATGATTATCATACCTACAAGACCGTAAACAACGGACGGTATTCCCGAAAGCAAATCAACACAGCTACTAACGATTTTAGCTATTTTTTCGTTTGCTGACTTTGCTATAAAGATTGCACACATAAGTCCCAGCGGCACACCAATAAGAATCGCTCCGAATGTTCCGTAGACCGACGTTAGGATAAAAGGTAAAATACCGTAAGACGAAGATGCGGAGGTCGGTGACCAGTCCGTCCCGCATAAGAAGTCGAATATTCCAATCTCTCTGATGGCAGGTATACCTGACACGCAAAGAAATCCGGTAATGAGAATTACAAAAGCAACAGCTAGAAATCCGCAGAATGTGAAAATGATGTTTGTCGATTTTTCAATTATCCTTGCTGTTTTTTTAATTTTACTCATTTGCAGGCTCTCCTTATCTTGCTACGGGTACTGCACCTGCTTTTATGATCAAATCATCTGCTGAGCCGGAAGTTACAAAGTCAAAGAATGCTTTTGCAGGTGTGGAAAGCTCTGCATTTTTCTTTGTTACGAATACAAAATTACGTTGAATTTTATACTCACCGTTTTGGATAGTTTCTGTTGTAGGCGTAACGCCCTCTACATCAACTGCTTTTACTGTATCTTTTACGGATGCAAGCGATGCGTAACCGATTGCGTTGGGGTTCGAGGCAACCGTCTGAATAACATCTCCCGTTGAGGTAAGCTCCTGAGAATATTTGCATAG
>CANQUM010000028.1 GCA_947627045.1 uncultured Clostridia bacterium
TATTGTATATATAATGATGTTGGAGATGGAGTTTGGTACCATTCGTATGTAGAAGCAAATGGCACTACTGGTCAAAGCACCATTTCTGATAGTGTTGATTTGTTAAAAGGTACATATTATTTCTGTGTTAGTAAAGAATGGGGAACAGGTAATTTTAATTTTATATTATCGTTTACAACTGCAAATGAGAGTTTTACTGAAACAAGCGATATTACAAATAATACTTTGGCTACTGCAAATAAAATTGATTTAAATACAAAATATAATGGACAAATAGCTACCAATGATTCTGTTGATTTTTATAAATTTTCAATTAATAGCTCAGGAAGGCTTTATATTAATGCAATAGCACAAATAGATGAAGTTAATTATTGTATATATAATGATGTTGGAGATGGAGTTTGGTACCATTCGTATGTAGAAGCAAATGGCACTACTGGTCAAAGTATTATATCAGATAGTGTTGACTTATTAAAAGGCACATATTATTTCTGTGTTAGTAAAGAATGGGGAACAGGAAATTATACATTTTCTATATCTGATAAAAAACCTAGTTTGCCCAAAGCCACTGCAAAGCAAACAAATAATTCGAATACATCAATAAAGCGGTCCTCAAATGGCAAGTCATCAACGGCATCTAAAAAGCCGACAAAAGTTAACAGGGTTGCTGTTAAAAAAAGTTTAAAGAGAACAGCTAAAATCTCATGGGCTAAAGTAAGCGGTGCAAAAGGCTATCAAGTAAAATGGGCGACAAATAAGAACTTTAAGAAAGCAAAATATAAGTTTACAAGTAAAAGGAAAATTACATTAAAGAAACTAAAAAAGAAAAAGTATTTTGTTAAGGTCAGAGCATATAAGACTGTAAACGGCAATACAAGTTACGGCAAGTGGAGTAAAACTGTAAAAGTCAAAGTAAAATAATCAATACAAACTATATTAAAAAGAGAACCTACACAGAAATGTATAGGTTCTTTTTTTGGTGCAGTATAATAAAAAAGAAACGCAAAAATATAGCAGACAATATAATTTCACTTTTTTCTTTTTTCTATAGCATTTTTCGAGTATATGTGATATAATATATTATATTTTGACAAATTAGCTATAAAATGGATAATTTTAGTAGGAATATAATTTTGGATAATGAGTGTTAAGGGTATATTATGGAGATTAGAAAACTGAAAATTTTAATAAACTTATTTTCGGCATCATCTGAGAAGGTTGCAATTGTCGACGGGAAATTGAATGTTCTGTGGACAAATGATTCAACTATGCCCAAAATGTTGAAAAGAACGGATTTCTTAAATGCCTCAGATGAGCAGCATTTTGGTTACACAGATCAGGATTATGATTTAATTGCCGAATTCCCGATAAAGACTGAAAAGGTCTTGAAATACGATACAGAGCAATTTGTATCGTCTGTTAATGTGCTGCCTGTTTTTGACGATGAGAACAGCGAAAATATAGAAGGTTATGTGATGACATTTCACAGACTTTTTGAGGAAATAGAAAAGCATATAAATTCGCCTTTTACGGTAGTACTCAAGAAGTTTCTAAGAATGCTCAGAAACACCGCAAGCGAAGTTGTTTTCAACACAGGTCTTATAGATCAGCGATTAGAGGATTTAGAAGAATACGATTTGATTGATAAAAATGCCAATATTAATAATATACTTAATAATGCGTTGTCAAGCTGTGCAAACTTTGAAGAGATATTCATTTACGGTGCAAATGATTTCAATGTTATTTTGGCAAACGCTTCTGAATTTGTAACCGACCTTATACATTTCGTAGAACATTCTGCAAGAAAAATGAGCGTTAAAATTAGTTATGAGATTCAGGATGACATTTATCTTAAACTTGATTATTCGAGATTTATGGTAGCCGCTATGAACCTTATTTCAAACGGAATAAAATATAATCTTTCAGATAAGAAAATGATTTTTGTTGAGTTTAAGAGGGTTGATAATTACGCTTGCTTTACTGTAACGGATAACGGTATAGGAATTCCGAATGAAAGAGCGTATAAAATTTTTGAGCCTTTTTCTAATGTAAATAAGTCGGGTCAGCGTGAGTCTCTGGGACTTTCTATTGTAAAAAAATTTGTTGATAAGTTCGGCGGGGCTATTTCATTTCAAACAGATACAAGCGGTACAAGCTTTACGTTAAAGCTTCCGTGTGCTGATGATATTGATGTGAATGAGGTCAATGTGCCTAATACCGATTATTTTAAGGGAACATATTCGCCCATTGACATATATCTTTTGAAAGCAGATACAAATGAAGATATTGATTAATTGCTGAAATGTTACATTATACTACTTCTTTTCACATTATTTTCACAATCTGTACACTATTAGCTTTTATAATAAAAAATGGTTTTGCAAGAAAATTATATAAAACCCAAATTAATTGTATATATTATAAAAAAACACATAATATGTACATATAGTCGTAGAATGGAGGATTACTATGAGAAAAACAAAAGAAAGAAAACTGACAAACAAGATCTTAGCAATTGTCTTATCAGCAGTGTTTTTTGCAACTGCAATTTCAACAGCAGTATTTGCTGTAAATGGCGATGAAAGTGAATCTAGTACCACTTCATCAACTGTAACTGAGGGCGATAGCTCGTCAGACGGATCATCAGAATCATCATCAACGTCAACATCGGATGAATCATCAGACAACTCATCAGAATCATCTTCAACGTCAACATCGGATGAATCATCAAATAACTCATCAAATTCAACTTCAAATTCATCTTCAGATTCGTCATCAAACAGCTCTGTACAGACTACACCTACAACCACACCTACAAATACGACACCTGAACCTCAGAAGCTTGCTAACTCACTTGCTGTAGGAACAAAATTCACTGTAGGAAATTATATGTATATGGTTACAGGAGCTAACACTGTTTCATTAAAGGGATTTGCTAAAAATGTATCTTTATCGACAGTTCAAGTTAAGAATACTGTAACTTATAACGGTGTGGTATACAATGTAACTAAGGTGGGAACTTCAGCTTTTAAAGGAGAAAACGGAATTAAGAAGGTTATTATCTCTAAAAGCGTAACAGATGTTGGCAAGCATTCATTCTGGCAGTGTAAAAATCTCACTAAGGTAAGAATAAAACCAAATGTTACAATAATCCGTAAGGGAGCATTTAGATACTGTTCAAAATTAAAGACGGTTAATATAGCTTCAACTGTTTTAAAGGAGATTAAATCAAACGCATTTAACAGCATCAAGTCCGGTGCGGTTATAAATGTAATGAATGATCCTGTAAGAAAGTTAGTTAAAGCCGCAGTGCCTTCAAAGGTTACAGTTAATATGATGTAAATTTTATTGCAAATTGATTTACTTTATTTTTCATTTAGACTTCTATAAATCTTTTTGTCATAAATCTGATAAAATATAAAAACTATATGCTGAATCGTTCATATTAGAGCGGTTCAGCTTTTTTGTTTAAGAGTTAAAATTTCTGTTTTGGGAAAATAGTATTTAAGAATTTCTTTGTAGGTTTTGCCGTCTTTAGCCATAGAATTTGCACCGAATTGGCTCATTCCCACCAGATGGCCAAGACCTTTGGTTTTAAAGTTGATATTTCCGTCTTTTATCTCTGTTTCAAAATGCTGAGAAGGAAGATCAAGCAATGTGCAAAGCTCGCTTGCTTGTATTTCTTTTCCCCCAAGTGAAATGGTAAGAGGAGTTCCGTTTTCTGTTTTGTTCAAAACCTTTATCCATTCTTCGCTGTTGTCGGAAAGTGTAATTGAAAATGTTTTCTCGGCATTTTCTTTGAAATCCTTTGCTGATACCGTCGTAGTTTTGGCAAAACCCTGTGCTTTTTCATCTGAAGTGCTGTTTACAGATATAAGATATGGAATGTCTTCATTCCATATGTCCTTTGAGCTTTCTGTTTTTCCGCATGAGATTGTGTGATAGGCGACTACTATTGGTTGGTTGTCATAAACACATATTTCGTTTAAAACTTCTTCAACTGCGGCGGTTACATTTTTCAAGGCGGTTTCATATTTATCACCGTAATATTCTTTTGCCTCATCAGTTGTGAAACTTTTTGGATATGTAGTATCGTCTGTGCTTATTATTGCCCCGAGAAGCGATTTTGTCGGTTTTTCCTTTTCACTTATGTAACGGTTCATTATAAATGTGTGGGACAATACAACTTGTGCTTTTAAAGCTTCCTTTTCAAAGGTTCCGGGTATCTGGGCTATAACATTCCATATGAGATAGTCCTTAATATCCATAACTGCAATGTCCTTTGTTTCATTATTAAGTATCGTAACCTCTTTGCAGTCATTTGAAAGAAGAGTTTCTTTTTCGCTGTTTTCAAACAGCTTGGTTATTCCTTCATCAAGCAATATGAACGATGGTATAAGCATTAGGCATACTGCGAATATAAATAGCGTTTGAAAAGTTTTGTTCATTGTTTTTCTCCTTGATCTTTTGTAGATGTCTTGTCCGTTTTTTATATAATATGCGTGCGGTCATAAACATATGATTTTAAATTAATAGAAGTTTTTCATTGACAAGCAGTTATATTAAATATTATAATATTAAGGATTAGGGGGTGTATTAATGAAAAAGATTTTTTCAATGCTTATGACGTCAATTATGGCTTTAAATTTAGTTGGCGTTTTACCTTCGTCAGCATATTCGGGGTATATCATAGGAGATGTTGGAATTCCTGTAGAAGGATATGTTTGTACATATTACGAGGATAGTAGCGGTTGGCAAAAGTATACTTATGACTCAAAGGGAAATGAGATATACAAAGAGGATAATAAAGGTAATTCAGAATACCACAAATATACTTATTACAGCAACGGCGAAAAGAAGACTGAGTATTATGAAACAAGCAAAGGCTTTTGGGTAAAGACTAAATATGATGCTCAGGGTAATATTATATTGGAAAAAAGCAGCGATGGTTCTTTGGAAACTTGGAAGTATACATATTATACCAACGGGAAAATAAAGACGCTGTATTACAAAAATAACTATAATGAATGGTCAGAAAGTATCTATGATGAAAACGAAAATGAGATTTATTCAAATGGATATTTTGCAGAGTCAGAAGAGAATGGATGGAAAAAGTACAGATATGATTCACATGGTAATAAGATATATAGTGAATATGAAAGCGGTTATATATCCACCACAGATTATACTTATTATGATAATGGGAATGTGAAAACAGCATTTACAAAAGATAATTATGATTATCGGTGCAAGTCGTCTTATAATGAACAGGGAAATATTACATATCAAGTTGAATTGGACGATTCTTGGGAAAAATATCTTTATGATGATAAAGGCAATATGACTTATTTTGAAGACTGTATAGGTAACTGGGAGAAGTTTTCTTACAACTCAAAGGGATATGCAACATACAACGTCTCTAAAGACCAAGATTCAATTTTTTGGATTAAGGCTACTTATGATTCGCATGGGAATATGACAAAAGCTAAAGGAGATCATAAATTTTGGGTAAAGGCAAAATATGCAAAAGCAGGAAGTAAAAAAACAATTAAGCCTATTTCCTCAATTCGTACTGCAAAAGCAGTTGCAAAGGACAAAAAGTCAGCAAATAAGGCTATGCAAAATTCTAAGATCAAAAAAATTTATGTGAAAAGCAAGTCAAAAAACATTCAGGCGTCATGGAAAAATGTAAAGAAGGCATGGGGCTATAAGGTTGAGGTATCAAAAGATAAGAATTTTAAGAAGACTATTTTTAAGAAAAATCTTAAGACAAACAGCTTGAACATCAATAGCAAAAAGATAAAGAAGAAAAAAACTTATTATTTAAAAGTAAGGTCATATGCTTCTTACAGAACTAAAAAGGGTAGGGAAGTAAAGATTTTCAGCAAATTGAGTACGATTAAAAAGATCAAAGTAAAATAATATAATAATTGTATAAAAAAGCCGTTGGGGGTTAAAAACTCGGCGGTTTTATTTTATGTATATTATTGCGAATTGGCATAGTCAAGTTTTCTCCGACTTGACTAATTCTTGAAAATATAGTATAATAAAATTCAAAATATTAAAATAGATAAGAATAAATTAAGGGTGTAAAAAGGAGTGAGAACAGTGTCAGAAAGAAACGTAAAAACACCTAAAGAAGCATTGAAAAAACAGTTTATAAAGAATAATGCAATTGATCCAAAGTATTATGATCAGTTCGGAGTAAAAAGGGGTCTTAGAAATCCTGACGGAACTGGAGTAATGGCAGGAGTTACAAATATATGCAATGTACACGGTTATGTAGTCAATGAGGGTGAAAAAGAGCCGGTAGACGGAAAGCTGTTTTTCAGAGGCTACAGCATAAATGATATAGTAGAAAACGCGGTAAAAGAGAACAGATTTGGATATGAAGAAGTAGTATTTTTACTTTTGTTCGGTTCACTTCCTACAAACAATGAATTAAAAGCATTTTTGAAATTGCTTGATGCTAATAAAGAACTTCCCAATGCGTTCTTTGAAGATATGATTTTAAAGGCTCCGTCCAAAAATATTATGAATAAAATGGCGAGATCAATTCTTGCACTGTATTCATATGATGACGATCCGGAGGATATGTCGCCAAACCATGAGCTTTCAACAGCGATTTCAATAATATCGAAGCTGCCCAGCATAATGGTATCTGCGTATCAGGTTCAGCAGAGGAGCTTTTTCGGAAAAACAATGATAATGCACCCGTTAATCCACGGGCTTTCAACGTCTGAGACTATTCTTTCAACGCTGCGTCCTGACAGGAAGTATACTCACGAGGAAGCTATGCTTTTAGACCTTATGCTTATGATCCACGCAGAGCATGGCGGAGGTAATAACTCAACCTTTAGCTGCAGGGTCTTGACATCTTCAGGAACTGACCCTTATTCGGCGTATGCTGCGGCTATTGGCTCTTTGAAAGGCCCCAAGCACGGCGGTGCTAATGCTAAGGTGCTTGAAATGCAGAAGTGCATTGAGGAAAACGTGTCCAACTGGGACGACGAAGGAGAGGTTGCAGATTTTCTGAGAAAAATCGTAAGAAAAGAAGCTAATGATAATTCCGGTCTTATATACGGTATGGGTCATGCTGTTTATACAAAAAGCGACCCGAGAGCTGTAATTCTTAAAGCGAATGCAAAAAAGCTCGCTCAGGGTACGGAATTTGAAAGCAAGTTTAAGCTTCTAGAAACGGTTGAACGGCTTGCACCTGAAATTCTGCGTGAGACTGGACGTAGCAAGGATATTTGTGCAAATGTAGATATGTATTCCGGATTGGTATATCAGATGCTGGGTATTCCTCAAGATTTGTTCACTCCGCTGTTTGCGGTTTCAAGAATGGCAGGCTGGTGTGCACACAGGTTTGAAGAACTTGTTACTGGCAGACGTATTATAAGACCTGCTTATAAATCTGTGCTGAAATCAAAGGAGTACATACCTATTAGTGAAAGAAATATTGGCAAGACGGCAAAATAATTCTATATATAGGTAAGCGACCGAAACATAAAAATATTTACATAAATTTTGGCAAAGGAGGTATGACCTAATGAAAAGACTTTCTGTTATGATTATTTCTTTTCTAATGATTTCCGGTTTGTGCGGATGTTCAATTGGGCAAAGCGGAATTGAGGGTATGCTTTCTGCGCCGAAGCTCACAGAGGAGCAGTCTGAAATCCATCAGGCGCTTATTCAGCATGTCGGAAATGATATTTCGCTTAAATATCCGAAAAGCGGAGGCAATCGTTCGGCGTTTGTTGTTGAAAATATCGACAGTGAGCCTACTGAGGAAGCAATAGTATTTTTTCAGTACAATGACCCCGAAAATGATACGGGTACTGTAATGGTAGAGATTTTGGATCAGAATTCAAACGGCGATTGGAAGGCTGTTTATGAATTTCCCGGAGCAGGACCTGTTGTTGACCAGATAAATATAAATAATCTCGGGCATGATGATAAGCCGAGCATTATAATAGGGTATTCTACGTTAAATCTCGAGGAAAAACAGTTTCAGATATACAGCTATAACGAAGGTCAGATGAGCAGTATATACACAGATAAATATTCAATAATGCACATTATAGATTTGGCAGGCGACGGACATAACGATATAATAACAGTGTCAACTGACAATGACACAGGAAAATCAACTGCGTCATTGCTGCGTTCTGAAAGCGGGAAAATCGTTTCTGTTGACAGTATTGCAATGACGAGCGGTACGAGCGCATATGTTTCTTCGGCTATAGGTAAAACTGCAGACGGAAGCTCGGCTTTGTTTGTGGACGCAACAAAGTCTACGGGAGTGATTCAGACAGAGGTCGTTTCTTATAGCTACGAAAAACTGCAGAATCCTATGGTTACATTTTCAAATAAACTTATGAAGCAAACTTCAAGACCATCTCAGTATCTGAGTTCTGATATTGACGGCGATTCTGTTGTTGAAATTCCTGAAACGCAAGCGGCTCCGGGATATGAAGAGTATAACGATTCGGATAATAACAAGCAGTATCTTACAACGTGGAAGGTATATAAGGACAGCTATTCTCTTATGAACAAATATACAGGATATTATAAGATTTCAGATGGATATGCTTTTGTATTTCCTAAAAATTGGAAAAACAAGGTTACAGTCAAAATTGATGAGACATCGGGAGAGGCTGTGTTTTATAAATACAGTAAAAACCTTATTAATAGCAATACAGAGCTTTTAAGGATTAATATTGTTGACAGCAGTGAAATTAATGAGTACATCAACAAAGGCTATAAAGCTGTTAGCGTCAGCGATCAAATTGCTTATATTGCAAAGATAGGTAATTCTGATGACAAACTTGGTATAGATTTTGATATTGTTAAAAATAATCTGTTTTTAACGGATTGATAAATAATTATCCGAAAAAGGAAAACTGTGCAGTTATTGCACAGGAATGGAGGATCAATATGAGAAAAATTCTTGTTTGTGAGGACGAGGACTCTATCCGTGAAGTTATAGTTTTGAATTTGGCAAGAGTAGGGTATGATGTTACCGATGTTGCCAGCGGAGAGGACGCATTAAAGGCATTTGACGAAAACGGAGATTTTTTTGACGTTGCACTTTTGGATATTATGCTTCCCGGAATTGACGGCTTTGAGGTTTGCAAAAAGCTGAGAGCAAAGTCGAGTGCTATGGGAATTATAATGCTTTCTGCTAAGAGCCAGGAGATGGACAAGGTATCTTCGCTTATGATGGGTGCCGATGACTATATAACAAAGCCATTTTCTATTTCTGAGCTTATAGCAAGAGTTGATGCAGTTTGCAGAAGGGTGGATAACAGCCATTTGAAAACTGACAGCTCACCAACTATTAAGTCAGGACCGTTTACCATAAATCCGAAAAGCAGGACAGTTTATAAAAACGGAAATCCTGTTGATCTCACTCAGGTTGAGTATCAGATAATGGAGTATTTTTTCAATAATCAGAATACTGCGCTTGACAGGACAAGTATTCTCAATCACATTTGGGGAGACAGTTATTACGGAGACGATAAGATAGTAGACGTTAATATCAGAAGAATCAGAATGAAAATTGAAGAAGAGCCGTCAAATCCTAAGTATATCCAGACTATTTGGGGATTTGGGTATAAATGGGTCTCTAATTGATTTTAGAAAGACAGAATACTGATTTTTAAAAGAAGGGAGCGATAATAGTTGAAGATGAGATTTAAAAAGGGCATAACTAAACGCTGGCTCATTAACAGCTTCGGCTTGATGGTTATTATCCTTTTGATCGTAGAAGTCGGAGCGCTGCTTTTTGTCAGAAACTATTATCATTCTTCGATAAGACAGTATCTTGCAAGCAAAATGAATATTATCACTTCTGCTGTTACAAGGTACTCTGAAAACAATGACATAAACTACAACTCGGAGGTAAGAAATCTTGTTGAGACCTTCGATGATAAGGACAGAATTGAGCTTATGGCAGTGAATAATGCAGGACGTGTTATCGTAAGTTCCTCCGGATTTTCTTCTGAATCAGATGTGGCTCTTTCTGATTATGAAGAGGCTAAAAGCTCAAACGCAGATTCACTTTATAAAACCTTTAAACTTGGCTCGACAGGCGAAAGAGTTATGTCGTATACTGTTATGATAGGAAAAAGCGGAAGTGAGTATTCCGCTATGAGAATGGTAACCTCTTTGAGCAACGTAAACATTCAGATGTATTTTATCTTTGCGGTGATTACCTTTGTAATAATAGGAATAGTGATTCTTATTTTCCTGTCCGGAATTTCGTTTGTTAGAAGTATTGTTTCTCCGATTAGCGAGATAACAGAGACTGCCAAGCAGTTTGCAACAGGCGATTTTACAAAGAGAATAAAGTTTAAAGGCGATGATGAGCTTGCCGAATTGTGCCGAAGCGTAAACTATATGGCTGATGAGCTTTCAAACGCTGAGAAGATAAAGAATGAGTTTATTTCTCAAGTATCTCACGAGCTTAGAACTCCGCTAACCGCCATAAAGGGCTGGAGCGAAACTATGGAAACAATTGACGACAGGGAAACCTTTTTAAAGGGAATGAGAGTTATAACAAGTGAAACCGAAAGACTTTCGCAGATGGTTGAGGAGCTTCTTGATTTTTCAAGAATTCAGGACGGAAGGCTCCAGCTAAGCAAAGATATAATTGATATTCTTGCAGAGCTGGGCGAAACTGTTTTGATATACAAGGAAAGAGCGAGAGCGCTTAATATAACTCTTAATTATTACGAGCCTGAGATGCTTCCGTTTATATACGGAGATAAAAACAGATTAAGACAGGTATTTATAAATATAGTAGATAACGCTATAAAGTATTCCGACGAGGGAGATACTGTTTCGATCGAGGCTTTTGAGGACGAGAGGGGAGTTGTTATATCTATCTCCGATACAGGAATTGGAATAAGCAAAGAGGATCTTCCAAAGGTCAAAACAAAATTCTTTAAGTCTAATCATACAAGACGAGGTTCGGGCATCGGGCTGGCTGTAGCAAATGAAATTATAGCTCTTCACGGCGGAAGTCTTGACATAAACAGCGAAGAGGGCGTGGGTACGACAGTTGTAATTGTACTTCCAGTTGCCTCGCAGTCATCAAAGGAAGCAAAGGATTCAAGCGTTAATGTAAATATTTTCTCATCAGAGGATGAAAGGAACGAAATACAAAATGACAAGTCAATTTAACAGCAACGAAAAACTGCAAAATGATTTTAAAGAGGAAAGCAATCTAGATACATCTATTGCACAGGATGAGGTAAAGTCTGAAAAATTCAAATCAAAAATCGGCGGTCAGGCGCTTATTGAAGGAATTATGATGCGGGGTATCGATAAATCCGCAATGGCTCTAAGACTTCCCACCGGTGAAATAGAAATAGAAGAATGGGATGCTAACAACGGCAAAAATGCACCATGGTATAAAAAGACTCCGTTTATTCGAGGAATATTCAATATGGCTAGCAGTCTAAGCGAGGGATATAAGTGTCTTTCAAAGTCTGCTGACAGGGCTATGGATTTTGAGGACGAGGAACCTCAGTCGAAGTTTGAAATATGGCTTGAGGAAAAAATAGGAGATAAGCTGGTGCCTATTGTTACTACTATAGGTACTGCTTTAGGTGTCATAATTGCACTGCTGTTATTTATGTGGGTGCCGTCTTTGATTGTAAACGGCATCGGTAAATTGATTCCTATGAATTCTTTTGTGAAGACACTTATCGAGGGTGTTATAAAGATTATGGTTTTTGTAGGATATATGGCTCTCACAGGTCTTATGAAGGATATAAGACGCACCTATGAGTATCACGGTGCAGAACACAAAAGTATAGCCTGCTATGAGGCAGGAGACGAGCTAACTCCTGAAAGCGTTAAGAAATATACACGATTTCACCCAAGATGCGGAACAAGCTTTATCTTTATAGTTTTGTTTATAAGCATTATTGTATTCTCTGTTTTCAGACTTCCGTGGAGCAATATATTTTTAAGACTTTTATGCAAACTGCCGCTGCTTCCTGTAATTGTGGGAATAGGTTATGAGATAATCAGGCTTGCAGGAAAATATAACAATACTTTTACAAGGATCATATCAGCACCGGGTCTTTGGCTGCAGAGGCTTACCACAAGAGAGCCTGACCTTGACGTTATAGAGGTTGCTATTGCCGCATTAAAGCCATGTATTCCGAAGGATTCAGAAGACGACAGATGGTAACGCTGAATGAGCTTTTTCAGAGTGCAAAAGCAAGTCTTTCTGAAATTGGAATAGAAAACGCTTACTTTGAGACAAAGGAGCTTTTTTGCAAGACATTCGGCAAAGAGCCTGTGTACTTTGATATGAGCGATTATGCTGATGAAAAAAATAGAAAAGCTTTTGAATCACTCATAAAGCGCAGGGTGAAAGGCGAACCGCTTCAGTATATTTTAGGTGAGTGGGAATTTTATTCTTTGCCTATAAAGGTAGGAAAGGGCGTTTTGATTCCCAGACAGGATACCGAAACGCTGGTTGACGCGGCGATTGAATTATATAAAAACAATTGCGGAATAACCGTACTTGACCTTTGTTCAGGAAGCGGATGTATAGGTCTTGCACTTGAGAAAAATTTAGCTGTAAAAAAAATAGTTCTGGTTGAAAATTCAAAATCTGCTGTTGATTATTTAAAAGAAAATGTTACTCTCAATAGTTCAAAAGCTGAGATCGTCAAAGGCAGTGTTCTTGATAATGCTGTTATTGACAGGCTTCCTCAGGCTGATTTGATAGTATCAAACCCTCCGTATCTGAGTTCAAGTGATATGGAAAATCTGCAAAGAGAGGTCGAGTTTGAGCCTAAAGACGCTCTTTTCGGCGGTGAGGACGGTCTTGATTTTTACCGTGAGATTGCAGGGCTTTATATAAACAAATTAAATTCAGGCGGACGTGTGTTTTTTGAAATCGGTATAGATCAGGGAGTTGAAGTTTCACGAATTCTAACTGACGCCGGATATAAGAATGTAAGAATTATAAAGGATATGTGCGGAGCAGACAGGGTTGCAACAGGTGAAGTTTATGATCGAGCTTGAATTAGTCAGAGAGTTTTTATCTGTGAATTTTAATAGCTTTATACTGTATATCGTTCTTATGAGCATCGTAACGCTTATATTTTTCGGTATTGACAAATATAAAGCCATAACCCGAAAATGGAGAGTGCCTGAAGCTGTTTTGCTGTCTTTGACAGTTATAGGCGGGGCGTTCGGGGGATTGCTCGGAATGTTGGCGTTTCGCCATAAAATCAGAAAGCCTATGTTTTTTATTACAGTTCCTTTGGCTTCGGTTTTATATACGGCTTTGTTAATATATGTTGCAGCCGCTCCTTACGGATCTGTTTAGTGTCCGTATTGTCGGACAGTTGAGATGTTAAAATAAAAGCGTATTAAATATATTTTTAGGAGGCATTTTCAATGGCAAGTAAAAAGAATGATGTAAAGAAAAGTGTAACGGTTCCCAAAAACAGTGAAGAAAAAAAGAAAGCGCTGGAAACAGCTATTGCACAGATAGAAAAGCAGTACGGTGCGGGAGCGGTTATGAAGCTGGGACAACATTCAACGCTGAATGTTGAAGCGATTCCAACAGGTTCTATGACGCTTGATATGGCGCTGGGCATAGGCGGAGTGCCGAGAGGAAGAATTGTAGAGGTCTACGGTCCTGAAAGCTCAGGTAAAACGACGGTAGCACTTCATATTGCCGCAGAGGCTCAGAAGCTGGGCGGAGAAGTTGCATTTATTGACGTTGAACACGCTCTTGACCCTATATATGCAGAAAAGCTGGGAGTCGATATTGATAATATGCTTGTTTCACAGCCGGACAGCGGTGAGCAGGCTTTGGAAATTGCTGAAGCTTTAGTGCGTTCAGGAGCAATAGACTGTATAGTGCTTGACTCGGTTGCCGCTATGGTTACAAAAGCTGAAATTGACGGAGAGATGGGAGATACTCACGTGGGACAGCTTGCTCGTTTGATGTCTCAAGCGATGAGGAAACTGACGTCTGTTATTGCTAAATCAAACTGCGTTGCCATTTTCATAAATCAGGTTCGTGAGAAGATAGGTGTTATTTACGGAAACCCTGAAACTACTCCGGGCGGAAGAGCGCTTAAATTCTATTCATCTGTGAGAATAGAAGTTCGTCGTGCAGAACAGATTAAAAACGGCGCAGAGGTTATCGGAAACAGAACAAAGTGCAAGGTCGTTAAGAATAAAGTCGCTCCTCCGTTTAAAGAGTGCGAATTTGATATTATGTACGGTCAGGGAATTTCCCGTGTTGGTGAAATTTTAGACCTTGCCGTTGAACTTGGAATTGTCAAGAAAGGCGGTGCTTGGTTCAGCTATAACGACGTTAAGCTGGGTCAGGGCAGAGATAATTCAAAGGATTTTCTGCTTTCAAATCCTGAGATTATGAATGAGATTGAGGCAAAAATCAAGGAAAATGAGGACGCCGTTGTAATGGTTTCCAAAAAGAACAAGAAGTCAGCAAAGGTAAAGGAAGCCGCTGAAAAGGCTGCTGAAGCCGTTGAGAAGGCAAAAGCGGCAGAAAACAGCATCGTTGTTGATCCTGACGATGATTTTGAAGAGTTTGCACCTGTTGACTTTGAGTAATGATATAGTGAAAGGTACATATCTATGAAGATAATCAGCCTTGAGAAATATAAGGGGAAAACTTATCAAATCGACTTTGATAATGATGAAACATACTTTTGGCATTTTGACATTATATGCGAGTATCATTTGAAAGAGGGTATGGAAATACCTCAGAACGCTGTTGATGATATTGTTTTCTCCAATGATTTCAGAAAGGCAAAGGAACGTGCTTTATATCTGCTTGATTACAGAGACTATTCGTATACCGAGCTTTTTGAAAAGCTGGAGAAAAACTACAGCGAGGACGTTTGCTATAAGGTTATGGAGCGAATGGCAGAGCTGGGAACAATCGACGACAGGAGATATGCAGAGCGTTTAGCTAGGCATTATAGTGAAGTTAAGATGTTCGGTTATTACAGAGCCTCTGCTGAAATGAGAAATAAGGGAATACCAAAGGAAATTATTGATGAAACCTTGTCTGAATATGAGGATACGGTTTATGAAAGACTTTTTGAGCTTATAAATAAAAAGTATTACCGTTATCTTGATGATGAAAAGGGAGTTAAGAAGGTAAAGAACGCATTGGTCAGATACGGGTATTCGTATGATGATATTAACGCCGTCTTAGATGAAGTATTGAATGATACGGACGACTGATTTTATATAAAAAGCAGATTTATTTCAATAGGGAATGATTAATATGGTTAGAGTGGGAATGGTGTCTCTCGGCTGTCCTAAAAATCAGGTCGACGCTGAAAGAATGCTATACCTTTTGAGAAAAGACGGGTATGAGCTTGTTTCGGACGCTGCGCTTTCGGATGTTGTTATTATAAACACATGCGGATTTATAGAGTCTGCTAAGAAAGAGGCAATAGAAACTATATTGGAGTTCTGCACGCTCAAGCAGGAGGGCAGAATAAAGGCTGTAATAATTACAGGCTGTTTGGCAGAGAGATACAAAGACGAGGTTTTAAAGGAAATACCGGAGGTTGACGCTGTAGTCGGCATAGGCTCAAATGAAAGGATATGCGAGATTATCAAAGATGTCTGCAAGGGTGAGGTTATAACTTCTTACGGCGGTAAGGAAAGTCTTTGTTTTGATGATAAGAGAATTATTTCGACGCCCGGCAGCTTTGCTTTTATAAAAATTGCAGAAGGCTGCAACAACTGCTGTACATATTGTGCTATTCCGTCTATTAGAGGAAAATTCAGAAGCAGAGAAATTGATGAAATAGTAAAAGAAGCAGAGAAAATTGCTGCTCAGGGCTTTACCGAGCTTGTTGTAGTTGCACAGGATACTACTCGCTATGGTGAGGACATTTACGGAGAGCCTAAACTGGCGGAACTTCTCAACAGACTGTGCGAGGTTGACGGTCTTAAATGGATAAGAACGCTTTATATGTATCATGAACGCATCACTGATGAACTTATCAATACGATCGCCAATCAGGAAAAGCTGGTGAAATATCTAGATATTCCTGTTCAGCACTGCAACAGTGAAGTTTTAAAACGAATGAACAGAAAAGGGAACAAGCAAGATCTTGTTGATCTGATAGAAAGGATCAGAAGCAGGATTCCCGGAGTTGTGCTTAGAACAACACTTCTTACCGGCTTTCCGGGGGAAACTGATGAACAATTTGAAGAGCTTTGCGAGTTTGTCAGGGACGCTCGTTTTGAACGGCTCGGCTGCTTTGCTTACTCACAGGAAGAGGGTACAGCGGCGGCAGAACTGCCGGATCAGGTCGACGAGGATATAAAGGAACACAGATGCGAGATTATTTATGATTTACAGATGAGGATTTCTGATGAGTTCAATCAGAGTTTATTGGGAAGCGAACTTGAGATAGTTGTAGAGGGCTTTGACAGATATGCCGAATGCTTTTTCGGCAGAAGCTTTATGGATGCTCCTGATATTGACGGAAAGGTATTCTTTACAAGCGAAAAAAGGCTTTCGCTAGGTGAATATGTTAAAGTGAAAGTCAGTGATATATTGGATTATGATTTACTTGGAGAACAAATATAAAGGAAAGGTAACTACATATGAATGTTTTAAAAAATAAAAAAGTTTGTATTTCTGTATTTTCTGTTTTATTATTTGCATTACTAGCGATTGCCTTTTCGGATAACAGTGCATATGCTGCTGATGGAAAATTAAATGTACACTACCTTGATGTAGGACAAGCGGATTCAATTTTGGTCGATTTGCCGAATAATGAAGTTATGCTTATAGACGGCGGAAACTACGGAACAGGTGAAACTGTTGTAGATTATTTGAAAAATCAAGGCATAACCAATATAGATTATATGATAAACACACATCCTCATAACGACCATGTTGGAGGACTTATAAAGGTTATGAACAGTGATGCTTTCACAGTAGAAAAAATATATATGACTAAGGCTATAGACGCTGTCCCGAGATTTATTGAGTTCACCGAGCTTTTAGATGAAAAAAGAATCGAACCTGAAGAGATTATGGCAGGGCAGTTTTTGATTAACGATACTGTTGGAGATAAAAAGCTTACTGTAAAGTGCATTGCTCCATTTAAGCTAGTTGATGACAATACTAACAACAACTCAATTGTTCTAAAGCTTGAATACGGAAGCATTTCATATTTGTTTATGGCTGATGCAGAGGCTGAGGAAGAGCAGGAAATATTGTCAAGCGGTGAGAATATAAAGTGCGATGTTTACAAGGTAGGACATCACGGTGCCAATACAAGCTCAACGCAGGCATTTATAGACGCTGTTAATCCAAAAGCGGCAGTAATAACTGCGGATACTTCTGTAAACTCTACAGGACTTCCTGCAGAGACAATACTTACAAGACTTAATAAAGCCGGAGCAGATATTTACAGAACTGATTTGCTCGGGGCGATTGTTTCAACTTCCGATGGAAACAGTTTCTCAATGAATAAAACTCCTCAGGCAGATATTTACCTGCCGTCGGGGCAGGTAACCTTTTCTCAGGAAGAATATACATATACCGGAAGTGCTATAATTCCTGAAATTACAATTAAAATCGGAGGTATAGAGCTTAAAGAGGGCATAGATTATATATTAGTTTGTAAAGATAATGTAGATGTAGGAACTGCAACTTTGACTTGCGTCGGCAAGGGGAATTATTACGGTTCAAGAGAGAAAAAGTTTAAAATAGTAAAAAAGTCTATATCAAACGCTACATATTTCCATGTCGGTGATAAAGTTTATACAGGTTCAAAGCTTTCACCAAGTATTGTTGTGAAGGACGGAGAAAAAAAGCTTAAAAAAGATAAAGATTATACAGTTTCCTATACAAAAACTACAAATATTGGTCAGGGCGTTGTAACTGTCAAGGGAAAAGGTAATTATTCAGGTTCTCAAAAAGTTTATTTTACTATAAAGCCTAAGAAGACAAGTATTTCTTCAAAGCAGTCGCTTAAAAATGGAAAAGTTATGCTTGTATGGCAAAAAATAAGTTATGCTGACGGGTATCAGATATTATATTCGGTAAATAATAAAAAACAATTTAAAACTTTAAAAAACGTCAAGGGAGGAAGTATTACTTCTTTGACTAAGAAACTTGCAGCCGTAAAGAAATACTATTTCTATATCCGCTCGTACAAAGTAGTCGACGGTAAAAAGATTTATTCAGACAGCAGTGCTATTATTAGCTTGAAGCACAAAAAGAGTATAAGCAAGTGCAAGGTTAGCAAAATTAAAAAGCTGAAGTACAACGGAAAACCAAGAACGCAGAAGTCTGTAGTTGTAAAGCTGGGAAAGAAAAAACTCATTTCGGGAACAGATTATAAAATAAGCTATAAGAACAACACAAAGAGAGGCAAGGCAACAATTATAATAAAGGGAATAGGTTTTTACAGAGCTTCGGTCAAAAAGAGTTTCAAAATAGTTTAATAAATAAATAATTTAGAAAGGAATTCATTCACTATGAATCTTCCAAACAAATTAACAGTATTAAGAGTGCTACTGATACCGTTTTTTGTTGCGGCTATGCTGCTTTCAGGGAAAGTTTATGCAGGAAGTGTTGATATATTCATTATAATAGGACTTGTTATTTTTGCAGCGGCATCAATAACAGATTGGTTTGACGGTAAAATTGCAAGAAAACGCGGTCTTGTTACAACATTCGGAAAATTTTTAGATCCGTTAGCCGATAAGGTATTGGTAGTTACGGCACTTATTTGTTTCCTTGCAAGAAGCCCTATGTGGATTGACGCAGTTGCGGTAATTCTAATTCTTGCACGGGAATTTATGGTATCAGGAGTCAGACTTGTTACTGCTAATGAAGGTGTTGTAGTTGCGGCAGGTATATGGGGAAAGCTGAAAACTGCTTTCACAATGATTGCGATTGTGGTTATTATGCTGTTAGAAGGAATTGGAGTTCATAATATATGGGTAAATGAAATTCTTATATGGGTAGCGGTTCTTCTTACTGTTGTATCGGGAATTCAATATCTTTCAGCTTATTGGAAGTATATTGATTCAAGCAAATAACAGTGTTTCGCATTATTTTTCATAATTTTGAACTTTTGTGGTTGACAAATCAAAAAGTTTGGAATATAATAACTTAAAAGGCGTAACAGTCAGAGTAACTGTAATAAAGTTTTTCAGAGAGTGTGTATAAGGTGAAAGGCACATAAGCGGTTTACAGTGAAGTGCGGCTGCCAGCTTGGGCGGGGAAATTAAAGCAAATTAGCTTTATGAGTATCTGTCTGCGTATCCTGCGTTAAAGGCTTGAGTTATAAATCGGAGTGGAACCGTAGTTTGATTAAACTGCCTCCTTAGCAATTATTTGCTTAGGAGGCTTTATTTTTTTTAGACATAAGAATTAAATCAGAAAAAGAATGAAGGGTGTATATTATGTTTGAGAAGATCAAAGAGGATATAAGAATGGTAAAAGAAAAAGACCCGGCTGCCAGAACAAGTCTTGAGATTTTGCTGGCATATTCCGGGCTTCATGCGGTTATTTTTCACAGAATTGCGCATTGGTTTTATTTAAGAAAATTTTATCTGATAGCAAGATTGATCTCACAGTTTTCAAGATTTTTGACCGGAATAGAAATTCATCCGGGAGCAAAAATAGGAAAGGGACTACTTATTGATCACGGAAGCGGAGTTGTTATCGGAGAAACTGCCGAAATCGGAGACAACTGTTTGATATATCAGGGCGTTACACTTGGCGGAACAGGAAAAGAAAGCGGAAAGCGTCATCCGACTCTGGGTAACAATGTTATGGTAGGTTCGGGTGCGAGAGTTTTAGGACCGTTCAAGGTAGGAGATAATGCTAAAAT
>CANQUM010000029.1 GCA_947627045.1 uncultured Clostridia bacterium
AGTTGAAGTAAGCTCTACATTTCTCAAATCGGTATTGTCATGCTCACGTGATACACGGCTTTCCTCATTTGTCCAATCCAGATCATCATCGCTATATGGTTCTTTAGGTATTATTTCAAATGTATCAGCGTTAGCTGCGTCAGCGATATAACCTGCAACAGACTTGGTATTTCCCGTTGCTGAAAAATAAACTACTAAGGCTTTACTGCCTGCCGTTTCTGAATTTTCAGCGACTGCTTCATTGGTTGTATTTTCTGTTTGTGATTTTTTACTTGTACTTGTTTTAGACAAAGCTGATTTTTTCTTCTTAACTGTAACCTTGCACTTTAATTTCTTTTTTCCAACACGAGCGGTAATAACTGCCTTTCCTTTTTTCTTAGCTTTAATTACTCCCTTTTTAGATACTGATACTACAGACTTCTTGTTTGATGACCACTTTACTTTCTTTTTAGTGCCTTTTACCTTTAGTTTCTTTTTCTGCCCTACAACTAAGGTGATCTTAGTCTTATTCAGTCTCACTTTACTTGCTGCCTGCACGCTTCCGGCACTAAAGACCATAGGACAAATCAATGCCACTATCAGAAAAAGTATTGTAAGCTTTTTACGCAACATCATAGAAATTACTCCTTTCAATTTTTATAACCTAAATTTATTTATACACTTATATTATAAAAATAAAGACTTCTTAATTAGTATATATTAGTTCATCAGTTCATACTAAAAGTTATAACTCAAACTATCTCAGATTGAGCTATCTGATGAAGATTACCTGAGCATAAGAATCAAACGAATTCTCTATCTCATTTGTTGTTCCCAAAAGGCTACTGCATCATCAAACCAACCTTCCGCCACTGTACCTGTTCCCAGTCCAAAGCCATGAGGTAAACCCTTATAAGTATGAAATTCTGTAGGAATACCTAAGTCGGACATGGATTTTAACCTAGCTTTCATTGTCCTCCAACTGGCAATGCCGTCTTTTGTTCCTACACAGGAATAAGTTGGCGGATCATTTTTGCTATACTCGCTGTGACCCGTGTACTGAATGACGCAAGTTCCTGGTCGTGGCAAATCATCACCGCCGAAATATGCAGGACCGTAGGAGCCAAGGTATGCAGTCATTCTGCCACCCGCTGAACCTCCCCACAGAGAATAACAGTCAGTATCTAACTCTAATTCATCTGCGTGAGCGAAAATAAAACTAATAGCTCTCGCCAAATCCTCACATGCGGTCTTCCAACCGGGTCGGTAAATAAGTGCAAATGCATTGTATCCTTTTTTGGAAAGCTCCAACGCATGAGGAAAGCTGTCATGTATCGCTCCCACATAGGCGAACCCGCCTCCGGCATTGCAGATTGCAAACTTTGCGTTTGAGTTTCCTTTAAAAAAGAACAATCCCGTATCCGCTTTCTCCGGATCAGCAGCTTTGTCCTCGTCCGTATAAATGTCGTAGAAGATTGTGTCTCCCGCCTCTGCATGGGATTTAAAGTAATTAACAATCTCTACTGTTTCATTAGGGTCAATATAGTTATACCAGGTCAGCCTTAGATCTTTCAACGTATCACCGCTCCAGTAGTCAGTATCAACCGGAAAAATCAACCTTCCGTAGTTGTCAAAAACTGAGTTGTTTATCACATCTGCAACTTTCGTATTCGCAGTATAATCAGTACTTGTGTCAGTATCTGTATCTTTCTTGTTCCAGAAAAATCTTAGACCATTATAAGTATATTCCATGGAAGCTATTCCTCCGTGATCGTAACCCTTCTTGACCTTATATGCAAAATTACCGTCCATTTCATTGTCACTTTCTTTAAAGTAAGAACAACTTCTCATTTTATTCACACGGTTATCATCATAACTATAAGCAAAATCATCAGTACCGGTCATCACCCATACAAAATAATCTCTGGGGTCACGATCTTTTGCTGCTTCAAAAATATTCTCGTCGTCAAGTGATGTACCACAGCTCATGGGGAGAAAATATCGGAAATAGTCAAGGCAATACTCGAATGTCCGCCATGTTGCCACGCTTCCCATAGAAAATCCGCCAAACCCTCTGTGATCACGAGACGCAATCAGATCCTCCTTAGACGTACTTGCAGCATAAGTGTTGTATTTGCTCTCTACTGCTGGGATAAGATCGTTCAACAGTTCATTGTGGTAGTTAATATTAAGTCGGAGTGCGAGTGAAAAGTCAGCACTGTCATCGGCACTTGTATTATTATATGTCGGGCATACAATGATAATCGGTTCAAACTCGCCTTTTGCAATAGCATTATCGACCACATTTTTTAATTTAGATGGATTTTTCGGCGTTCCTAGCGTGGTCGTTTCATTGCTCCAGCCACCGTGCATCAGATAAAAAATATCATAATGTGTATTTTCATTATAACCGTAAGGTAGATAGACAATGGCTCTCTTTGTTAACAACTGCGAATGCTCTGCATAAGAGAACGATTCATAGGTATCATATTGCAGTTCTAACAGAGTACCTGCATGCTCTGCAGGAGAATAGTAACTTTCTGGGATCTCAGTTATTTCTTGCGGAATGGAATTTGTCTGTTCATTTTCAGTAACACTAGTATCGTTTTGATTAATATTTTCTGAATTGCTTGTTCCACTTTGACTTGCATTATAGCGTTCTACAGTTCCCGACGTAATTGAATCCTTCGGTTTCGTACATGATGAGAGTGTAAATATCATGATTATTGTAATACTTATGGCAATCACCCTTTTCATACTTGTCTCTCACCTCTTTCTAAATGATCTTATACTTCCAAACACCGTTATCTTCATAATAATAGAATTCACTTTTTTCATCATCTTCAAACAACTCTAGCATAGCCGCCATATCGTTTGCTAAATGATAGTCCTTTATTTCCTCACGCTTTACCCAATATACCTGACCCTCTGCCGAAGACTGTAATTCACCGTGAAACCGATTCGCCTTATATAGTATGATTACATAACGACAACCGTCCTCTGTAGGAAATTGTTTGATGCCGCAGAGTTGAGGGTTCTCTATAGTAAAACCGGTTTCTTCTTTTACTTCCCGGATTGCAGAATCAGTAAATGATTCTCCACATTCAACATGACCTCCAGGAAAAGCCAGTCCATCCCATCGTGTGCCACAACGTTCCTGCATCAGTATATTTCCTTGTGAATCAGAAAGCATACATAGGGTCGTAAATATAGCTTTTTCCAAACTTCTATACCACCTATATCATATCATTATATATAACATTATAAACTAATAGAGACTTCATAAGAAGTCTCTATTAGTTCATCAGTTTAAACCATAGGTTATAACTGCTTCTGTTCAATTACAGTTTTTACTGCCATAAGAAATCGCTCTACTGTCGGCGAAGGCGTTTTTGAATACAGCACACCAAACGGTATGTTATGCTCCCACTCAACAGGTATGACCTTCATCATAGGATGTACGCAATCCCAGCTTTTTATAACTAACAAAACGTCTTTTTCCTGTTCGCAGCGATTGAAAATACTAATATCGTAAAAATCAAAATCTACAATATTTATCTCTCGATGATTTTCAGTCAATTCATCTCTAAGCTTGTCTACATAATAACTCCATCCACGATGCATCAGCAATAAATTCTCACCGTATAAATCTTGCACAGTCAGCTTATCTTTACCAGCCAACGGATGGTATATTGATACTGCACAGCACAGCGGCTCTCTTGTGATCTCAAGACCTGCACATTGTCTTACTTCAAGCATAGTATCATCGAATATGCCTGTAACGACGTCAATATTTCGACCAAGATTTTTGAGTATTTCTTTTGCATTTTCCGGAGTGTTTTCAAAAGGAACAAGCTGAAAACTTATATCTGAACAATGCTCGTGAATTTTCGGCCACAAATCAGTCAATATCTGAGCAGGAGTAATAGGAGACGTACCAATGCGAATAACTGAATTTTTTTCCATCATAGCACTTCTTGCACGACGCACAGCCTCATTACAGTATGTAATGATATATTTCGCATCTTTATATAGTGATTCCCCTGCTTTTGTTAATTTAAGTCCCCGATGCGTCCGTTCAAAGAGCTGCACACCTACGTCATTTTCCAGAAGGTTGATTTGCTTTATAACAGCAGTTGAGGTGATATACAGCTCCTCTGCTGCTTTATTAAAGCTTCCCGCCTCTACAATGCGTATAAATGTTTCAAGATGAATATTATTCATGCTATATGTCATCTCATTTCCAATAAGATTGTTTCTATACCATTTTTAATTATACTTATTTTAGCATATTAAATCAAGCGGAATAATAAAAATAAGCGTATATACTTTTTTAGTACACTTAGCAACAATCACCCAACAATGCAAAAGGACACATAGATTTTTATTTCTATGTGCCTGGCTTTTTAATATTTTTAAGCAAGATATAAATTCACGTTCCACAAAATGTGAAACGCGAACAGGCTCCGGCGTCAATGTTGCTTTTTTCTAAGTATTAGCTCACCGTTTCAAAAAATAACCACCTTCAGCTAATTTGCCAAAGACGGCAGTGAGGCAGGGGTGACCCATGCTATAAATACTTTGCAAATAAGATATAACTATTAACGCGAGCATAAACAAAAAAATCCACGCACTTACAAATGCGTGGACTGGATGCAACGTCACCGTTGCTGGGGTGGGTGATGGGATTCGAACCCACGATCTTCAGGACCACAATCTGACGCGTTAACCAACTACGCTACACCCACCATATTAAATTTTAGTAAATACAATCTTGCAAAAACGACAGAAACTGCAGTGTCAGCAATAATGGCACGCCTTACTGGATTCGAACCAGTGACCTACTGCTTAGAAGGCAGTTGCTCTATCCAACTGAGCTAAAGGCGCATACAAAAAAATTGCACCCGATGGTGCATTGGAGCGGGTGATGGGAATCGAACCCACACGACCAGCTTGGAAGGCTGGGATTCTACCATTGAACTACACCCGCATACTAATTAGAATGTTACCTGTTCAATTGACGAAATATATTATAACATCAAAAAAAACGGTTGTCAACCCCTTTTTTGAAAAAAATAAGAAATAGTAAAATTACTATTTCTAAAATTAAACATTAATATTTTTTGTTGTTTTATAATATACTGTATTTTTACAATGTATCACTTCTGTTCTTATCGCTTTTACTATTCTTTCTCTTTTTAAGCGAAGCTAAACAAGCTGCTATTCCTATAACAGTAACAGAAATAAACCAGTATAATCCGTAATGAGATATAAAATAAATCTTCTGATACTGCCCGCTTAAATTGTGATATTGAAGAAACTCAACCCTGCATTTGCCAAAATAATCGGTCGCCATAAAAATTAAATCGCATACGGTTAAAACCAATGAAGTGCTCAAAAGTATTATGCCGGTCTTCTTTAGGTTTCGATTGTGCTTTATTTCTTTCTTGTGTAATGAAGTCTTTTGTGTTCCGACCTTTTTTTCAAAGAGATTTATTACCTTTTCTCTGAATATTATTCCTATAATTCCTATGTCTATCATTATGATGCTAAGTATAACAGCAAGACTGTAGTTGCCGTCGCTTATCGACGCCCCGAACGCTACTGATAACAATACCAGCGGAAGCCGTGCAGGAAGAACATATAGAAAATATGTTTTTTTGTCCATTGATGTCAAAGGAGCTAAAAATGAAAGAGCGTCTTTAGGCATACCCGGAATAAGATAGATAACAAAGAATATCAAAGCGACTTTATCCGGCTCACGGAGAAATTTAAACCTCTTCAAATCCTTTTTGTTTACAAAAGCTTCAACAATAGGATACCCAATTAGCCTTACAAGACCATAAACTATACCCATTCCGACATATAACCCAATAAAAGAATATACGCTTCCCCAGAATGTTCCGAATAAAGCTCCACCGATTATCTGAATAGGAGGTATCACAGGAAGTATTACCTGAAATGCCTGCAAGCCGATAAAAATAAATGTGCCAACTGTCTTTTTAGATTCAATATAAAGTTCCAGTCTCTCTCTTCCCTCAGGTGTCTGAAGACTGTTAATCCACGGCAGTATAGCAATCGTAACTCCTATCATAAGAGCAATCATTACTATAAGCGCAGAAAACTTAATTATCATTTTTTTATTTAGTCTTTTTTTCATTTGTCGTAACCTTAAATCTTCTGTAAAATTTTCTTTCTGAACCATTTAATGTATAAATCCTTAAGCCTTGAAACTGCAACATCATACAGAATAAATACAATGTTTGTCATACCTAAAAATATAAAAGCTCCGTACTTTCCCCACTCGCCTATTTCATCTGCTAAATCAGAACCGACTACTACCCTTATAACTATCTGATAATATATAACTATCAGCGTATTGTAAATGACCAGCTTTATTATCCATTCGAGAATCTTATTTGGTATTTTTTCAATAAACATTTTAATCAAAGGATAATATCCTAAAAGCAATATATATAATAGTCCGGCTTCCTTATCAGGAGTTATGAACAAGCACAATACCGCAACGGAAACATACGTGAAAAACGCCCACTTTGCATTTATCTCAACGTATACGATAATTAGCATTGCCCCCGTAAGTGCAGGTATCAGATAAACTAAAAACGGAATAAAACCCGTTAGAAACATAAGAGAAAGCGAAAGTGCAGAAATTATTCCGCCCAGTGAAACCTTATAGCTTACCTTTTTCACTTTCCTCATCTCCGTTAATTTTAAAATAGTATAACATATATTACAATTTACTGCAACCGGCGAACCGCCGGTTGCACTGCCGCCTATAGATAATATAATAAATGTAATAGATAGTACAACGGCGGGCTTTACTTTGTAAAAAAGTATACTACACAAAAGTTATTGGCGAGCCGGCAACGATGACGTTGCATCCTCTTCCGCCTTTGAATAGTTTGTAAAATGTTAAAGTTTGTGCAACGGCGGGTTTTACTTTGAACAAAAGTAAATTATGCAAAAGATATTGGAGAACCGGCAACGGTTATGTTTCTTTCTCTTCCGCCTATGAATAGGTTGATAAATGTTATAGCTTGTACATCGGCAGACTTTACTTTGTAAAAAATATTCTACATTCTATAAAAGAAATTCTTGTTTCTTGCTTTTGGTTTCTTGCATCTATAAGCTCAAGCATTTCTTTAGGTAAATTCCCGTATAAGATTTTTCATTCTCAGCAATCTGCTCGGGAGTTCCGCAGGCAACGACCATTCCGCCGCCTTCGCCGCCCTCAGGACCTAAATCAATAATATGATCGGCTGTCTTGATAACATCAAGGTTGTGCTCAATTATCAAAACGGTATTGCCCGAGTCTACCAGCTTCTGCAAAACCTCGATCAGCTTGTGAACATCAGCTGTGTGAAGCCCCGTCGTAGGCTCGTCAAGAATGTATATGGTCTTTCCGGTTGAGCGCTTGGAAAGTTCGGTTGCAAGTTTTACCCTCTGCGCCTCACCGCCCGAAAGAGTTGTTGCAGGCTGACCTATCTTTACATATCCCAGACCTACATCGAAAAGCGTCTGAAGCTTTCTCTGTATCTTGGGAATATTTTTGAAAAACTCAACTCCCTCTTCAACGGTCATCTCCAAAACGTCGTAAATGCTCTTGCCTTTGTATTTTATTTCCAAAGTCTCACGATTATATCTTCTGCCCTTGCACACCTCGCACGGAACATAAACATCAGGCAAAAAGTGCATTTCAATTTTAAGTATTCCGTCTCCCTCGCAGGCTTCGCATCTTCCGCCTCTGACGTTGAAAGAAAACCTTCCTGCATTATAGCCCTTCATCTTTGCGTCGTTGGTATTTGCAAATAACTCACGAATATCGGTAAACACACCAGTGTATGTGGCAGGGTTTGAGCGCGGCGTTCTGCCTATAGGCGACTGGTCAATGTTTATGACCTTGTCGAGATTTTCAAGACCTTTCATCTCGCCAAACTTGCCAGACCTTATCCTTGCTCTGTTCAGCTTTCCTGCAAGTTCTTTGTAGATTACCTCGTTAACAAGAGAGCTTTTTCCGCTTCCCGACACGCCTGTTACGCAGGTGAATGTACCCAGAGGTATGCTGACGTCTATTTTTTTGAGGTTATTTTGCTCTGCTCCGATAATCTCAAGAGTATTACCGTTGCCTTTTCGCCTTTTTTCAGGAACAGCAATTTTCTTTGCTCCGCTTAAATACTGCCCTGTTATCGACTTTTTACACTTTTTTATCTTGTCGACCGTTCCTGCGCAGACTATCTCACCGCCGTGTATTCCTGCTCCGGGACCTATGTCAACAATGTAATCAGCATTATACATAGTGTCCTCGTCGTGCTCAACGACTATAAGAGTGTTGCCAAGATCACGGAGTCTTTTCAGCGTTGCAATGAGCTTGTCATTATCCCTCTGATGCAAACCAATAGAAGGCTCGTCAAGTATATAAAGCACCCCTACTAAAGATGAGCCTATTTGAGTTGCCAGCCTTATTCTCTGACTCTCACCGCCCGAAAGCGTACCGCTGGAACGTGATAATGTCAGATACTCAAGACCTACGCTTTGCAAAAATCCCAGACGTTCGTTTATCTCTTTAATAATTCGGCCGCCGATAAGCTCCTCACGCTCGGTCAGCTTTAGATTTTTAAAGAAATCCAAAGCCTTTGTAACCGACATATGCGTAAGCTCGCTTATATTTATTCCGCCTATTGTAACACTCAGACTTTCCTTTTTTAGCCTTTCGCCGTGACAGACAGGACATTCCTCATCACTCATACACGCCTCAATGTCGTGCTTTGAATAATCGCTTGTACTTTCCCTATATCTGCGCTCGAGATTGTTTATAATCCCTTCAAACTCACCGCTGTACTTTCCGCTCCAGCCCGTTTTGGAAATCCTCTCATATTCTAGCACTTGCCCCATAGTTCCGTACAGAAATATATCTATTGCATCCTTGTCAAGCTCCTTAACAGGCACATCAAGCGGAATACCGTACTTCTTCGAGATAGCACGAAATGTCGTCATAGCAAATGACGATTCGTCAAGAGAGTTCCAGCCGCTTGCCTTGATAGCACCCTGCAAAATTGACAGATCCTTATTCGGTATAATCAGCTCGGGGTCAATTTTCTGAAACACACCCAGCCCGGTGCAATGCTCACAAGCGCCGAACGGATTGTTAAATGAGAACATTCTCGGAGTGAGTTCTTCAATAGAGATATTATGCTCTGGGCAGGAATAATTCTGCGAGAACATCATTTCCTCACCGTCGATAACATCAACGGTAACTATTCCGCCCGTAAGCTGTGAAACTGTTTCGATACTGTCCGTCAGCCTTGACTTTATCGACGGCTTTACAACTAGTCTGTCGACAACTATTTCAATAGTATGCTTTTTATTCTTTTCAATGCTTATTTTTTCAGAAAGATCATAAGTTATTCCGTCTATTCTAACCCT
The DNA here is from genome assembly GCA_947627045.1 of uncultured Clostridia bacterium. Taxonomy (GTDB): domain Bacteria; phylum Bacillota; class Clostridia; order Oscillospirales; family Ruminococcaceae; genus UMGS1601. Next base: position 9,424 of record CANQUM010000029.1, read on the forward strand.
AACATAGCCAGACTTCTTTGCACTTTCCAGCTCTTTAACGTGTTCGCCCTTTCTGCCCCTTACAATAGGCGCAAGAAGCTGAATCTTAGTTCCCTCGTCAAGCTCAAGAATTTTATCAACTATTTGGTCTACAGTTTGCTGCCTGATTTCTTTTCCGCAAACAGGGCAATGAGGAATTCCTATTCTTGCATACAAAAGACGCAGATAGTCGTATACCTCTGTTACGGTTCCGACTGTCGAACGTGGGTTTTTTGAAGTAGTTTTCTGGTCAATGGATATGGCAGGAGAAAGCCCTGTAATAGAATCCACATCAGGCTTTTCCATCTGACCCAAAAACTGTCTTGCATATGACGAAAGAGATTCCATATACCGTCTCTGACCGTCGGCAAATATGGTATCAAAAGCAAGCGACGACTTTCCCGAACCGGAAAGCCCCGTCATAACAATAAGTTTATCTCTGGGCAGAGTAACGTCGATATTTTTAAGATTATGTTCTCTAGCACCCTTTATTACAATTTGATTTTTTTGCATAGATTTATTTCTTCCCTTTCTCCAACAATTCTATAACCTCGTTAACAGAAATGCAGTTATCATAATCTCCTTTATGATTAACGTGGTCTCTATGATAAATGATTCCGTTTTCTTCATTTCTAACGATTCTATCAGCAAGTCTATGTAATCCATTATCTCTGGCATAACGGACAAAAGCAACCAGTCTTACTCCGTGCTCGTCAGTATTATGCATATCCTTACCGCAGGAAAAATTATCGCACTCCCAACAGCCTTTTATGCCTTTAGATCTTGAGCATTTTCTTTGAAAGCACGAACACCCATGCTCATCATCTCTGCTAAAATTACAACCTTTGCAATGAGATCTTTCACCGCACAGCTCACAAACCAGTCCGCAAGGAGCAATACTTTTTTCAATTTTCAACACCTTGTCCGTTATTTTCAGATACTCGTCATAAGTCATTATTCTTCTCCTAAAGTTCAATATCTTATTAAACAGAAGTTCTTAAATATTATATCAAACAAACATTTGTTTGATAAACAGCGAACCGCCAGCAACATCATGCATCACTTCGTGCTTTTTTGTGCTTTATTCCTGTTAAATGTTATACACTTGTATCACACGTTTTAATTTTTATTAAAATTCCGCTCACCGTTGAACAAACCTAACATTTTACAAACTTTCCAAAAGCGTTAGAATCTCCGCCGGCTCGACGGTGCAACGTCAGCATTGCTCTTGTTTCTTGCGTCTAAGTGTTAGCCCGCCGTTTCACAATAGTTTAACATTGATCATACTTCCCAAAGGCGGCAGAGCCTCCGCCGGCTCGGCGGTGCAACGTCAGCGTTGCCCCTTAAGCTCCGCAATCTTATCCCTCAGAAATGCCGCATGCTCAAACTCGAGAAGCTTAGCAGACTCTTTCATCTGTCTCGTCAAATCGTCGATAAGCTTGTTCATCTCCTGCTTGGACATCTTATTTCTCTGCCGTGCGGAGTATTCAACCTCTTCCTTAGTAGAGATCTCTATAACGTCACGAACATCTTTAACGATAGTCTTAGGAACAATGCCGTGCTTTTTGTTGTATTCCATTTGAATGGAGCGGCGTCTCTCGGTTTCGGTTATCGCCATCTCCATTGAGCGTGTAACCTGATCTGCGTACATTATTACCATACCCTCAGCGTTTCTTGCAGCACGCCCGACCGTCTGTATCAGCGAGCTTTCAGACCTAAGAAAGCCCTCCTTGTCAGCGTCTAAAATCGCCACAAGCGAAACTTCGGGAATGTCCAGCCCCTCACGCAAAAGATTGATTCCCACAAGTACGTCAAACTCGCCTAAACGCAAATCACGAATGATTTCCATTCTCTCTATAGCGTCAATGTCATGGTGCATATACCGAACAGCTATTCCATAACCTTTGAGAAACTCAGTTAGATCTTCAGCCATTTTCTTTGTCAGCGTCGTAACCAGAACCCTCTGCTTCTTTTCAATGCGTATGTTTATCTCAAAAAGCAAATCTTCAATCTGTCCCTCAACAGGACGTACAGAGATTTCAGGGTCAAGAAGCCCTGTAGGTCTGATGACCTGCTCAACAATTTGAGCAGAATGCTCCTTTTCAAAGTCGCCAGGCGTTGCCGAAACAAACACCACCTGATTAATATGCTCATAAAACTCATCAAACTGCAAAGGTCGGTTATCAAGCGCAGACGGAAGCCTGAAACCGTAGTCTATAAGGGTGGTCTTTCTCGCTCTGTCGCCAGCATACATTCCCCTTACCTGAGGAAGACTGACGTGAGATTCGTCAACCATAAGAAGAAAATCGTCGGGAAAATGGTCGAGCAAAGTGTATGGCGTTGAGCCGGCAGGACGTCTCGCTAAGACTCTGGAGTAGTTCTCTATACCACTGCAAAAACCGATTTCCTGAAGCATTTCAATGTCGTAATTGGTCCTCTGAGCAATTCTCTGTGCCTCTATCAGCTTGTTGTTGTCGGTGAAGAATTTTACTCTCTCGTCAAGCTCCTCTCTAAGCTCCTCAATAGCCTGCGACATCTTATCCTTTGCGACTATATAGTGCGAAGCAGGAAAAATCGCAACGTGATTGAGCGTCGAGATAAGCTCTCCGGTTATAACATTTATTTCCGAAATCCTGTCTATCTCATCTCCGAAAAATTCTACCCTGTAAGCAGTATCAGTATGGCTCGACGGAAAGATTTCTACAACGTCTCCCCGAACCCTGAATTTATTTCTTTCAAATGCAATATCGTTTCTTTCATACTGAATACCAACAAGTTCTGCCAACAGATTGTCTCGTGATTTTTCCATACCCCTTCTTATCGAAACTACCATAGAACGATATTCCTCAGGGTCTCCTAGCGAATATATACACGAAACCGACGCTACAACTATAACGTCCCGCCTTTCGGCGATTGCCGTTGTCGCCGAGTGTCTCAGCTTATCTATCTCGGAATTAATAGACGCGTCCTTTTCTATATAAACATCAGTGCTGGGTACATAAGCCTCCGGCTGGTAGTAGTCGTAGTACGAAACAAAATATTCAACGGCGTTATTTGGGAAGAACTCCTTAAACTCACTGCAAAGCTGAGCCGCCAGAATTTTATTATGAGCCAAAACAAGCGTAGGCTTATTGACCTTCTCTATCACATTTGCCATAGTAAAGGTTTTACCAGAACCCGTAACACCGAGCAAAGTCTGCTCCTTAAATCCGTTTTTAATTCCGTTTACCAGTTTTTCAATAGCCTCAGGCTGGTCTCCTGTGGGCTTGTATGACGAAACTAACTGAAATTTATCCATAAATACTCCTATTAATCAAAAAGCGGAATAAGCCCTATTTCTTTGAACGACAGCACGCCGTCCCTGCCGACGATAATATGATCAAGAATTTCAATATCTATTGCCTTTAAGCTTGACCTAATCTGCCTTGTAAGCAGCTTATCAGCGTCAGACGGACTGCAGGAAGCGTCAGGATGGTTGTGAGCTATAATTACATTTGTGCTGTTTGCTTTGAAAGCAGCCTCCGCTATCTGTCTTGCATAAACCGATGCAGATTTGCTTGTTCCCTTTGATACGGTAGTATTTGACACTACGTTCAGACCATTGTCAAGACAGCAGACTTTAAATTCTTCCTTATTAAGACCTATAAATGCAACTGAAAAATACTCCCTGACCTTTTCAATAGTATTAAGACATTTTGTTGAATTCATTTCTGTTTCATAGAACCTCAGCATCTGAGGAATCATCTTAATAAGCGTTGCAGAGTTCTCAGAAATCCCATCAACACTCATAAGCGCTTCGATCGACGCATCAAAAACAGCCGATACCGATCCGAATGTGTCTATCAACCTATGAGCAATCAAATTTGTATTCTTTCTAGGAATACTGTATGTCAAAAGCAATTCAAACATCTCGTGAGGTTCAAAGCTGTCAAATCCCATTTTGAGAAATCTCTCCCTCAGCCTTTGCCTATGACCTTCATGCGGTGCGTCCATAATTATGTCAACTTCCCTTCTCTGTCTAAAAGGTGAAATTTTTTTAGTGAACCTATGTTCTTTTTGATATTATACTATATTATTTTAAGATTGTAAAGTGCATTTTATTAAAAAGTGTGCTATACTAGAAGCAAGAAGCAAGAGGCAAGAGGCAAGAAGAAAGAGACAAGAGACAAGAGCAAGAAGCAAGAGACAAGAGCAAGAAGCAAGAGACAAGAGCAAGAAGCAAGAGACAAGAGCAAGAAGCAAGGACAAGAGCAAGAAGCAAGAAGCAAGAGACAAGAGGCAAGAGACAAGAGGCAAGAGGCAAGAAGAAAGAAGCAAGCTGATATTAATAATAACTTAGCTGAATATATAAAATTATAAAGGAACGTCAAAATTATGAGAACATTTATTATAAACGAAAACGATTCAGGTCAGAGGCTTGACAAGTTTATTGCCAAGTCGGTCAAAAATATCCCTAAAAACCTGATGTACAAATACATTCGTCTCAAGCGTATCAAAATTAACGGAAAACGCTGCGAAATTTCAACCAGACTTAAAGTCGGCGACGAGATCCAGCTATACATAAACGACGAATTTTTTGAAACCCTGAAAAATGATAGCTTTCTGAGTGTTGCCCCTAATATCAACGTCATCTATGAGGACGAAAATATTATTCTGGTAGATAAGCCGTCAGGGCTTGTTGTTCACGAGGACGACGACAATAGCATTGATACTCTTATAAACCGCATAAAACGCTATCTTTACGACAAAAAAGAATACGATCCCCAAAATGAATTGTCATTTTCACCTGCTCTTTGCAACAGGCTCGACAGAAACACTTCGGGAATCGTTATATGTGCAAAAAATGCTGAAAGTCTCAGAATCTTAAATCAGAAAATAAAAGACCGTGAGCTCAATAAGCACTACTTATGCGTATGTATCGGAACGCTTGATAAAAAAGAGGATACTTTGAAAAACTATCTTTTCAAAGACGAAAAAAGCAAGACTGTAAGTATTGAAAATACAAAAAAGCCGAATAACAAACAAATAATGACAAAATATAAAGTTTTGAAAGAAAAGAATAATCTCTCACTTGTTGAAATAGATTTATTAACAGGACGAACTCATCAGATACGGGCGCATATGGCTTATATATGCCACCCTCTGCTCGGAGACGTAAAATACGGCATAAATCAGATAAATAAAAAGTACGGCGTTAAAACTCAGGCACTATGCTCTTATCGCTTGACGTTTAACTTTAAAAACGACTCAGGCATACTTGAATACCTAAATAAAAAATCGTTTACTGCTAAGACACCGTGGTTTGTTGAAAAATTCTTTCAGGATTAAGTTTTGATTTTTTGCTTGATTTTTTGTCGAATTTTTGGTATAATAGTTGTTAATTTAGAGTTTTAGAATGGAGGTCAGTGTATGAAAGGCGACTTACACTGTCATACAACCTTATCAGACGGTTCGCTTGGAATTGAAGAGATCATTGTTCAGGCTAAGAGAACCGACATAGATGTTCTGTCAATAACAGATCACGATACTCTTTCTTCCTACAACAGGGCTTCTGTTCTCGGAGAAAGATACGGAGTTAAAATAATTTCAGGCGTCGAGCTTTCGGCTTGGGACGAGGAAAGAAACTGCAAGGTACATATTCTCTGCTATGCTCCGCAAAAGCCCGACAGGCTCGAGGGTCTTTGTCTTAAATCTTGTGAGATAAGAAAATCCTGCTCAAAGGATATGATCGAAAAGGTAAAAGAGCTTTATCCGATTTCGACCGAATCGGTTACGAAGTATGCCAAAAGCAGTAAAAGCATTTACAAACAGCACATTATGAGAGCTTTAGTAAACTACGGTTACGCTGTAGACCTATACGGAGAATTGTCAGACAGATTGTTCACTAAAAACGGCGAAGGCTCTATTCTCGTTACAAGAAGATACCCAAGCGTTGATTTCGTTCTGGATCTTATCCACTCTGCAAGAGGAGTTGCTGTTCTTGCTCATCCATGTATGTTCAACAATATTGAGCTATGCAAACAATTAGCAGATAAGAACAAGCTGGACGGCATTGAAGTGTATCACTATTCCGCTGACGAAAAGGCTCAGGAGACACTGAAAAATATAGCCAAAGAACATGACCTCATCGTTACGGGCGGCTCTGATTTCCACGGACTGTATAACGCTGTTCCTACTCATATAGGCAGCAGAACAACAGATGAGGAGAATATAGAAAAATTATATGCACTGATTGCGGAAAATTCACAAAAATAAATATTTATTCAGTATGTGCAAATTTCATCAAAGCATCGCATTTTTTCTGCATTTTAAATGCTTCTTCCATTAAAATCACAAATACATTTAATATATTTTCATCATCAAAAGTGTTTTCAAAAAACGATGTAAGAACAGATGATAAACCAACTAATGTATCAGATTCATATTTTATGTCCTCAATATCAGTTACTATTTCTTCCGTAATTGTTTTACCCATTGACGTCCCTTCCCTTTTTGTATGCTATATTTATACCATCTCGATATGTTTACATTATACCATCTCGTTATGGTATAAACAATAGGCAAAACAACTAAAGATAGACCATATATGCTTATATGTATTGACTATAATGTACAAATATGTTATATTTTAATCAAAATATAGAGTACTTTAATTTTATAAGGTGGTAATTAATATGCCTGCTAGTAAAGCTAAAATAAAGGCAAATGCAAAGTATAATAAAAATCACTATGACAGGCTTGAAATGCAAGTACCAAAGGGTGAAAAAGAAAATATTGTAGCCCACGCTAAGGCACACGATGGTACTTTGAATAAATTTCTCAACCGAGCCGTTAGTGAGGCTATTGAGAGGGATAACGAAAATACTTAAATCTCTTGACATTTTTAAAATTTGTGTTATAATATAAGCATAAAAAGGGAACTGCACACAGCCTTTACGGCTTGCGGTTTGCTTCCCTGTTTGTGTTTGAGAAACACCGTAACAATGGAAGTGCGGCGGTGTTTCTCAATATTTTTATATGAGAAACGCTATTATTTCTTATGTAATACAAGCAATAACAGAGAGATAGTGCTGATAAGTATATTCGTAAATAAGAATAAATCCGAATATGTTACCATAACTATCACCTCCCTTCACAGGGAGAAAACCGCCTACCGTCTATGTGCAGTACCCGAAGCAATTATAATATACAATATAAATTTTGTCAAATAATGAGGTTATCATAATGAACATAATGGAGTCATCTTTAAAAAAACATAAGGAATGGAACGGTAAAATTGAGATCGTATCTAGGGTCAAGGTAGAGAACTCAGACGATTTATCACACGCATACACGCCCGGTGTTGCACGTCCCTGTCTTGAAATCCAAAAAGACCCCGAGCTCTCATACGAGCTTACTAGGCGTTCTAATCTTGTTGCAGTAATAACCGACGGAACAGCCGTTTTGGGACTTGGCGACATAGGCGGTCTTGCAGGTATGCCTGTTATGGAGGGTAAATGTGCGCTCTTTAAGGAATTTGCCGATGTAGACGCTTTTCCTATATGTGTAAAGTCGAAGAACACTGATGAAATCGTCAGAACTATCGAGCTTATTTCTGACAGCTTCGGAGGTATAAATCTTGAAGATATATCTGCTCCACGATGCTTTGAGATCGAAAAAAAGCTGAAAGATCGTATAGATATACCTGTTTTCCACGACGACCAGCACGGAACGGCAGTCGTTGTCGGCGCAGCGCTTATGAATGCGTGCAAGGTGGCAAATAAGAAGCTTGAGAACCTAACACTTGTCATAAACGGTGCAGGCGCGGCAGGAACTGCAATAGCAAAGCTGTTATTATCACTGGGAGTGGGCAATATAATAATGGCAGACATAAACGGAATAATTTCAAGAAATGATGAAACGCTTAGCGACGCACACAAAGAGCTTGCCAAATATACCAACAAAGACTGCTTAACAGGAAGTCTTTCCGATGCAATGAAAGGCGCAGACGCATTCATAGGAGTTTCCAAGCCCAATCTTGTTACAGAAGAAATGGTCAGATCAATGAATGACAAGCCTATAATTTTTGCTATGGCAAATCCTACTCCGGAAATAATGCCTGACAAAGCAAAAGCGGCAGGAGCATTCATTGTAGGAACAGGCAGGAGCGACTTTCCTAATCAGATAAACAACGTAGTAGCCTTTCCGGGAATTTTCAAGGGTGCACTAGCCGTAAGAGCAAGCGATATTAACGAGAAAATGAAAATGGCGGCTTCTAAGGCGATAGCCGATTGCGTAAATGATGATGAGCTTTGTACAGACTTTATTCTTCCGAACGCATTTGACAGAAAGATACCAAAGGCTGTAGCAAAAGCAGTTGCACAGGCGGCGATCGACAGCGGAGCTGCAAAAATAAAAAACAAGGAGATATGATGTATGACTATCAATTATAAAACTAAGGGTGTTTGTTCCAGACAGATAAACGTCGAGGTTGAGGACGGAATAATTCAAAATGTTGAATTTATCGGTGGCTGTTCAGGCAACACGCAGGGTGTTGCAAGGCTTGCAAAGGGAATGAAAGTAAAAGACGTAATCGAGCTTTTAAAAGACGTTGACTGCGGCGGCAGAGGAACCTCCTGCCCTGCACAGCTTGCAAAGGCACTTGAAGAAAGCTTATAACTTGTATAAAATGATAAAGCCGTAATCATTCATTAAAATGATTACGGCTAATATTTTTATATTATTTTTTCTCTTTTTTCTTGTCTCTTGCTTCTTGTCTCTAGACAGGATGTACCTTTGTCTCTGTATTAGAGTGAGCCATATCAATACCCAGTTTTTTGTCTCGCCGCTCCTCAAAGAACTTAGGTGCAACCTTCGGGAATTGTGCATAGCTTAAAACGTCCTCGTCCTGCTCTATCCACTCAGCACATTCCTGTCTCAGCTTATCAAGCTCTGGCTCTATTAAGTCGGCAGGACGGCAGGTTATAGGCTTTTCATCTCCCAAGATCTTCTTTTGGAATTCCGGAGATATTTGAACAGGGGTCTTTCCGTACTCGCCTTTTACAAGCCCTTTGAATTCTTTTGTAACAGTTTTATATCTCTCACCCATTATAACATTGAACACAGCCTGCGTTCCCACGATTTGAGAAGTCGGCGTAACAAGCGGAGGATAACCCGAATCCTTTCTCACTCTGGGTACTTCCTTTAAGACCTCAGTTAGCTTATCCTCTTTGCCTGCCTGCTTTAACTGCGAAAGCAGATTTGAAAGCATTCCGCCCGGAACTTGATATATAAGTGCATTAGCGTCTGTAGCAAGCATTTTAGGGTCGAGCAGACCGTTATCAAGATACTTCTGACGAAGCGTCATAAAGTAATCTCTTACCTCATTGAGCTTAACAAGGTCAAGACCTGTGTCGTATTCTGTTCCCTGCAGTGCCGCAACCATTGACTCGGTAGGTGCATGAGAAGTTCCAAGCGCAAGCGGCGACATAGCAGTATCTATAGCGTCAACACCTGCCTCGACGCCCTTTAGCAAACACATTGAAGCCAATCCGGATGTATAGTGTGTATGAAGCTGCAAAGGAATCTTAACTGCAGACTTTATTGCCTTTACCAGCTTTTCTGTAGCGTAAGGTGTAAGCAATGCCGCCATATCCTTAATACATATAGAATCAGCGCCTATTGCCTCTATTCTCTTTGCATAGTCAACATAATACTCATCAGTAAACACGTCGCCGAGAGTGTATGAAATTGCTATCTGTGCATGAGCACCCTCTTTCTTAGCGGCTTTGACCGCAGTTTCGAGGTTTCTTATATCATTCAAAGCATCAAAAATTCTGATAATGTCAATTCCGTTTGCAACAGTTTTCTGAACAAAATACTCAAGAACGTCGTCAGCATAATGACGGTAGCCGAGCATATTCTGCCCTCTGAAAAGCATCTGAAGCTTTGTGTTAGGCATTTCTCTTCTTATTGTACGAAGTCTGTCCCATGGATCCTCGTGGAGAAATCTCAGGCAGGAGTCAAAGGTAGCCCCGCCCCACACCTCGCAGGAATAAAAACCTATCTTATCCATTGCAGATAGAATAGGAAGCATTTCGTCAAGCGACATTCTCGTTGCAATAAGCGACTGATGAGCGTCTCTTAAAACTGTTTCAGTAATATTAACCTTAGCCATATAATAATTTCCCTT
>CANQUM010000030.1 GCA_947627045.1 uncultured Clostridia bacterium
CCGCCTATTCTTCCAAAGAACATAAGTATTGACAGAATTACCTTAGGGAGATTTGACAAAGCTCCTGTATCTGTCATATCAACTCCAACGGTGCCTATTGCAGAAAACACCTGAAAAAGCGATTCTCTTAGCTGTATCGGATCGACTGCACAAATAATTCCAACTGAAAACAGAGCAAAGAACAGATACATCGTCAAAATTGCCATAACCTTAGATAAATAACCATGCGGCAGTCTTCTCTTGAAAGCTGTTATAGAATCTCTCTTTGAAATTGTAGCAATAACTCCGAGAATTAAAATCATAAACGAAGTTGTCTTTATTCCTCCGGCAGTCGAACCGGGAGAACCTCCTATCAACATAAGCACACATCCAAGCAAAGCTGACGAATCGGTAAGCTTTGATGGGGCAACCGTACTGAAACCTGCTGTACGCAAAGTTACCGACTGAAAGCCGGCTGACATAATAGCCTGCGGAGTTGAAAAGTCTTTATAAGCGTGATTTCTTTCAAGTGCAAAAAATATAATTGCAGGAATTATAATAAGCGCTATCGTCATAGAGATAACCATTTTTGAGTGCAGCTTGTACTTCTTAAAATGAAAACCATTCGTGCGAATATCAGCCCATACATAAAAACCTATTCCGCCGATTATTATGAGCGCCATTGTAACAACATTTATCAGAATATCATTGTTAAAGTATTCTAAAGATGAGTTGGGCTCTATTCTGCCGAATAAGTCAAATCCTGCATTGCAAAAAGAAGATACAGAATGAAATACCGCCGTATATATTCCTCTTGCAAAGCCCATAAATGGAACAAATCTTATGCTGAAAATTACTGCCCCCAAAAGCTCGAATAAAACGGTTCCGAAAAGAACCTTTTTCATTATCTTTACTACGCCTGCTATCTCAGGCATATTAAGAGCCTCCTGAATAATTCCGCGTTCTTTCAGCGAAATCTTTCTTCTCATAGCAAGAGAAAGAAGAGTGGCAACAGACATAAAACCAAGTCCGCCTATCTGTATCATCGACAATATTGTTATCTGACCGAACAGCGTCCAATGACAGTATGTATCATAAACTGCAAGTCCCGTTACACAAGTAGCAGAAGTAGCAGTGAAAAACGCATTGATAAGGGTAGTAACTTCGCCGTCTCTTGTTGCAAAAGGCAGCATCAACAGAATTGTTCCCAGCGTAATTATTACAACAAAGCCGATAACCAAAACCTGTATAGACGATAGCTTACTAATCATAACCTATGCCCCTTTAAGGAACATTCCCTCCGTTTCAAATTTATATTCCATTACTCTTTTAATAATGTTTCCCTGATTTAGCAAATCTAAAAAAATGTATTATAAAAATCATTCCGATAAACAAAACCAAAGGAAATGCCATTGAAATAATTATTCCTGTTTTAAGTCCGAGCTGTGTGTTATCCGAAAACGAAACTATACTTTCAAATATAGAATGCCCCTTTCTTTTTACAATATCACTTACATACCCTACAAGTCCCGAACCGGAGGAACAGCCAATATCACCTGCGAGCGCCAACATCATAAACATTGAAGTCCCGCCTTTAGGGAGAATTGACGAAGACAAACTGTAAATTCCAGGCCACATAACGCCCACAAAAAAGCCTGAAAGCCCGCATCCTATAAGAGAAAGCATCGGAGCTTTTGAAAAAGCCACAAGTGCAAATGATAAAACACATCCTAAAGCGCAAATCATAAGCGATTGTTTCAAGTTCTTGTCATTAACCTTAAAACCGAACAACATTCTTGAAATCCCCATCAAAAATGCGAACAGACAAGGTCCTAAAATATCCCCGAGAGTTTTTGAAATACCAAGACCAAGTTCAGCTAATAGCGACGACCATTGGCTTATAGCCATTTCGCTTGCTCCCGAGCAAACCATAAACAATAACATAATCCACAGTATTCTTGTTTTAATCAGAGAAGGTATATTCATTTCCCTGCCGTTTTCAACGAGCTGTGCAAGGGGTGCTTTAATAAATAAAAATATATTAAAAAAAGGTATAACTGCAAAAATAACAGGGAGAATAAACCACTTGTCTATTCCGACAGTTACAAAATACAAGGTAGACAGCAAAACTACAGCAACCTGTCCCCACGAATAAAATGAATGCAGCAGTGCCATCTGCGACGCTTTATTTTCACTTGGAACAGCTTCAATAACAGGACTTATAATAACCTCTATAAGACCGCCGCCCACTGCACAGCATACTAATGCGATAATCAGTGCAGTAAACGTGTTATTCAGTATCATAGGAAGTGTTCCCATAAGCACAAGACCTGCAACCGACATCATATGAGCAAGCAGACAAGCCCCTCTCATTCCTATTTTAGATATGATCTGCGTTGAAAGTAAATCGACTGAGATCTGTATGATGAAATTAACAACAACCAGCGTTCCCAGTTTTGAAAGCCCAATACCGAAATCCCTATTAAATGTTACAAATAATAAGGGAGCCAAATTGTTGACAATAGCCTGAGTAATATATCCCAGATAACAAGCAATTTTAGTTTGCTTATATGTAATTGTCATAAGCATTTCTCCTTAGAGTGTAATGCTGATATATCTTTTAACTTAACTATTTTAACAGAGTAATTTCATAAAGTCAACAATTAATTAATTGTTTTTAATTAATATGAAGAATTAATAAAACTAACCGTTTTAACAAGCAGAAATGTCTTGTAAGAGTAAAATTTTATAAAACACTTAAACCGCAAAGCAAACATCGACATAAAAATCAGTTTTTTTGTATGAAATGTCCAATTAAACAGATTCTACAAGAAAAAACTTATTCAAAAAGTTGATTAATTAATAAAATTATTGACTGCTTGCAAATAATGTATTAAAATAATGGTAAAATAAAAATAGGAGGAATTCAAAATGACAAAAGCTGAATTTATCAATCTTATCGCAGAAAAGGGAGACTACTCAAAAAAGGATGCAGAGAAAGCTCTTTCAACTGTTATTGGAGCAATTACAGATTGTATGAAGAAAAACGAAAAGATCTCTCTTGTGGGCTTCGGCAGCTTTGAGGTCAAGGAAAGAGCCGCAAGAAATGCAATCAATCCTCAGACTAAAGAGTCTATCAGCATTCCTGCAAAGAAGGTTCCTGCATTCAAGGCAGGCAAGGCTTTAAAAGACGCTGTTGCTAAGTAAAATCGGTAAAAATCGGTCTATCACCGATAAATAATAGAAAGGAAGTACCTATTATGGCAAATATTGAAAAGAAAACCACTGTTACTCCTGCAAAGGCTGCTAAAAAAGCCGTTAAGAAAACTGCTGATAAAATAACAAAGGCAGCAGAAAAGGTTGAAGAAAAAGCTGAAGAAAAGGTTGTAAAGGCTGTAAAAAAGGCAGTTCCTAAAAAGGCTGCCGCAAAGAAAACTGAAACTAAAAAACCTACAGCAAGAAAAACAGCTGCTAAAAAAACAGAAGTTGACAGCAAGGTTTACATTCAATTTTTCGGCAAGCAGGTTACAGCAAATGATGTTCTGGCACAATGCGAAGCAGATTATAAAAGCAACAATAAAGCCGCTGTAAAAAGCATCGAGGTTTATGTTAAGCCTGAGGACGACACAGCTTATTACGTTGTAAACGGAAAAACTGAGGGCAAGATCTCACTCTAAACTTAAATAATGATGACATAAAACATTAAAACTCCTGAGCATATAAACTGCTCGGGAGTTTTTTATTTTCATATTCTCTTTATTTGTGCCTCCGTTTTCAGAGCAAAAAAGATTAATTTTGTCTGTCGGCAGACTAGAATTAGCAATATAAAACTAACCTTTCTCACAAAGTATAGGTCTGCCGTTTTGAAATATAAAACATTAAATTAAACTTTTAATAGGCAGCAGAACCCCCAAGGGTTTTCCGGCGGCAGGCTAGAGTTAGTAATATAAAACTAACCTTTCTCACAAAGTATAAGTCTGCCGTTTTGAAACGTAAAAGATTAAATTAAACTTTTAATAGGCAGCAGAGGATGCAACGTCACCGTTGCTCGGCGGTTAGTGTTGCATTTTAAGAATATATGCCGTATACGGAGCAAGCTCTGCACCGCCTCCGAAATCAAATATCTCGCCTGTAAGCAAATTTTCAGCCTGTCCGCAGCCTGCGTCGAAATGTGCAGTGTAGCTCTCGCTGTCGGCATTGACTGCAACAAGTATGCGTTCATCTTCAAACTGTCTTTGAAAAATACATTGCTTGTTAGTAAGAACGACCTGCTTGTAGTCTCCATAGCAAAGCGCTTTACTGTTTTTATGAGCGTCAGCACAGCGGGATATAAACTCTGTCAGTTCGTTAAATTCAGGTTTTTCAAATGAAGCCCTCAACGCAGGGTCTCCCTCGCTTTTGTCAGCCTTTGCTCCCCATTCACTGCCATAATAAATACACGGAATACCCGGCATTCCGAATGCCAGCACATAAATAAGCTGAATGTGCTTTTCATTGGTAAGAATTGAAGCGACTCTTGACACGTCGTGGTTATCGACAAATGTCAAAAGGTGCATTCCCCGATACTGACACCAGCTCTCAGAACCGAACTGATTTTGCAGACTGTGGCATATCTCAAACATATTCATAGAATTAAAGCTGGAGTACAACCCCTTATAGCATTGATAATTTGTTGCACTGTGGAGCATTTCATTGTTTACAAATTCTGCATAATTTCCGTGCAAAAGCTCGCCTATCAAAACAAAATCCGCCTTTTGCCCGTCGCAGAATTGCCTTAGCTTTTTTATAAAGTCTCTGTCTAGGCAATATGCCACATCAAGACGAAGCCCGTCAATATCAAATTCATTGATCCATAGCTTAATACATTCAAAAATGTGTTCGATAACCTCATCGTTGCGAAGATTGAGCTTTACAAGGTCGTAATGCCCCTCCCAGCCCTCATACCAAAGACCGTCATTGTAGTTTGAATTTCCGCCAAAATCAATGTTGAACCAATATCTGTACTGTGAATTCTCACGGTTTTTCAAAACGTCCTGAAACGCCCAAAACCCTCTTCCGACATGATTGAAAACACCGTCAAGAACAACCTTAATGCCGTTTTTATGTAGCTCCTCACAAACCTCTTTAAAGTCGTTATTATCGCCCAAACGGCGGTCGATAACCTTGAAATCCCTTGTGTTATATCCGTGAGTGTCAGACTCAAACAAAGGAGAGAAGTAAATAGCATTCGCTCCCAGTTTTTTTATGTGAGGTATCCAATCTTTGACCTTAGATATTCTATGTTCAAGAGTGCCGTCATTCTCAAAAGGCGCACCGCAAAATCCAAGCGGATATATCTGATAAAAAACACTTTCATATGCCCACATATTTAATTATACCTCCGTAACTGCTTAAAACATTTCAAAAAATCACTTAAATATTATACCAAAATAAATATAATTTTTCAATACAACATCTATCTGAAATAAAAAGATAATAAACCTTATCAATTGACTTTTATCAGCAATTTCATTATAATGTATTTAGGATATTATGCAAAAAACTGATATATAAAAATGTTAAACGAAGAAATGGAGATAATTATGGCAAAAAGAGTTAAATGCAGAAATTGCGGAGAATATATTCCAAATAATGCAAAGGTCTGTATGTACTGCAATACAAGAGTCAACAGAAAAAAGAAAATATCACCCAAACTTGTATTTGTAATAATTCTTTGGGCAGCTGTAATTGCTGCTCTTGGGTGTACGGCTTATTACTTTTATGAAAAATTAGCGTTTCTTGAAATTGACGCTTCACAGCTTGTAAAGGTAAATTTAGAGGGCACAACAGGAAACGGCTCTGCTTATTTATCGCTTGATGAAGAAAGTGATTATTTCACGGCAAATGAAACAGGCGAGAATGCACCTCTGCTGACAGATGTATTTACCAATACAAACAGTCTTAAAAAGGCAAACGAAATGCAAATTGCACTTAAAGCAGACATTTATATTGCTACAGACCCAACAGACGCAAATTTCCTCTACAGAAAGGGAACAGAAAGTGTTAAAGCAAGCTCTATTGACAAAATATCAGGATTAACTAACGGCGATGTATTAACTGTTACGGTAAGATATGATGAAAAGGCTTTGAAAAAATACAGAATCAGACTTATTAATACAACCTATACAGTCAACGTCAGTGATCTAAACTCAGTCGAGAGCCTAAACGCCTTTGCAGATATTTCTGTTTCGTATAGCGGAACAGACGGTTTCGGAACAGCAGAAGTAAACACATCAAAATGCAAACAGATAGTTCTTGACAACTTCACGTTTAAAATATCATCGTCCTCAAACAACGGAAAGCTTTCAAACGATGATGTTATCAAGGTCGTTGCAAACTGCACATCATTGACATACAATTCTGAGGATTCTACAATAGAATACAATGGTAAAAAGTACGCTGTTAGCAAATCGTCCAGCAGCGAATTTACCGTTTCGGGGCTTGGTAATGTTCAGGAGCTTGACCCGTTTGAAAATGTAACGGTCAATTTCAGCGGAATTTCACCAAGAATTTCAGTCAGCGGAATGAACACTGACAATGCAACAGATTTAATAAGAAAATTCTTTGACTACAAAATATCACAAACCTCAAACCTGAAGCTGGGAGATGTAATAACAGTTACCGCTGAATACAAATCGGGCTATACTGACGAAACACTGTTAGAAAGCGGGTTCACTCTTTTAAAGAGCAAAAGAACTTATATTGTAGAGAATGTTGACGCATACGCATCAAAAGCAAAAGACGTTGACTTTACAAATATAAGCGCTGAAATGCGAAAGCAGTTATCTTCATTTAAGGGCTATGAAATAAATCTTGTTGATGCTTATTTCAATACGGCAAAAGCACAAAATGCAGAACCCTACAATCAGTATTTTGAAGTATATGAAATAAAGCTGAATACGGGAACTGTCTACCGAATAGTTGAAGCAAACAATATTTACACTACATCAAGCGGAGAGCTTAAGTTTTCAGTAAATGATAATGCAAGGAACTCAGGCATTAAAGAAATTTTAATCGATCAATTTGTAAAGTCAAGCGCAAATTACAAAACAAAGAAAATCAAAACTAAAACAACAGCAATTCAAAACGCCGGTTAAAAACAACGGAGCCAAGAAATTGGCTCCGCCTTTTTTATACTAAAAACTATTTCCCGGCACTGGGGTTTATAAAAGAAATCGGGTCGATCCATTTCCCGTTTTGCTTAATACCGAAATGCAAATGTGCAGGCAATTTGCTTTCCACATCGGCTGTTTTCCCTACTGCACCGATTTTTTCTCCTGAATTGACAGTGTCGCCTTCTGCTACGTCAACAGCTTTTTTAAGGTTATAATAATGTCCTTCAATGTTATTTCCATGATCAATTATGATCTCTGTTCCGAACAGCGGGTCATCAATCACCTTTTTTACCGTACCGGCAGTCATAGCAACTACCTTTTTACCCACCTTGCCTTTAATATCAACCCCGTCGTGAGTTTCCCAGTAACCTAAAGTCTCGCTTTTAACAAGCTCGCCGTTTGAGAAAGGATTTATAATTTTTCCTTTTAAAGGCATAACAAAGGGCTGCGTTTCAGTATCTACTTCTTTATTATTACTAACACCGCTGCTTTTATTTGTTTTGGTTACCTTGACTGTTGTCTTTTCTTTAGTGCTTTTATTTTCTGATTCAGAGTCAGCTTCATCATTCATCTTAGTCGTTTTTTCAATATCGCTGACTGTATTTGCGACCTGAGAACTTTCAACACTTGCTAGAATATTACCGTTTGTCAGCTTATTCATAGTACTTTTATAAACGGCAAAGCTGCCTATTCCAACTGCCATAAGAAATACCAGAAATCCAACAAGCATTCCCTTACCTCTGATAAAATCTGATAACTTTTTCATCAAAATAAACTTTCCTTTCCTTTGGGATTGTGTGTTTTTACATTGATTCAATTATCAAAACACTAAACACAATACCGATTTGAAAATCCTTGATTTTCAAATTTTGACCTCTCTTATTTTGCAATAATTCTATGAGGTTATTTTTGACAGTTTTTTTTACTTTATTCACTTTATAAAAAAATTTAGGAAAACTTATTTCTATTATCAAAGCACGATTTCAGCTTTTCCAGTGCTTTTTTTTCAATTCGGGAAACATACGACCTCGATATACCGAACTTTTTAGCAATCTCTCTTTGCGTCAGCGGAACTGCCCCGTACAGCCCGTATCGAAGTGTAATAATTTCACGTTCTCTGTCGTCAAGACATTTGGGCAAAAAATTATACAGTTGACCTGACTTTATAGAAATATCAATCTTGTCTATAATTTCAATATCTTCTGATATTATATCCATTAAAGTGAGTTGATTCCCGTCCTTGTCGGTATCAATGGGCTCATCGAAATAAAGCTCTCCAGCCGATTTTTTCAGCGACCTGAAGTGCATAAGGATTTCATTTTCAACGCACTTGCTTCCGTAGGTTGCAAAACGTGTTCCCTTAGAGTAGTCAAAGGTCGATACCGCTTTGATAAGACCTATAGTTCCTATAGAAATAAGATCCTCCTGATCGCTTGAATTAGAGTAATATTTTTTAACTATGTGTGCAACTAGCCTTAGATTGTGCTCAATCAGCTTTGTTCTTGCAGAATCATCTCCCTCTTCCATTCTGCTAAAGCATTCTCTTTCCTCCTTTGCCGACAGCGGTTTGGGAAATGCTCCGTTTCTTTCAAGGTGAAGTGCAAAATACAGACAGTTTGAAAGAATTATCTCAATTAAATTTGCAAACATAAAAACACCCCTTTAGTATGTTTATGAAAAAGAGGTGTTTGTCTATTCTATATTAAGTTTTCATTAAAGTGAACAAAAATATATTACTGTTTCCTAATTATTTCATCACTGTCTAGGATAATTGTAAAAGGTCCGTCGTTTACTAAGCTCACCTGCATATCCGCTCCGAAAATACCGCTGCAAACTTTAGTGTCAACCCTTTCACGGCAGAGTTTAAGAAAATGCTCATAAAGCTCGTTAGCCTTGACTGGATTTCCCGCTTTGATAAAGCTGGGTCGGTTTCCTTTTCTGCAATCGGCATACAAGGTAAACTGCGATACTACCAAAAGCTCTCCTTTTACATCTTTAATTGACAGATTTGTTTTTCCGTTTTCATCAGAAAAAATTCTTAGGTTTATCATCTTTTCACAAAGTTTTTCACATTCAAACTCGTTATCCGTTTCGCATACGCCCATTAAAACCAGATAGCCCTGCTTTATTTCTCCTACAGTCTTATTATCAACCTTTACATCTGCACTTTTTACTCTCTGTATTACCAGTCTCATTTTAATCTCTCCATACATTTTCTCTAATCATAATACCACAGCAAAATAAAATAATCAATAACCTTATAGGCTATAGTCAATGCCGGTGTTGAAAAGTTCGGCTGCTTGTGCTATAATTTAGTAAAGTATAATGTACAGGAGCAATAGAATTATGGATAGTTTTAAAGAACAGCTTGTAACCAGAAAACCTGATAATACAGTGTTTATTAAAAGAGCAGGAATATTTGCCGCAGCACTGCTTATTGCAGTATTGCTGTTTCTTTTTCTTAATTTAATGTCGATAATACTGATTGCCCTGCTTTTCTTTGGAGCATATTATCTTATAAGAAACTTCGACGTTGAATATGAGTATATATGCACGAACGGTGATTTGGATATTGACAAAATAACTGCTAAAAGCAGAAGAAAAAGACTTATTTCTGTTGATCTGAAAAATGCAGTTGATTTTGGTCAGGTTAGTGGGCAGAACTTTAATAAAGAGTATAGCATTGTAAACGCTTCCTCCGGCAGCAGCGAAGATGAATCTTATTATATTTCATATAAAGACAGTAAATTCGGAATGTGTTATGTGCTTATAACACCGGATGAAGAAATGCTTGAGCTAATAAAAACTTATCTGCCCCGAACTGTCAGGAGATAACAATGTACTCAGTAGGAATTGACATTATAGATATTGAAAGAATAAAAAAAAGTACTGAAAACAACAGATTTCTGTCAAGAGTTTTTTCAGATAAGGAGCTTGACTACTTCTCTTTATTAAAAAACCCCTACCCGTCTATGGCAGGAGGCTGGGCAGCTAAAGAAGCCTTTTCAAAAGCACTCGGTACAGGTATAAGGGGTTTTAGCCTTAACGAAGTTTCGATTCTGCACAATGTCAACGGCAGCCCTTATCTTGAGCTTTCAGGCAACGCTTTGAAAATCGCACAGGGTTTATCATTTTCCGTGAGCATAAGCCACACTGATACTCTTGCAACGGCTGTTGTTATTGCATATAACAAAGAAAAATAAGCTATCTTAAAATAATGAATGGAGACTATTATGCCAAGAATATTGACCGCCGAACAAATGGGATATGCAGAAAAAAACTCTGAAAATTACGGAGTTTCGTTATCCATGCTTATGGATAATGCCGCACTGTCCTTATGCAGGGAAATAACTAAAATCGCATACAGGCAAAATCTAAAAAACATTCTTATTCTTGCAGGCAGTGGAAATAACGGCGGAGACGGACTTGTCTGTGCAAATATGTTGATAAGCAACTCGCTTAATGTAAAAATAATTCTTGTGCAGGGGAACCCGAAATCAGCACTTGCCAAATCGGCTATGTCCAGACTAGACAAAAGAGCAGAAATAATTTCATTCAGCGACGCCCAGACTGAGTGGGCTGATATAATAGTAGACGCCGTTTTCGGTACAGGATTTCACGGAAGTCTCCCCGATGAAGTAAAATTGCTTTTTAGTGCAGTAAGAAAATCAAAGTCTGTAAAAATAGCCTGCGATCTGCCTTCCGGAGTGAACGCTAAAAATGGATTTGTCTCAGACGGCACTGTAAAATGCGATTACACAATATGCTTTCACGCCCTTAAATTAGGGCTTTTACTCTCTCCTGCTAAAGAATTCTGCGGAGAAATTATAACTCGTGATATTGGGATACCAAATCAAGCAGAATCATTTGATTTTGAAGTTATAAAGCTAAATAAAGAGTTGGTTAATTCTCTTTTGCCGTCCAGACCCGATAACGCCCACAAAGGCACTTTCGGTAAGCTTCTGTGCGTGTGCGGCTGTTCAGATTACAGAGGTGCAGCGGCAATCTCAACAATGTCTGCTCTCCGCACAGGTGTGGGACTGGTTAATCTGTGTTCAGTTAAAGACGTTATATCTTCTTTGTCGTCAAGCATTTTTGAGGCAACATATACATCTTTGAACAGTGATGAAAACGGTTTTATTTCCTGCGATAATGCTGATAAAATAATCGAACTTTCAAAAAGCTCAAACGCTTTGCTGCTTGGCTGCGGTTTAGGCAAAAATGCTCACACCGTCAGCCTTGTAAAAGAAATAATAGAGAATACCGAAATCCCTTTAATTATCGACGCCGACGGAATAAATTGCCTTTGTGAGAATATAAATGTACTAAAGAACACAAAGGCAAAGATAATTTTAACTCCTCACCCTGCCGAGTTTTCAAGGCTTTTGGACATTTCGGTTTCTGAATTTTTGGAGAATAGATTTAACTTAGTGAAAAAATTCAGTGATGAATACAATGTTACGGTATTGTCGAAGTCAACGCAAAGCATTGCTGTTTCGCCTGAATGTAAGAATGTTTATCTTTCAGATGTAGGTAACTCTTCGCTGAGCAAGGGCGGAAGCGGCGATATGCTCGCAGGAATGACAGCGTCATTTGTCGCTCAGGGCGTTGAGCCGATCTCGGCTTGTGCGATCGGACAGTTCGTTTTGGGACGCTCTGCGGAGTATCTCTCACAAAGTATGTCAAGGCGGTCGGTGATCGCAAGGGATATAATAGATGTCTTGCCTTTCGTTCTCAAAGAAATTGAGGATTAAAGAAAAGCCTGTGTACGGGAAGTCCTCATACACAGGTTTTTTTATGAAAGGATGACGTGATTTGAAGAAACTCTTAAAATATCTTATTTTTCCGCTGATACTAATTCTGTTTTTGATTGCGGTCTCCTGCAAAAAAAATGCAGAACCCGCTTCGCTGAAAATCCCCTACTCCTGCGAGCTCACGATAAAAAGTGATGATGAAAACAGCGACACATATAAAGCCTCTCTTTCACGAAAGGAAAACAGCTGGCTTATTACCTACAACGAACCCGAAAGCATCAGCGGTATGACGATCACATTTTCAGACGACAAATACAAAATCAAACTTGATGAACTTGAATTTGACGCTGAACGTGATGAACTTCCTGACAGCGCTATCAGCACAATGATTATATCAGCTTTGGATAAATCCACTCTTTCAACTAATGTTGAGTATAAAACGAACAACGGCAATACTATTGCAAGCGGTACTATAGGCGATAAAGACTACGAGCTTATTTTTAAAGACGATATACCTCAGTCGCTGAAAATCTCAGGTTATACGGTTTCTTTTTCAAAATTCAAATCATAAAAAAAGAGTACAAACTAAATGTTTGTACTCTTAATTTTTAGTCTTGAAATTTAATTATCTTTTTCTCTTTCTTGATACAACGTATCCTGCACCAAGAACAACAACCAATGATGCTGCAACTGCTGCGCCGCCTGCTGTATCAGGGTTCTCTGAGTTGTTTTCGCCGTTTGAAGAACCATTATCACTTGCTGCGTCGCCCCAGTCAACTGTAAACTCAACTGTGATCTCTTTCCACTCTTTATCTAAAGCAGCATAGTCGTCTTTTGCACCCTTTGAAAGAGCCTGAGGAGAAGCGTCCTTAGCACATTTACCGTCAGTGCTTGTGTATGCTTCCTTAGGAATTGAAGTTACTTCTGAATCATACAGAGGTATGTTTATGTTAGTTTCATCAACTGCCAGATTGTACGGAACACCTGTGAGCTTTTGCTTTTTGCCGTCGAGTTTAACCTCGTTTACTGTAACTGTTGCATTTTCATGCTTTTTAAGCAAGCCCTGAATTTCAAGATCGCAATCAGCTAAGCCTTTTGCTTTACCGTCGCACTTTGCCTTAACTGTATATGTCTTACCGTTACCCTTATCAGATGTAACAACATTAACTGTCTTAGCAGTTACGTTTCTGTAGTTCTTTCCGTCATTATACCACTGATACTTTCCTGTTGTATCTTTAAACTGAAGGTATCCATAGCCCGACGTGCTTTTAGCCTTTACTGAAACCTCTTTCAAATTATCAATAGCAGCTTTTAATTTAGCTGTAGCAGCGTCTATCTGTGCCTGAGTCATACTCTCGCCGTTTGCATTTCTTTCAACTAAAGCATTTGCCTCTTCAACTGCCTTTTCGAGAGCCTTCCAGCTCTTTTCTGTATACTTTGTAAAGTCTAATCCCTCTGCAGTCTCAATGTATCCGTTAAGCTCACCCCAAATGAGAATTCCAAGCTGAGTACATATGCCCTTGAGGTCGCTAACTGCTTTATCAAGTTCAGCCTGAGCTTCAGTAAGCAGTGATTTAGAAATAGACTTAAAGTTACCGTATTTATCATATACGTCCTTAGCTTTGTTGTATGCAGTAGTCAACTGTTCCTTGATCTGGTCAACTGTCATTGACGGATTCTTAGCCTGAACAGCAGCAAGGCTTTTCTCATCATTTAAAACCTTTGCAACCTCTGAAAGAACATTCTCCAAAGGCTTTGAAACAACCTTTTCAGCCGATTTGTCAGGCACGTTAACATCAAATGTTAACTCCATGCCATACTCAGGCAAGAACTGACAGCCCTCAAATTTTGTCTTGGTGAATTGGCTGCTTGCATTTCCTGTAAAACCTGAGATTTGGAATGCGTCAAGACAGTTATCATTATTCGTATACTTCTTGTCAATATTGATTATTTTGCCGGGCGTCTCATCTGCTTCTTCTCCGTTCCTTCTCCAAATATTTGTAAATGTATATGAAGCATATGATGTTTTATCATTTATCTTAGTTGCTCCTGTTACCCAATAATCTGTTGACATTGTTTTATAAGGAGTTTTCTTTTCATACTGTTCTTTTGTATTATAGAACTTCAAAACAGGATTGCTGATTGTAACGCCTGCTTTTTCTGAGATATTAGACGTAATATAAAGTATACTGATACCGTTTCCATATTCACCGTCATAGTTTGTAGCAGAATCTATCTTAAAGTTATAGCCCTGAATACCTACTGTATATGTACCGCTGCCGCCTATTTTTACGTCGTGAAGCTGGGCATATTCTTTTATTCCGCTTTCGCCTTCGTTTTCGCCATAATACAAACCTGCAGGTCCGTATGCAGCAGTAGGCGTTTTAAGTGCCACACCGTTTGCATCCCTGTCTATAAGTGCATATCCGCCGCTGTATAAATGAGCCCATTCACATGTTTTATTGATACCTTTAATAAATTGTTTGTTGTCATTCATTACACTCGTGCCTGCGTCATTTGAGGTATCACCTATAGCATTACGGTGAGTAAATGCTCCTGTCTGAACACTCAAGCCCATGTAATAATCGCCCGATGTCAGAGAATAAGGCTGCTGCATAAAGTCAAATTCATCTGAATCCATTCTGCTCTGACCTGTTTCAAAGCCAATTTCTCCCGGCTTTGCGTTCGGGTTAGCAGAAGCGGAAAAGCTAAACGATGATACAACAATTGCCGCAGCCGCTGCACCTGAGATCAATCTTCTGAATTTCATAAAAAAATCTTCCTTTCCCCGTGAAATCACATTCACGCAAATCTTCTTGAATAAATCGCACAAATATTAGAACATCGTCTGGACATAATTAGACCTATGTGCAACTTTACACAATATATTTTATCACAAAAATTCAACTTATGCAATAACTACTTAAACAAAAAAATAAAGCAATTTATAGTAATACTGCACAAAAAACACGAATATTTTGATTACACTATCATAATTACAGACTATACTCTATTACTTTTTATTTTTGGAAGTTATTAACCCGACAATAGCAATAACGATTACCACACCGGCAGCCCCGACTAAGATATAATAAAATGTAGGTGTTTCTTTTTCTATTTTCGGTTTGCTTTCGGCAAACGGATCGTCGTCAGTACGTTCGGCAGTAGTGTAAGTACTCGTTGCTGTACTCTGCGTAACAGGCGATTTTTTACTGTTCTTTGCAAAAGCACTAATACAAAAAGCTCCTGTTGATAATAAAACAGCCGAGGCAAAAACTATAAATAAAATCTTTTTCATATGATCACCTTATTAATGAAAACCTAAAATATGTTTATCGACCTGCGTTTTTCACTTCATTTTTTTCGTAAACACAATTGCCAGCACTATAAGAATAACACCGATACCCAATGCCAAAACGGCGATCCACCAAAAGCTGAAATTATTTATGCTGTTATTTTCCAACGCAGTTGTCGCTATAGACACCGTCTGATTCTGAGCAGTTGTCGAAGTTGTAGTAACTTGAGTAGTAGTGCTTTGGGCAGTGGTAGTATTTTTGATCTTACCCACACCCGCTTTAAAATAACCTACTGTTGGCTCTATTATATTTCCGTATGAAACAAGCTCTTTGTTATTCTTACCCAAAATCTGTAAACCGTTAAGAACCATTGTTCCCTGCCACAAGTCTCCCTTTATGCTTGCAACCTGACCCAACTTTGACAAATCAAATTCCAAAGTATAAGTTCCCTTTGATTTAACCTCTATAGGATCCTTAGTTTCCGTATACGCCCATGCGTTAGTACTCATTGTGAGAAAATAAAAATCATCACTGTTAGGATTATTATTTATAATAAATTTCAAACCGAATCCGCCGTTTGCATTAAAATCCGAAATAGTTACGCTTGCTATAAGCTTCATTGCATTTACCGCAATTTCAGAACCGAAACTCTCATCAAAAAAATAAGTGTCAGAATCGTTTTCAGCAGTGAATTCTTTTCCTATTTCATAGGTCAATTCGGTATCATCTGCAAATCCCGACAATGTCGGACTTATTAAGCACACAGTTAAAATCAATGTGCTTATTACGACATTTATTGTCCTTTTTAACTTCATACTAATAAAATCCTCCGGACAGTTCGGATACAATCTGCCAAACTGTAATTATAAAGTATATTTTATCACAAGTTCTTTCCTATTTCAATAGCTTAACTAAATTAAAGTAACTTTATACAATAGTATATTTTAAAACAGTTTATCACAAATAACAATCCAGGTCAAGCAATAACATTTCAGCTTTCACTTCGGTTTGACTAATAATTTTTCATATGATATACTTATTTTTTAGAAAATATAATTTCTCCCATTATATTCAAAGAAAGGAAATTAACAATGAGAAAATTAAGCTCTGTAATCATCGCAGCAGTAATGGCAATTTCGCTTTGTGCTTGCAGCGGAAATTCAGACAGCTCTTCAAGCGAGCCTGTAAAGGCAAAAAACAAAGACAGTAATTTTGATAAATACATATCAAATACTGTTGTTGCAACGGGAAATAATTCTATGGTTGATGAAGTTGAAAAAGCTACTTACCGTGCATACTTTCCTGTTGAAGAATACGGAAACTTAGAATACTGCTTTTACTTCTCCAACACTGTAGACTCTACATATGATAAAGGTTCAACCGCTTACGCAGGCAAATCGGGAGGAATCTACACGATTGAAAGTGCGTCGATTGCTGACGGCGGAAGCGGTCCTGAAGATGAAATAAAGAATAAAACTGAGGTTACATTCGGCGGGCAAAAGACAAAGAGCGTCGCCTCAGATGAAGTTTTTTGGAGCGACAGTGTTGAGTTCAATGTGGAGGAGGGTCATTATCTCGTCTGGGAGTGGACATTGACGGGAAAAAACATTCCGTGTACTAATATGTCTAACCTGACCTCAGCTACAGCAGACCTATACAATGACGGTAACTTCTCTTACTGCGACAATATCCCGCTGCCTCAGATGATAGGAGCAAAAAGAGAAGTCAAGCATAACATTGCCGCTATTGGCGATTCAATAACACAGGGCTGTCAGACAGAATTTATGAAATACGAATTCTGGTCTGCCGGAATTTCAAAACTGCTGGGTGATGATTACGGCTTTTACAACTGCGGTCTGGGCTGGTCGAGAACAAGCGACGCGGCTCTAAACGGCAACTGGCTTGAACGTGCAAAGACAGCAGAAACAGTTATCGTGGCGTTCGGTACAAACGACATAATTTCCGGAGAATATCAGGCTGAAGAAGGCAACACCGCAGAGGAGATAGACGGGTACTTAAGGTCTGTGCTAGATGTTTTGAAAGACGCTGGCTGCAAAATAATAGTATTCAACGCACCTCCTGAGGATTACGATGAAGCACATGAAAAAGTAAGACTTGAATACAACGAGTCATTAAAGAAGACCTGCAAGGAATACAATGCAAAATACTTCGACTTTGCTTCATATTTAAGCAGCGAGGACGAACCTGCTAAGGCTATTTACGGCGGTCATCCTAACGGAGAAGCAGGTAAAATCGTATCTGAGGCTTTTGTAAAAGAATACAAAGACTTCATTGATTAATTTGGAATATTAAATAACGCTAATTCAGAAAATTGCGGCATAGGCAATATATCTCTTTATTTTCTCACCATAGCATAATAACTGCTCTCCCTGCCGCCGAAACGATAATCACCGCTTTTCCATTCGATGATGAGATATTCCTTTCCGCTAAACTTCTTTATCTCATAGGCACAGGCATTGCTGTTCCACTTACGTTATTTGTTTTACAGGCTTTAGCAAAATCTCCTATTTTCATAATCTCAGCTCCCATAATCTTTGTAAGGTACCTTATGTATCTAAGAAAAAGTTAATCGCCTTTCTTCGCACAATTTTTGTAGGTTGTTTTTCTCTTGTTTATAAATAAATCACTTCTATTACGTTGCCTTATGTCGCCAAGATGGCAAAAATAAGCAGATTATATCTATTGCATTGTGTGATATATTATGGTATAATTATGGTACAATATATTTATGGAGATGATTTTATGCCAAGAATTATTCCGATAAAGGATTTAAAAAACACTGGTACTATTTCAGAGATGTGCCACAGTATTAACGAGCCTATATTTATTACTAAGAACGGCTACAATGATATGGTTGTAATGTCTAATCAGGCATATGACGAGCTTATGGAAAAAATCAAATTATATCAGCTTTTAGCAGAAAGTGAAAAGGATTATGAGGACGGAAATCTTGTCGACGGCGATACAGTCTTTGCTAAATTAAAGGAAAAATACAATTATGATATATAATTTGAAGTTTACTGCTCACGCTTATAGAGATATACAGAGCATTTATGAATATATATCAAAAAACCTCTATGCTCCGATGTCTGCAAATCGTATTATGAAGATGATACAAGACTCTATTGAAAACCTTAAATCTTTTCCGTATTCTGCTCCAGCTGTTAAAGATGACTTTTTATCAAGAAAAGGATTTAGAAAACTTATTACAGAAGATTATATCGTGCTTTATAAAGTTGATGAAAATAACAAATCTGTTATTATCCACCGAATTGTAAACGGAAAAACCGATTATAAAAATCTATTTCATAATTAGTTATATAAATCGCATTAATAATATACTTTCCGATTTTCCGTAGATTTAGTTATACAACATATTTTATCTAACAAAATAGTTAGGGGCAAGGAATGGATATTCCTTGCCCCTTATTTAGCTATTCAACTGGACTTTTCATTAATATTACTGAACAGACCTTTTTCAAAGGCTTCTGCACTTTGCTTTTGAACGCTCGGGTCAACATGACTATAGGTATCAAGCGTTAATTTGGTACTAGCATGTCCGCAGTTAGCGGCAACTGTTGACGCTGGTATATTAAAATAATTCAATGCCAACGAACAATATGTATGTCTCAAATCGTGTAGTCTAATCTCTCTCATACCATACTTCTTAAGAAGTTTTGGGAAAATAGATGAGAGAGTTGCAGGTTTAATATACTCTCCGTTCAATTTACAAATGACTAAATCTTTATCTTTATAACGTCCTATGCAATTCATTTTTTCCTCTAATTGACGTATTTTATGTTCTTTTAACTTGATTATTACTGTTTCAGGCACTGGTATATTTCTTATAGAAGATTTTGTTTTACATTGTCCAATATGAACCTTTGAATCAATAACAACCAA
>CANQUM010000031.1 GCA_947627045.1 uncultured Clostridia bacterium
AAAGACCTCTCGAAAGTCTGCAAACCCGCATAAATACTGGGTTTTTACGACTTCTCAACTTATTCCCACTCAATAGTAGCAGGCGGCTTTGTGGTTATATCATAAACAACTCGGTTTATGTTGCCAACTTCATTAACTATCCTGCTTGCACAGGTTTCTAAAACCTCGTACGGTATCTTTGCAAAATCAGCAGTCATAAAGTCGGTTGTGGTAACTCCCCTTAAAGCAAGGGTGTAATCATAAGTCCTGCCGTCGCCCATTACGCCTACTGAGCGCATTGAGGTCAGCACAGCAAAATATTGGTGAATTTCTCTGTCAAGACCCGCTTTTGCAATCTCTTCTCTGAAGATCCAGTCAGCGTCTTGAAGTATCATCAGCTTCTCATCTGTTATCTCGCCGATAATTCTTATCGCAAGTCCGGGTCCCGGAAATGGCTGACGCCATACTAAAGTGTCTGACAGCCCAAGCTCCTGACCTAGCTTTCTAACTTCGTCTTTGAATAACAAGCGGAGCGGCTCGATAATCTCTTTAAAGTCAACATAGTCGGGAAGCCCACCCACATTGTGATGGGATTTTATTACTGCGGCGTCGCCAGTTCCCGACTCGATAATGTCAGGGTATATTGTTCCCTGAACAAGATAGTCAACCGTGCCGATTTTCTTAGCCTCCGCCTCGAAACAGCGAATAAACTCCTCGCCTATGATTTTTCTCTTGGTTTCAGGGTCTGATACTCCATTTAGCTTTGACATAAACTGATCCTTTGCGTTTACTCGGATAAAGTTTATATCCCAGTCTTTGAAGGCTTCTTCAACCTCATCGCCCTCGTTTTTCCTCATAAAACCGTGGTCGACAAAAATGCAGGTAAGCTGGCTTCCCACAGCTTTTGATAAAAGTGCCGCCGCAACAGATGAATCCACTCCGCCCGAAAGCCCCAAAAGAACCTTTCCGCTGCCTACTCTTTCTCGGATTTCTTTTATCTGAGTTTCAGCGAAGTTTTCCATAGTCCAGTCGCCCACACAGCCGCAAATGTTGTAAAGAAAATTGTGAAGAATTTCACTTCCGTTTTGAGTGTGATTGACCTCTGGGTGTAACTGTATTCCGTACAGCTTTTTCTCTGCATTTTCAAACGCCGCATTTGGACAGTTTTCTGTGCGTGCGGTATTTTTAAATCCCTGAGGAATCTCGCTTACATAATCAGTATGACTCATCCAGGAAACAGCCTTTTCATCAATGCCCTTAAACAGCAGCGAACTTGTATCGTACTCGGTCTCAGTCTTCCCGTACTCGCTTGTAACGCAGGTCTCAACCTTACCGCCGAGAGTATGGGACATAAGCTGACAGCCGTAGCAAATGCCCAGAACAGGAATACCCATCTCAAAAATCTCTCTTGAAATGCTAGGTGCACCGTCTCCGTAAACGCTTTGAGGACCGCCTGTGAAAATTATGCCGACAGGGTCAAGTTGTTTAATATCCTCAATCGACATTTTGTTATAAGGCATTACCTCGCAATAAACTCCGCATTCACGAACACGTCTTGCGATAAGCTGATTATACTGACCTCCGAAATCGAGGATTAACACATATTGATGAGTCATACAATTTCTCCTTAAATTTTGATACAAATATTTTATCATATACGACATTCTTTTGCAAGATAAATTTACGATACATATGATTAGAAAGCAAAAACCGCCGAAATGGTGTTACCCATAACAGCGGTATATTTTATGGTCTTATTCCCTCTAACACATCTATCATTTCGCTCCATTCACGGATATGCAGATGTTCACATTTAGGTATCTGTATGTTGGAACGATCTTTGTAGTTCTTTTCTGTATCGTTATCATACCAAACAGGGTAAATTCCGACCTTTGCCGCTCCTTCTATATCCGCTTGAGGATTGTCGCCGCAATACCAAACTTCCTCTGCACGCAAGTTAGCTTTTTTCAACGCAATATCAAATAAAATCCGATTTGGTTTTCTAACCAGATAATCACTTGAAGTCATAACATATTCAAATCGGTTTCTCGGTAACAATCGGTTTAGCCGTTCGGTTAAGGCATCTCCTGACCATAGAAGATTGCTTATAACGGCACTTCTTATGCCTTTTTCATCTATGTAATCTAGCATTTTATCGGCATCAGGCATTATTGCACCCGAAGAAGCACCGTTCCAAAACACGATTTCCATTTCAAGAGGTGTCAGCGAAAATTCAATTCCAAGATATTCGTATAATACTTTATCACCAACTTGACCGGAAACATCATAACCAATTTTCCTAATACTTTCGATGTGCTTATCAAAAATCAACTCTGCTCCCTTTCTTACATCCTCAAGAGTACAGTTGTTAGGGTTCTTTGTGGCGTACTTTAGCAATTCAGCGTTGCCTTTAACAGTATCCCAACCGGGTTCATACAAAAGAGTATGTCCATTATCAAATAAAATCATTTTAGGATATTTCATTTTTATAACTCCTTATAACTAATCATTATGACACTCTGTTCATTTTATTTTCCATTTATGTAATCTCAAACACGAGACTTATTTCCAGTATCCGAATATATACCCCCTTGCATAAAACCTAGTCTTTTTCAAAAGCTATTTTCTGTAATCCATTTGTGCAACAATTTCATTCACGATTTCTTCTACACTTAGTGTTCCGTCTATTACATAGTCAGATGATGACAAAATATCCTTTTGCATTTGGATAAAGGCTATTCGTGCATATTTTAAATACATTTCCAAATCATTACGTATCTCATCTGTTGTGGCATTACTCATATCTCTTAGAATGCGTCTTGCTAAAGATATATCGAGTGGAGTGTCAATGAAAAAAGCTGTATCAATGTACGGTTTAATAGTATCATTGCAATAAGCAAAAGGATAATCCAGTATCAAGTAATCGCATATTCCCGCACATTTGATCTTTAAAATGTCATCTTCTAAAGGTGTTAAATTCCAAACATTATAATTTGCTCCATCTAGTACCCATTGAAAAAAAGTTATCGACTTCACCCTCAAAATTATAATTGTCGAAATGCAGAGATTGTGAATTCCGTAATCGCTTCTTTAATTCATTGACAATAGTTGTTTTTCCTCCGGCAGTAACTGCGGCAACAGAAATTATTTTCATATTTGAAACACCCTTTCTATGTCGTTAAGCCTGAGCCTTTCCTTCATTTTTGCCCTTATGAAGCATCTTATCGCTTTATTTTATTATATCCGACATTCTTTTGCAAGATAAATTTAAGTCGCATTTTTATCTAAATTTCTCTAAACGATAGAGTTGTTCCTCGTCTAATTCGGCAATCCCGTTTTTATAGTCATATCCCATTTTTCTATAAAAATCTACCGCCGTAATTGATGACGGAATTTCTATTCGTTTTGCCCTTAAAAAGTATTCATCTTGTTCAAGTGTTTCAATTATTTTTCGCCCTATCCCTTTCCCCTGATATTCAGGCAGTACAAAAATTGTAAACAAGCTACTTTCATCTTCCTTACCCCAATATGGACCTATTGCACCACAGCCTATGATTTTCTTATTGTCACAAACCACATATAGATTTGTCCAACTTGAGCGTTCAATAAGTTTTTCAGCACTTAAAAAGCTAATATTATTTTCTATATACTCAAGTGAATAATCCTTTATATTTATTGTTCTTAAAGTTTTAGCAATAACATTAGCCAACTCAACGCTATCCTCATTATTAAATCTTCTAATAATCATTATAACACCTTCGTAAATTATTCATTTGTCTCTTTTATAATTTTCTTGCTTTGAATATAACCGAAATGGGAAGCATCTTATCGCTTTATTTTATCATCATCTGTGCAGCAAAGACTGCAAGCACGCCCAAGATAATACTTACAGCAATATAGCAAAAAGCAACAACTAAACTGCCGTTTTTTATCAAATCTACTGACTCATATGCAAAGGTAGAAAATGTAGTAAATCCGCCGCAGACCCCAACTTTGAGCATCAACACAATTTGCGGATTGATTGATTTGCTCTTTGCCGCCGCTGCGGTTATAAGTCCCAGCAGAAACGCCCCTACAAAATTTATAGCCAAAGTTTTTATCGGAAAACCATTTTCTGGTTTTAATGGCAATAGTCCAACTAGGTATCTGCAAACTGTTCCAATAAAACCGCCTATTCCAACGATTATACAATTCAACACTACAATTCACCTCCGTATTCATCTTGGTATCAGACATTTAATTAGATTACCTCTTACTATTCAAAAACGCAACAAAATATGTTATAATATGATTATAATTGATTGCATACTAAAAATCAATTACTAATATTCTGTTTAATGTAAATAAAAAACGGAGGAGAAAATGATTTACACAGTAACCTTTAACCCTGCATGGGATTATATAATAAATGCAGACAACCTAAAAGCTGGTAAAGTAAACAGGACAAGCTCAGAGGAATTACAGCTTGGCGGGAAGGGAATAAACGTATCTATTGTATTAAAAAATCTAGGAATTGAAAACACAGCACTCGGGTTTATTGCAGGCTTTACAGGAAAAGCCCTTGAGCAAAGTCTGAAAGAAAGAGGTATCAATACAGATTTTATAGAACTTGACAAGGGAATGACCAGAATAAACATAAAGCTGAAAACGGACGTTGAGACTGAAATAAACAGCAGAGGACCTGAAATCACAGACAGTGCAATGGACAAGCTATTTGAAAAGCTTGATAATATTCAAGACGGGGATATTCTCGTGCTTGCTGGCAGTGTTTCGAACACTCTTTCGAGCAATATATATGAAAGAATTATGGAAAGACTTCAAAACAGGGGCATAAAAATTGTTGTTGACGCAACAGAGGACTTGCTTTCAAACGTACTGAAATACAGACCTTTTCTAATAAAGCCCAATCATCATGAGCTGGGTGAGCTTTTCTCAAAGACCTTAGAAACAGATGATGATATAATCAACTGTGCAAAAGAACTTCAGAAAAAGGGAGCATTAAATATTCTGGTTTCTATGGGAAGCAATGGAGCAATACTGATAACTGAAAATGGTAAGATTTATGAAATGGGCACTTTGGCAGGGAAAGTGATAAGTGCTGTCGGTGCAGGAGACTCAATGGTAGCAGGCTTTATTGCAGGATATATAGATTCAAACGACTATAATTATGCACTCAAATTGGGAACTGCTGCCGCAAACGCAACAGCACTTTCCAAAGGTCTTGCGAGCAAGGATAAGACGTACGAGCTTTTAAAACTGCTTTGATATATTTTCTTAAGGTTTTCCTAAGTTTGAATAATAAAAATTTTATTGGTTGTTTCTTCTAATTTTGAATAATTTACAAACTTTCAATTACCATAAAAATATTTCTACTAAAAATGTTGACATCACATTTCTTTTATGATATAATTTCTGATGTTCTTTAATAAAAAGGAAAATTCACTTAATTGGAGAAATACCCAAGTGGTGAAGGGGCTCCCCTGCTAAGGGAGTAGGTCGGGAGACCGGCGCGAGGGTTCAAATCCCTCTTTCTCCGCCAGCAGGGGTAACCCCTGCACGTATTCCGCCTTTGGCAAATTAGCTGAAGGCGGTTATTTTTATGCAACGGCGGGTTAATACTCAGAAAAAAGCAACATTGCCGCCAGAGCCTGTTCGCGTTTCACATTTTGTGGAATGCGAATTTTTTATATCTCGCGTTAGTAGTTACATCTTATAATCTACCTTTCCATAAGGGGTGATTCTGTACGCATTCCGCCTTTGGCAAATTAGCTGAGGGCGGTCATTTTTATGTAACGACAGGCTAATACTCAGAAAAAAGCAACATTTACGCCGTAGTATGTTCGTGTTTCATATTTTTTGGGATATCAATTTTTTATCTGATTTCTGCATTTTACGACAAAAAAATGCAGGTTGCGACAAAACCCTTGATATAATGCGATTGTTGATGTAAAATAACTCGCACAAAAAAGGCAAAACTAAGTGAAGAAACGAGCATATTACTGTTAAGTATTGCCTGAATAGTTTAAAGAAATTATATTGGTATTTCTGATACCAATGATATAAAATCAGAAAGGAATTATTGCTTGACAAATGTGTTGCTAGTTGTTATAACTTAATTAAGATATATCTCATATTCATAAGCGGTAAAAGTCTCTTGACTATTCATTGAGGATATATTGAATATTGAAAACTTTGAATGTTGTAGTATGGTTTTTAATTGGGCTTCAAAAATTCAGAGGAAGTGAAAGTTATGTGCAATATATTTAACCCCAATATCTGGAAACGGGGGGGGGGGGCTGCTTAACGGCTCTATATAAATTGCACAGTTTCGTATTATGGGACGTAGTGCGCTTAGGCGTATTGCGTCCTTTTTTGTGTAAAGGAGGGCTGAGATTTGCTTAGAGTTGCAGTTGTTGATGATGAAAGCGGTTTCTTGAAATATGCGAATGATCTGCTGCGTCAGGAAATAGGCAAGTATTTTGATGACGTAGTTATTGAACAGTTTATCAGCGGTGAAGAGCTTTTAAACAGACATCGATTTAATTCTTTTGACGTTGTTTTTTTAGATATTGATATGCCTCAGATCACCGGATTTGATGTCGCAGAAGAGCTTAGAAAAGAGAGAAACGACTGCTATATTGTTTTTATTACAAGTCATTCTGAGTTAGTTTACGATAGTATGGATTTTCAGCCGTTCAACTTTGTTCAGAAAGGAAATATGAAGCAGTTTCAAAACAAGCTGTCAGATGTTATATTTAAGTTGACTTTACATCTTAAACAGCATAAGAAAATCGTTCTTTATGATAAAAAGCAAGGACGTTTTAGCGTATCGTACAGCGATATTCTGTATATAGAAAGCGATGACCATTATGTAAGGTATTATATTCTTGGAGTTAAGCCCAAAAGAATATTTTATGTTATGGTTAGGTCAAATATCAGCGAGTTGGAAAAAGAATTATCGGAATATGACTTTGTTAGAATACACAAGAAGTATTTGGTTAATCTCAAACATATTTTTAATCTCGATATGAAAAATGATAAATGCGTTTTCAAACAGGATTTTAGTCTGCCTATGAGCAGAAATTTAAAGCATTTGGTCGATGAAAAATTTACTGAATATTTAAAGCAGACCATGTAAGTGTTTCCATAATAATTTATAGATTTGAGAAAACAGTATAGCTGATGAAAACTAAGAGGTGTTATAATGGAGAGCATGGTCTATTTAGTTTTTAATGTTTTAAGGGTATATGCCATTTATATTTTAATAGGTGTGTTTTTTCAGAAAAAAGACATTAGTAAATGGATTCTTTTGTTTTCTTATGTTGCTTTTTACGCCGTAAATTCATTTCTTTATCTTAGGTTGAACATTATTATAATTAATATAGCGTCAAATCTTATACCGATTTTTGTAATTACATTTCTATATAATTCAAAAGTATGGAAAAAAGCTTTTGTTACATTTTTTATTTATGCTATAGCTATGTTTTGGGACAGTGTTGTATGTGCAGTTTTTTATGCGATGCACATTGAAAATGCTTTAGTAAGTATGTTTGTATCAACATTAATGTTGTTTGTAACCGCACTGTTTGGACGGACCTTTATGAAGCAAAGATTTCAGGTTCCTTCAGCCGTTAAAGCAATTTATTACTTCGTACTTGTTTTCATTCCCTTTGGAAGCATAGTTATAGGGTATATGTCTCTTCTTCCATGGAATATAAAATCGTTAATAATTGCTGTTATACTTCTGATGCTGAATTTCTTTGTGTTCTATCTGTTTGATCAGATTATTATTTCTTACAAAAACCAAAATGAATTGGAATTGCAGAAAAAGCAGAACGAAATCCTAAAGCTGCAGGAGCAGTATAGCAGACAGTATGTAAAAAACGCAGACCTTCAGTATGATTCTATAAGAAAAATACGTCATGATATGAAAGATCAGCTTTCAGTTGTTTACGCTATGCTGTCTGAAGGCAGAACTGATGACGCTATGGATTACATCAGCAAGAATGCAGATATAATTTCATCGAATTATAATATTGTCAATACCGACAGTATTATAGTAAATGCAGTTGTAAATTCAAAATTTACCGTTGCCGAAACAGTGGGGATAAAAGTACAGTGCAGTACGGTAAAGAGATTCGACGGCATAGATGAAACGGATCTTTGTAATATATTAAGTAATATGCTTGATAACGCAATAACCGCTTGTATGAAAATTCCTGAGGATAAAGAGAGATTTGTAACACTGGATATAAGCTGTGAAAATAATATATACCGCTTTGTTGTAAAAAATTCTATAAATGGCTCCGTGCTTAAAAATAATAAGAGGCTTTTAACTTCAAAAAGTGATAAGAAGAATCACGGGTTCGGAGTTAAAATAATCAGAGAAATTGCAGGTAAATACAGAGGACGCTGTGATTTCTTTGAACAGGAAAATGTATTTTGCTGTATGGTTGCGTTGATGACAAAATAAATTAATTCAAATAAGACGTTCTGAGTATTAAATGTTTATTATTTTGGAGGTGTCTTAATTGGAGATTTTGATTTATTTGATTCCAAATGTTTTAAGGGTATATGCCATTTATATTTTAATAGGTGTATTCTTACAGAAAAAGGAGAAACACAACCTAATATATTTTATTTCTTTTGCTGTATTTTATTGTATAAACTCTTTTCTATACTTGTGGTTAAATACCATAATAGTGAATGTAGCTTCAAACATAATACCGATTTTTCTTATTACTTTTTTGTATGAATCAAAATATTGGAGCAAGATATTTACTACTTTTATAGTTTATGCTGCAACTATGTTCTGGGAAATCGTGGTTGTGATGAGTATAGCAAACTTTTTTGTAAAAGAAGAAACTGTGCTTATATCTGAGTTTATTGAGCCGATATTATTGTTTATAACTGCATTGTTTTTGCGAACCTTTATAAAGCAAAGATTTCAAGTGCCATCGTCTATTAAAGCAATTTACTATTTTGTGTTGATTTTTATACCGGCAGGAAGTATTGCTATTGGCTGTTTGGTAATCAACTTTGAGAATGGAAGTATTATAAAGCCTTTAATAATTTCCGTTATACTTCTGACACTGAATTTCTTTGTGTTCTATTTGTTTGATCAGATTATTATTTCTTACAAAAACCAAAATGAATTGGAATTGCAGAAAAAGCAGAACGAAATCCTAAAGCTGCAGGAGCAGTATAGCAGACAGTATGTAAAAAACGCAGACCTTCAGTATGATTCTATAAGAAAAATACGTCATGATATGAAAGATCAGCTTTCAGTTGTTTACGCTATGCTGTCTGAAGGCAGAACTGATGACGCTATGGATTACATCAGCAAGAATGCAGATATAATTTCATCGAATTATAATATTGTCAATACCGACAGTATTATAGTAAATGCAGTTGTAAATTCAAAATTTACCGTTGCCGAAACAGTGGGGATAAAAGTACAGTGCAGTACGGTAAAGAGATTCGACGGCATAGATGAAACGGATCTTTGTAATATATTAAGTAATATGCTTGATAACGCAATAACCGCTTGTATGAAAATTCCTGAGGATAAAGAGAGATTTGTAACACTGGATATAAGCTGTGAAAATAATATATACCGCTTTGTTGTAAAAAATTCTATAAATGGCTCCGTGCTTAAAAATAATAAGAGGCTTTTAACTTCAAAAAGTGATAAGAAGAATCACGGGTTCGGAGTTAAAATAATCAGAGAAATTGCAGGTAAATACAGAGGACGCTGTGATTTCTTTGAACAGGAAAATGTATTCTGCTGTATGGTTTCGTTGATGACTGAATGATCTTTCTTTATTAATTAATTATATATGACTTCCCGAATATCGTAAGTAAAAATATTGCAGTGCGTCAGCCGCTGTGATTATATTGGAGGTGCTTTTGATTCTTGATCAAAACAAGGTAACGAAAATTCGGGGAAAATATTGCAGACAGTATTTTGAAAATGCCGCTTTGCAGTATGACATAGTTAAAAAAATTCGTCATGATATTAAAAATCAGCTCTTGGCTGTTTATGCAATGCTTGCTGATGGCAAAACAGATGACGCTATGGACTATATAAGCAGAAATGTTGATGTGATTTCTTCAAATTGTAACATTGTTAATACCGACAGCGTTATCGTAAACGCCGTTGTTAATTCTAAATTTACCGCTGCACAGTCAGTTGGCATTAATGTTCAATGCAGCAGCGTTAAGAAGTTTGTCGGTATAGACGATATAGACCTTTGTAATCTGCTTGGCAATACGCTGGATAATGCCGTTACAGCTTGTATGAATGTTCCTGATAATAAAGATAAATTTGTTTCTCTTGATATAAGCTGCGAAAATAATATTTATCGGTTCGCTGTTAAAAATTCTATTAATGAGTCTGTGCTTGAAAATAACAGTCGGCTTGTAACTTCTAAAAGAAATAAAAAGCATCATGGGTTTGGTGTGAAAATTATCAGAGATATTGCAGAAAAGTATAAGGGCTATTGCCGTTTTTTTGAAGAAAATAATGTCTTTTACTGTTTAGTTACTCTCAAGGCTGAATAACTTCTCAGTATACTGAAATGGGCTTGGAATTTTATTCCGAGCCTGTTTTTTTACACGTTACGACAAAAATCTGCAGTTTGCGTAAAAATGCTTGATTTAATATGTGCGTTAATGTAAATTGATTTATACGATATAGGAAAGTCTGAATTTAATTATTTTTTTGAGGAGGCGGATAGATTAAATTTTTTATGCAATTTAGTTTGGTAACTAATATTTAGGAGGATTAAAAATGAGAATTAAAAAACTTTTGTCATTTGCTGTAGCGGCAGCAATGACGATCTCGGCATTGTGCGGAGCAATGTCGATCACAGCATTTGCTGCTGAAGAACCGGCAAATAGCTGCGGAGATGGTGTTGTATGGGAGTATGACTCTGCTAATAGCACACTTACCATTTCGTACACAGGCGAAGGTACTGGAGCCATGACAGACTTTACAAGTGTAGCAACTCCATGGAACAGTCGTAGCTCGTATGTTACTTCTATAGTTGTCGGAGAGGGTGTAACTCACATAGGAGCTAGCTCTTTCACCAATTATACAAGGCTTGCTTCACTAACTTTGCCAAATACTTTGAAGTCTATAGGAAATAGCGCATTTACTTCACTCAGGGTTACAGTCGATTTGCCTGAGTCTTTGGAGACTATCGGAGACAGAGCTTTTTCAAACGCAAAGTTCAAGGAGGTTACGATCCCTGCTAAAGTTAAGTCGATGGGCGCAGAAGCTTTCTATAAGAGCACTAGTTTGGTAACTGTCAATCTTAATGATGGACTGCAATCTATAGGCGCCAGTGCTTTCCAGGGTTGTACAAAGCTCGCAAATGTTATAATACCGGGCACTGTAGAATCAGTAGGTGATAATGCTTTCCAAGGATGTAAAGTTATGACAGACGTTACATTCACAGAAGGCAATGTAGAAACTGTTGTTGGGGCAAATGTATTTGATAGCTGTTCAAAACTTAAAACTGTTTCTATATCCAGTAATGTAAAATCTATCGGAAATTATGCTTTTCAAAGTTGTTCAGTTCTTGATACTGTTACAATTACTAAGCCGAGCATAGAAGGCTTAGGCTTAACAACCTTAGGTGACGGGGTATTTAAAGGTTCTAAAATTACAGCTATTGAACTTCCTGACACTGTAACAACAATGGGAAAAGACGTTTTCGCAAGCTGTTCTAAGCTAGAGTCTGCTAATATTCCAACCGGAATGACTGTTATTCCGAAAGAAACATTTAAGTCGTGCAGTGCTTTAGCAGAAATAACAATAGGAAATCAAATTAAGTCAATCGGAGAAAGTGCTTTTGACGGATGCAGCGGGCTTGAAACGTTAACAATTCCCAGCGGTGTTGAATCGATCGATGTTCGGGCATTCAGCGGTTGTTCAGGACTTAAAAAAATTACACTTCCAACAAGCGGTTTAAAATCTATAGGTGACCAAGCTTTTGTTAATTGCTCTAATACGGAGCTTACAACAATTAAGTTCCCTAACAGTGTAACAGAGATGGGCAATGGTGTTATTTTGAACTGTAGAGGTATTAAAACAGTTACATTGCCAAGCAATATGACAGAATTACCGAATGATATGTTTAACGGATGCTCAAGTCTAGAACCGTTTGCACTTCCGAGCAGAATCACATCTATTGGTTCCTATGCTTTTAGCGGATGCACAAAATTCGTTAATTTGACAATTCCAAGCACAGTAAAAAAAGTTGGATCATCAGCTTATGAAAACTGCACGAGTCTTGAGACAGTAGTTGTCGAGTCCGGCGGTATTACAGAGATCAGTCAAGCAATGTTTAAGGGAGCTTCTTCTCTTAACAGTGTAACTCTTTCATATGATGTAAAAACTATTGGTGATAATGCGTTTGAGAATTGTAAATTGCTTCAGCAAATTAATCTGCCAAGCGTTGACAATATTGGAAGTTTTGCATTTAGAAGTTCAGGTCTTACGTCGATAATGATTCCAAGTGAAACTGTTGAAAACTCGGCATTTTACGGTTGTACTGACCTTTCGAGCGTTACATTTTCAGATGCAGTTAAAGAGATTCAAAGTACTGCTTTTCAAGGCTGTACATCTCTTAAATCAATAACATTACCAAAAAATCTTGAAAGATTTGATCCAAGTGCTTTCAGAGGATGTACAGCATTAACAGAATTTAATGTTCCGGAGGGAAGCCCTAGTTATTCATCTGTAAACGGAATTCTGTTTAACGCAGATAAATCAGAACTTGTTTTATATCCTGCAGCAAAAACCAACACTTCATATAGCATACCAAGTTCTGTTAAGACTATTAAATCTTACGCATTTTATCAGGCATCTAAGCTGACATCGGTAACTATTCCGAAAACTATAGAGACTTTTGAAAATTATGCATTTTCAGAGACAGGCTTAACAACTCTGACTATACCAGAGGGAATTACAAGCATAGGAGACCCGAATAATAGTGCGGCGACATTTTCAAATTGTAAGAGCTTGACAACTGTAACAATTCCGGGAACTGTTAAAGAATTGGCTGGTCTCGCGTTTAACGGATGTACAGCTCTTGAGACGGTTAACCTGAGTGAAGGTACAGAGAGTCTTGGTTCTTCTATAGGTCAGGCATTTAAAGGATGTTCGTCTCTTGTAAATATTAAAATACCAAGCAGTGTAAATAATATTGGATCTAGTACATTTTATGGTTGTTCATCCCTTCAAGCTATAGAAATTCCTGAGGGAGTAACAAGGCTTAGTACTCAGACGTTTTACAACTGTAAAGCTCTTGCTGATGTAAAATTACCTGAAAGTTTACTTGAAATTGGAGATCCAACATATACAGCTTCAGGTCAGATATTCTATGGATGTACATCTTTAGAGTCTATAGATATTCCTGAGAATGTATCATATTTAGCTACTGCTACATTCCAAGGATGCACAAGCCTAAAATCTATTGTATTACCGCCGAGCATAACTACTCTTCCTACTAACTTATTCTATGGCTGTAATAACACAGAACTTAAGATTTACATAATGGGTGTAATTGACCCGAAGATAACTACAACAAATACTTTTAACAATGTAAAGGGTAAAGTATACGTTTATAATCAGTTGACTAAGGATAATATATCAACAGTAGTTAAATCACCGGCAGAGATAATCATGCCAGTTGATTTCACAACGCTGCAAAGCTATATTGCACAGGCTAAGGCTCTTGTAGGCGATGACTACACAGTTGGCTCATATGCTTTAGTTGCAGCAAATATGGTAATGGCAGAAAGAGTTACTATAAATAAGGACGCAACGCCTGAAGAGGTAAAATCAGCGACTTCAGCATTGAAGAAGGCAATAAACGACTTAGTAAAAGCTGACGGTTCTGACGCATATGATAAACTGCAAGAGACAATTGATTCTGTAAGCGCATATAAAGAAGACGACTATAGTGTGTCTACATACACAGCTCTTTCAAATGCAGTTACAGCGGCTCAGTCTATAACAAAAGACAATTTGATTTCAGAAATTGATGGTGCGAGAAAAGCAATTGAAACCGCAATTGATAATCTTCTTGTTGCATATTTAGACAGCAGCGCAAGCATTGAGAAATACATTTATCCAAATGATGATACAACATCAGATGACGATGAAGAAATGGCAACAGTCATTGCAAACGGCGTAGTTGATGAAGCAATAGCCGGAGCAGCACAAGTCAGATTCACATTTGATTGTGCAACTGACGTTCAGTACAATCCGTATACTGCTATATACTTTAGGTCAACTGTAGGTGAATCGGTTGTAGATGAAGAATTTACAGGAACAGATTCATCTTATGCAAACGGTTCAAAGGGTTGGACTGCAACACTGTTGTTTGAAAACCCACTTGAAGTCGGCGACGAATATGAATTTATTGGTTCGACTGAATCATGGTGGGGAACAGCATCTGACTATGCTTTTGAAGTAACAAAGGTAGAACTTTTAGATGAAGACGGAAATCTTTTAGGAGTAGTTGGTATTGATCCTAAGGGTGGATTAGAGGCAGCTATTAACAGAGCTGACGCTCTTGACCTAAGTAAATATACTGATGAAAGCGTACAAGCTCTTCAAGAAGCCTTAGCTGCTGCAAAGGCTGTTGACGAAGTTGCATATCCGCTTCCGAGCGAAATTGATGCTGCACTTAGTGCGCTTAACAATATACTGAACACTCTAAAGATCAAAGAAGCTGATTACAAAGCAGTAGACGATGCACTTGCAAAAGTACCGAGCGATCTTTCTAAGTACACTGACGATACTGTAAAGGCACTTCAAGACGCTGTAAACGCAGTTAAGAAAGGTCTTAGCGCAAGCGATCAAGCGAAAGTTGACGGATTTGCAAAGGCAATTGAAGATGCTGTAAAAGGACTTAAAGAGAAGACAGTTTCTCCGCCAAATTCGTCTAATGACAAGAACAATAATAATGGCGGAAATACAAATGTTAATAAGCCGAACACACCTTCATCAGCAACTCCGGCGCCTGGCAATAATGTTAAAAATGCTAAGAATAAAGCTGTTAAAGCGATGAATCAGGCTAAGTTAACAAAGCTGAAGGTTGTGTCAAAGGCTAAGAAGAAGATAACCGTTAAATGGAACAATGTTAAAGGAGCTAAGGGCTACGAAGTACAAGTTTCTACAAACAAAAAGTTCAAAAAGAGCAAGATAATACTTAAAAAGAAAAATGTTAAAAAGCTGAAAGTAATTCTCAAGAGCAAAAAGATCAAGAGCGGAAAGACTTACTATGTAAGAGTAAGAGCATTCGCTACTTATAAAGACTCTAAGGGAGTTACAAAGAGAATTAACAGCAGCTGGAATAAGAAACTTAGAACGGTTAAAGTTAAGTAATAGATCGTAATCTATTGCTGTTCAGGAAACATAAGACAAGAAGTCGGTGGTCAATAATATATCATTTCGTCTTGCCTTAAATTTCTGACAGTTTGTAATTTAGTTTTCTTCTAAATATTCCTAAATATATTGCCCGAAAGGGCGGGAG
The DNA here is from genome assembly GCA_947627045.1 of uncultured Clostridia bacterium. Taxonomy (GTDB): domain Bacteria; phylum Bacillota; class Clostridia; order Oscillospirales; family Ruminococcaceae; genus UMGS1601. The sequence continues at coordinate 15,531 of CANQUM010000031.1, forward strand.
GCGCCTGAACAGGGGATGGTTCAGGCGTTATTCTTTATACAATTCGCACATTAGTTTATCTTTTAAATGTGCAATATATAAGATAGATAAAAAATGATTTTTAATAGAAAGGAAAAAAGAAATGAAACTTAAAAAACTTTTATCATTGGCCGCATCGGCGGCAGTGGCATTAACTGCACTGACAGGTGCAATGACAGTATCAGCTGATACTGTTGATTCAGGTACATGCGGAGACTTAAGCTGGACGCTTGATTCAGACGGCGTTCTGACATTTTCGGGACAGGGTGATATGGATTCGCCTAAAGTTACTGATGGTAATGCTGAATCACAAATTGGTGATTACCCGAATATATACACATATAAGGAACATAAAGATGCTATAAAAGAAGTTAAAATTGAAGAGGGAGCAACATCAATTGGATATTGTGCATTTTATCAAATGCCAAAGCTTGAAACTGTTACCCTGCCTTCAACTATTACCGAATTTAAGGGCAGTACTATTATGTTTCAAGCTACAGAGAGTGGTACTACGGAGGATAAACATGCGTATCAAGTTATGTGTTATTCCTTTGCTAAATGTCCATTACTTAAAAACCTGACCCTAACTGAGGGTATCAAATATATTGGCGGTTATGCTTTTAATGGATGTACATCTCTTGATAATGTAACCATTCCTAAATCTTTAGCTAGATGGGATGCTTATTCCTTCAGTGATTGTTCATCATTAAAGAATGTAACGCTTACTGATGGATTAACTATTGTTGGAAGTTATGTGTTCTGTAACAGTGCATTACAAAGTATTTTTATTCCATCCAGTATTACAAAGTGGGTAGGTGCCAGATCAGAGTATAAAACGTATAAAGGTAACGCAAACTGTGCATTTGAAAACTGTAAAAAGTTATCATCTGTTACTTTTGAGGAAGGCATTAAAGAATTAGGATATGTATCATTTGCTAACTGTTCATCATTAAAGAAGATAGTTATACCTGCATCGGTAACTGATATGGAGTACTCTTTTGAAAATTGCACCGGATTGCAGGAGGCATATTTAGAGGAAGGTATTCAGATACCGGATGGAAATTCTTGTTTTAAAAATGCCTTTGCATATTGCAGTAATCTTAAAAGAATAGAAATACCTGCAGGTATTGATATAGCATTTAGTAATCCACAGTGGATCGCAGAGTGCAGTTTATTAACAGATATTTATATTCACGGCAAGGATTTTACTTCGCCCCTTCCTGATGGGGGAGGAACGCCAAAATTCCATTGTTATTTTGATACAACTACATATGAAACTCTAACTAATCCTTATAAGAGCAATATTCCGGTGGAAAGAATGGTTAATCTTGCAGATGATATATCAACATATAAAGAATTACTGCAAACAAGAGTTGACGACGCTAAATCATATGACGAGGCACAATATACACCTGAAAGCTACGGCGTATTAAAAGCATTAATTGAAAAAGCAGAAAAATACGGCGATGATTCAAATATAATGGCAATGGAAGATACAGCTTCAGATATAAAAGCAGCAATTAAAGGCTTAGAGAAAAAGTCTGACGAACCTATAACAGATTCAACATCAGATGATAAGTCAGATTCTACAGATAATTCAAACAATACATCTAACGATACACCAACACCGCCTAAAACAACTGAACCAACAACAGCAAAGACACCTGTAAACAGCAATAAAGAAATAAATAAGCCTGCAAATAAAGTGCCAAGTACAACTAAAGTAACCGCTCAAAAACCAGCCAAAGTAAAATCAGTTAAACTTACTGCAAAGAAAAAGAAGCTGAATGTTTCTTGGAAAAAGGTAAACGGAGCAACAGGCTATGAAGTAATGTATGCAGCAAACAATAAGTTTACAAAGGGTAAGAAAACAGTTAAAGTCAAGAAAAACAAAGTAACAATAAAGAGACTTAAATCAAAGAAGAAATACTTTGTAAAAGTAAGAGCATATAAAAAGGCAAACGGCAGTACAAATTACGGAAAATGGAGTAAAGCCGTTAAGAAAAAGACTAAATAGCGGCAGACAATGAACTCTTTGTATCCGACGCTGCCGTCCGGGGAGTAATTGATATAAAAACATAAAAGCCGCTCAAAAATTTTGGGCGGCTTAGCTTTTTAATATTGCAACCTTTCAATAAAGATGATATACTATTATTAATATATAATATTCGGAATAATGGAAGGTGATAATAATGAAAGGGTTAATCAAGGTGTTTTTAGTAATAGCTATAATTTCAGGAGGACTTTTTTCAATCAAGCTGGCGGCAGAGGTTTTCGGACCCAGCTTGAGAAAGTATTATTTAGTTGACAGATGATGAATATAATGTATTTTTTAGATTTAAAGCATTAAAAAAATTCCTCCCGATTGAAAGAGTTATAAAGTACTTTCATGATATTCGGGAGGATCATTTTAATTTATGAACAGAATCTATGACTGCCGATTGTGGTTATGATAGGTCTTGAGTGCATAAAAGCATTTGACGTTTTTGCAGGATTATAGTAGTATATTGCCCCGCCGCTTGGATCCCAGCCGTTTAGGGCGTCACGAGCAGCATTGTATGCAGAGTCTGAAATAGGCTCGTTAAATTGACCGTCTACAATTGCGGTAAAGGCACCTCCTTGATAGATTACTCCTGACAATGTATCAGGAAATGAAGGGTGCTTTATACGGTTTAGAATAACAGAACCAACTGCAACCTGTCCCGTATAAGTTTCACCTCTTGCTTCAGCAGATATAATTCTTGCCAGAAGGTAGATATTAGATTCTGTTGACGATGGCATAGAACCTGCGGCAAGAGCAGTGGGAACTGCTTCATTATTTGATACCTTTGTTGTAACAGTACGCGAAATGCCGAATATTATAGTTACACAAAGCGCAAGTATTGCCATATAGGTTACAATAGCGGAAATTGTTTTTTTCATAATTATCTTTATGCTCCTAAAGGAGCATTCCTCCTTTCGAGATTTTGTGATAGTTTGATAATCGCAAAATCAACAGTTTAATAAATTTCTTTTACCTTATGAAATATGGTAACAAATATTTACCTTTGTATTTTACCCGAACAAAAAGATATTATACAAAACAGTTCGTAATTGAAAAGTTTGTGCTTTTATGGTATTAGTTTTAGCAATTTCGCATATAATATGACAAAAATTAAACAGATATATATGGTATATTAACAAAGTGACAAAACAAAAAGTTTTTTTAACAAAACCTCTTGACAAAGGAAAAAGGGTGTGATATAATAATCAGGCACTCGAAAAACGGGTGGCACAAAAAAGGATAAAAAAGTC
>CANQUM010000032.1 GCA_947627045.1 uncultured Clostridia bacterium
TATTTAAGACCTCAGCTTTTAATGTTCAAAATATCAGACAACGGCTACGGACAAATGTTTGATGTTGTTGATGAAAAAATCAATAAAGAACTTAAAAGAGTAGATTATACCTTCTTTGGTATTCCGCTGAGTGAAATGCCGAGCTGGACATCTTTATATCTGCTGATTCCGGTAAGCTCGTTCTTATTCCAGCTTATTCTGACATTTATCTCCCAGCGCTATCAGAAAAAGAACAACCCTACTGCAAGTTCAACGGGAATGGGTATGAACCTCATTCTTTATATAATGCCTGTATTCTCGTTCTATATTGCGTTCAGTTTCCCGGTGGGATTAGGTTTATACTGGACTCTGACCTCTTTCTACTCACTTATTCAGACAATTATACTGAATAATATATATACGCCTGAAAGAGTAGAGGCAATGATCGCTAAGGAATCTAAGAAAAAGAAGAAGAAAAAAGGATTTTATCAACGAGCTCTTGAAATGCAGCAGAGTCAGATGGGTGAATCAAACACAGCAAATACAAACGATGACGATACAGATGAAGAGAGAAAACTGACAAAAGCCGAGAGAAAACAAGCCGAATTGAAAAGACTTCAGGAAGCAAGAAAAAGAATGGCTGAAAAATACGGCGACGAATATGAGGAATAAAAAAGTTTAATAGAAAGAGGGAGAAAATATGACAAAGACATTTACCGCGGAAACTATTGACGATGCAAAGGCTCTCGCAGAAGCCGAGTTTGGGGTATCGCAGGATCAAATTCAGTTTGTAATATTGGAAGAACCGAAAAAGTCTCTTTTTGGAAAAATTAAAGGCGAGGCTAAGGTTGAGGCTACTTTTGAGGAAAGCAAGCCTCAGCTTGCAGCAAGATATATTAAGAATGTGTTTTCAAAAATGGGATATGAGGTCTCAATTGACATTAAAGAAGACGTTGACGGTGCAGTTTTAGATATTTCAGGTGATAATGTAGAAGAAATTATCGGAAAAAAGGGAGAGGTTTTAGATTCTCTTCAATATCTTTCATCTTTGGTATGCAACAGAATAGACAGAGAGTATTACAGAATTTCAACAGACTGCAACGGTTTCAGAGAAAGAAGAAAAGCACAGCTTGAGCGTCTTGCCAGAAAGATAGGCAACAACGTAAAGAGAAATGGAAGAACTACTGCTCTGGAGCCTATGAATCCTTATGAAAGAAGAATCATTCATTCGGTAATTACCGATATTGAAGGGGTAACGTCGCATTCAAAGGGTGAGGACCCATACAGAAAGGTGATTATAAGCTCTACCGAAAAAAAGAGATTTGATAACAGAGGAAGAAAAAATAACAGACGTTCATATAACAAAAAAGGCTATGATATAGTAAGCTCCTTTGAAAAGGAATACAAGAAGCCGAAACCAGAGGATGAAATGGGTTCAAGCGGACTTTATACAAAAATCGATTTATAATTAACAATAAGGGGGCAGACCTCGATTTTAGGTCTTGTCCCCTTTTTTAAGCAATAAGCAATTGTGCTGACGTAAGTTTTGAATATGAATTTATTTGCTTTATAATATGTTTTGAGGAGGAACGAACAATGAGTACAGTTTGTGCAATATCAACTCCCAATGCCGTCGGAGGGATCTCTGTTATTAGAATAAGCGGAAAAGACGCTATAAAAATTGCAGAGAAGATTTTCGTTCCATTTTCAAAAACTCCTGTTTCTCAAATGTGCGGATACACCTGTACATACGGAAGGATCGTCTATAACGAAAGAGCTATTGACGATGCGGTTTTAACGGTCTTTCTTGAACCCAAAAGCTATACGGGAGAAAACGTTGCTGAAATTTCATGCCACGGAGGTATATTCGTAACAAAAGAGGTGCTGAGAGCCTGCATTGAAAGCGGTGCAGAGCCTGCGGGACCAGGTGAATTTACAAAGCGTGCATTTTTAAACGGAAAGCTCTCGCTAACTCAGGCAGAAGCGGTTATGGACATCATATCCGCTGAGGGAAAACAGGCTTTAAGCAGTGCAAATCTTGCTCATGAAGGTATACTTTTTAAAAAGATAAAAAGCACAGCTGATGAATTGGTGCGAATTTTGGCAGAGCTTGCGGCGTGGGTCGATTATCCTGAGGAGGATCTGCCGTCTGTGGAGAATGAAACATTGAAATCATCGCTTAGCGCCGCTGTTTCGCAGCTTGATAAGATTCTTTGCGACTATGATAACGGTTTGATTTTCCGTGAGGGTATTGATACGGCAATTGTCGGACGGGCAAATGTAGGAAAATCATCTTTGATGAATATGCTTTTAGGCTTTGACCGTTCTATTGTAACAGATGTTGCCGGAACGACCCGTGATGTTATTGAAGAGTCGGCAAGACTTGGCGAGGTCGTTTTGAAATTATCTGACACTGCAGGAATTCGCCAGACTGATGATTTGGTGGAAAGTATGGGCGTTGATCTGGCTTTAAAAAGACTTGAAAACGCAAGGCTTATTATTGCAGTTTTTGATGCAAGCGAGGAATTAAACAGCGAGGATACAGAACTACTCGATAAAATATCGGACAAGCAAAGTATAATTGTACTAAATAAAACCGATTTACAGGCAAAAATCACACCGGATAATTTTAAAAAATACAACAAACCTGTTGTAATGATTTCAGCAAAGGAACAAAAGGGCAAAGAGGAATTAGAAAAGGCAGTATTATCGCTGTTTAAGCTGAATAATATAAATTCCGATGCCACTGTTTTTGCCAACGAAAGACAGAAAATATGTGTTGAACGTGCCAAAAACAGCTTAGAGCTTGCACTTAATGCTCTAAGCTTGGGTGAAACGCTTGACGCAGTTACAGTTACCATTTCAAAGGCTTGCGATCATTTACTTGAGCTCACCGGAGAAAAGGCAACAGAAGCGGTTGTAGAGCAGGTATTCCATAATTTCTGTGTAGGAAAGTAACTTACATTCACACGGTTTCAGAGGTAGATTATGTTTATAGAAGGTTATGATATAATAGTTGTAGGTGCGGGTCATGCAGGCTGTGAGGCTGCTCTTGCTTCGGCAAGATTAGGGGCGAAGACTGCCCTTTTTACGCTTACTCTTGACGCTTTGGCAAATATGCCGTGCAACCCGTCTATCGGCGGAACAGCTAAAGGACATTTAGTCAAAGAGATCGACGCACTCGGCGGTGAAATGGGAAAAGCGGCAGACGCAACATTTTTGCAGAGCAGAATGTTAAACAGAGGTCGAGGACCTGCAGTTCACAGCTTGAGAGTTCAAGCTGACAGAACCCGTTATCACGAATATATGAAAAAGACGATTGAGAGCTGCGAAAACCTTGACTTAAAACAGGGCGAAGTTGTTAAAGTTCTTTTCAAGGACGGAAAGGTTACAGGTGTTCAGACAAGAATAGGAAGCGAGTTTTCGGCAAAGGCTGTTATTATTTGTTCGGGTACTTACTTAAAGGGCAAGATTTTTGTCGGTGAACGCTCTTATGAAAGCGGTCCTGACGCTGTTTCTCCTGCTAATTTTTTGTCAGACAGTCTGAAAGAGCTAGGTATTACGCTCAGGAGATTTAAAACAGGGACCCCCGCAAGAGTTCACCGCCGTTCTATCAATTTCGATAAGCTCCAAAAGCAGGACGGAGACGAGGAAATTGTGCCTTTTTCTTTTGAGAATCACAAAAATCTTGAAAACAAGGTTTCCTGCTACATTGCGTATACAAACGAGAAAACGCACGAGGTCATAAGAAAAAATATAAAGCGCTCGGCAATGTATGGAGGTCAGATCGAGGGCATAGGGCCGAGATATTGTCCGTCGATTGAAGACAAGATAATGCGGTTTTCCGACAAACCACGACACCAACTTTTTATTGAGCCTATGGGGTTGAATACCGATGAGTATTACCTGCAGGGAATGTCTACTTCCCTTCCCGAAGATGTTCAAATTGAATTTTTAAGAACTATCGAGGGATTAGAAAATATTGAAATTATGAGAAATGCTTACGCTATCGAATATGACTGCTGCGATTCTACCGAGCTTCTCCCCACCCTTGAATTCAAGCAGGTCTCGGGTCTTTTCGGCGCAGGGCAGTTTAACGGTACTTCGGGCTATGAGGAAGCAGCCGCACAGGGGCTTATTGCGGGAATAAATGCCGTTAGAAAAATATCCGGGAAGGACGGAATTGTTCTTGACCGTGCAAGCTCGTATATCGGCACGCTTATTGACGACCTTGTAACAAAAGGCTGTATGGACCCTTACCGAATGCTTACGTCAAGGAGCGAATACCGCCTGCTTCTCCGTCAGGATAACGCCGATCAAAGGCTTACACCTATAGGATATGAGGTAGGTTTGATAAGTCAAGAGCGCTATGACCGGCTTTTGGAAAAGGTTTCACAGATCAAGGCGGAGATAAAGCGTCTTTGGGGCGTGAACATTTCACCGAAAGACGCAAACAAATATCTGGAAGAATGTGGAACGGAGCCGCTGCAGACAGGCGCAAAGCTGGCACAGATCATAAGACGTCCGCAGTGTTCTTATAAAGGAACTGCTTTTTTAGATAAGGAACGTCCCGATTTGCCGAAAGATGTTCAGGAACAGGTGGATTTGTCTATAAAATACGAGGGGTATATAAAAATTCAGCTTGAACAGGTCGAGCAAATGAGAAAGCTCGAAAGAAAATCTTTGCCGAGTGATCTGGATTACTCTCAGATTAGGGGTCTCAGGCTTGAAGCAATCGAAAAGCTGGGAAAGATCAAACCGCTCAGCGTGGGTCAGGCAAGCCGTATTTCGGGAGTAAATCCTGCAGATGTTTCAGTTCTGCTTGTGTGGCTTGAGCAAAACCGCAGAGATAAAAACAGTAAAGACAAACCGTAAAATAAATGCTCTAAGAAAGGGCGCTGATACATTGTGATAATTGAAAAGTCTAAGTTTATGCAGCTTTTCGCTCAGGCTCAGTTGTCTTTAACAGATGAACAATATCAAAGACTGTATAAATATTCAGAAATGCTGGTTGAATGGAATAAAAAGGTAAACTTGACGGCAATTTTGTCGCCGGAGGACATCTCTCAAAAGCACTTTCTTGACAGTATTCTCCCCTTTTCGCTATTTAACGTAAAAAATGACGCAAAATTGATAGACATTGGTACCGGGGCAGGATTTCCGTCTTGTCCTCTTAAAATAATTAGAGATGACATTAAAATTACTCTGCTTGACAGCCTTAATAAGAGGGTAAAGTTTTTAGAAACACTTTCAAACGAATTGAATTTACACGCTGAATGTATACACGGCCGTGCTGAAGAGGTTGCCCATAAGGAAAACTACAGAGAAAAATTTGATATAGCAACAGCAAGAGCTGTGGCATCACTGCCTATGTTATGCGAGTATTGTCTGCCATTTGTTAAAGTCGGAGGGTACTTTATAGCATTAAAAGGCAAAAACAGCGAGGAAGAAATATCTTCGTCAAAGAATGCAATTAAAATCTTGGGCGGAAATATTGACAAAATACTAGATTATTCCCTGCCAAACGGAGATAGTCGAGTTTTAATTGCAATTAAAAAAATATCGCAAACAGCGATCAAATACCCAAGAAACAAGGGACAAATGACAAAAAAGCCTCTTTAATTTACTTATTTAAGTAGATTGAGGACGGCTTTTGTCATTAATACACGATGAATAACTATGGAAATAATGAATACCAGATGTTAAAATATTGTTGTGTAGAGACAGAGATATAAGCGAAAATTTCGCTTTGGGGAGGACAGCAAAATGGTTAATTTTACAACAAGACAAAGAGAAAAAGAAATAAATAAGGTACTTGAAATCGGTGTTTCTCTGATCAAACCCAATCCCAGCCAGCCCAGAAAACATTTTTATTCGGACGAGCTCACCAAACTCGCAAAGAGCATTTCGCAGGAGGGAATTCTTCAGCCGCTGATAATCAGAATAAACGAAGGGGAATATCAGCTTGTTTCGGGCGAACGAAGACTCAGGGCGGCAAAAATTGCGGGGCTGAAAACGGTACCCTGCATTATTGTGAATATGACGGAGAGAAATTCGGCACTGATGGCTTTAGTAGAGAATATCCAAAGAGAAAACTTGTCTTTTTTTGAGGAAGCCAGTGCTATCCAGTCGCTTATAACAGTATACGGAATGACTCAGGAGGACGCAGCGATCCGTCTTGGGCTTGCACAGTCAACAGTGGCGAACAAGCTAAGACTGTTAAGAATACCCGGTGATGAACAGCAGGTAATAATGGATATGGGTCTCAGTGAAAGGCACGCCCGAGCCTTGTTAAAGCTAAAATCCAAAAGCGACAGGGTCGATGTTCTGGAGCGCATACACAAATACAAATTAAATGTTGAGATGACCGAAGCCTATATATCAAAGCTATTGGAGGGAAGACAGAAAAGAGAGTCTTATAAAAAGCGTTCCCCTGTTTTAAAGGACGTGCGGCTTTTTGTAAATACAATAAACAAGGCCATTGAGGTTATGCGTTTATCGGGAGTCGAGGCAAATTCAAAGAAGACCCAGACAGAAAACGAGATCACATACACAATAACTATTCCGATCAACGAAAACAATTCGTTTACTTTATAAGCCCTTAGTGTTCCACGTGAAACATAATTCATTATGCTTTGGCAATGTTCCACGTGAAACAATTTGTAATTACATCTTGCAAAAGAATACAAACATTGCTATAATAATAGTTAAGCTGCAGAATATCGGCTTAACTATTTTTTTATATATGTGAAAGGCACGGGCAATGGGAAAAGTAATTGCAATCTCTAACCAAAAAGGCGGTGTGGGAAAATCGACTACGGCGGTAAATCTTGCGGCTGCACTTGGGTTAAAGGGTAAGAAAATTCTTGTTATAGATTTCGACCCTCAGGGGAACACTACAACTAGTTTCGGAATAGAAAAAAGAAGTATACGAAACACCGTTTATGAGGCAGTTATCGGAAACTGCCGTATGGTTGAAGCAATAGTCGCTACCAATTTCAGAGGGGTATCGGTTGTTCCTGCCACCCAGACGCTTTCGGGTGCGGCGGTTGAGTTTTTGGAGCTTGACAGGCGGTCGTTAAGGCTGAAGATGCAGGTTTTGACGGTTAAGGACGATTATGATTATATACTTATTGACTGTCCCCCTACTTTGGATCTGATAACAATTAATGCGCTTGCGGCATGCGACAGCGTAATTATTCCTATACAGTGCGAATTTCTGTCGCTTGAGGGTCTTGTTGAACTGACAGAAGCTATTAAAAAGGTTCAAAAGAGCTTTAATCCGAATATAACAATAGATGGAATACTTTTTACTATGTATATGAAAAGGTATAATTTAACAGCTCAGGTTGTGGAAGAAGTAAAAACGCATTTCCCAAAGATGGTTTATAAAACGGTTATTCCTAGAAATGTTGCACTTTCCGAAGCCCCCAGCTTTGGGCAGCCGATAATGTATTACAACCCGAAGTGCAAGGGCGCAAAGGCTTATGAGGAATTTGCTGATGAGTTTTTGAAAAGGCAAAAGAAAAGGAAAACAAATATAAATAAAGATATTAAATAAGGAGGAAATATGGCAAAAAAAAAGCTAGGAAAGGGTATGGATGCTCTGTTTTTTGAAAGCGGAGAGGAAAAAACTTCGTCTTCTTCGGCGGCGAACACGTTAAGGCTTTCGGAAATTGAGCCGAACAGATCACAGCCGAGAACAGAGTTTGATGATAACGCTATAGAAAATCTTGCTGAATCTATACGTCAGCACGGAGTTTTACAACCTATTCTTGTGCGGCCGCTTCCTACGGGCGGTTATCAGATAGTTGCAGGCGAACGCCGCTGGAGAGCGGCAAGAATAGCCGGATTGAGCGAGGTTCCTGTTCTTATAAAGGATTTGAGCGATTTTGAAACAATGCAGATCGCATTGATAGAAAACCTTCAGCGTGAAGATTTAAACCCGATAGAAGAAGCACAGGGCTATGAAAAGCTGATGAATGAGTATAATATGACTCAAGAGCAGGTCGCAGAGACAATTGGAAAATCACGACCGGCTATCGCAAATTCACTTAGACTTTTAAAATTAGACGATGAAACACAAAAAATGCTAAAAAACGGCGACTTATCAGCGGGTCATGCAAAGGCATTGGCGGGAGTTAATGATGTTAAGCTGAGACAGGAGCTTGCAAAGAAAACGGCTTTAGACAAGCTTTCGGTAAGACAGCTTGAAAAAATTATATCATTGGGTGAGAAAAAGACTAAAAAGACAAAGACTTCAATTCGCTATGAAAACACTTATGCTGCGGAGCTTGAAGCGGCATTGCAGTCTGTGTTCGGGCAAAAAACGGAGGTCTCTGCAAGGGCTGACGGAAGTTACACTATTAAAATAAAGGTCAAAAACAAAGACGAGCTGGACGAGTTTGTAAAGAATTGTTCGGCTAATCTTGAGAAATAAACATTTGAAATTGAGGAGAAAGTATTTATGTTAGACATCAAATTTTTAAGAGAAAATCCTGATATTGTAAAAGAAAACATAAAAAAGAAATTTCAGAATGATAAAATCAAACTTGTTGACGAGGTTATAGAGCTTGATGAAAAGTACAGAGCGGCAAAAACACGCTGCGACAATCTACGGAGTCAGCGAAATAAGATAAGCAAGCAGATCGGCGGGCTTATGGCAAAGGGCGAAAAGGAAGAAGCTGAGAAGGTCAAGGCACAGGTCGGAGAGATCAATAATGAGCTTTCTATATTAGAGGACAGCGAGAGTGATCTTTCACAGCAGATAAGAGAAATAATGTTAGTTATTCCGAATATCATTGACGACAGCGTGCCTATCGGAAAGGACGACAGCGAAAATGTCGAAATCGAGAAGTTCGGCGAGCCACTCGTTCCTGACTTTGAAGTCCCTTATCACGTTGATATTATGGAAAAACTAAACGGAATTGATATAGACAGTGCGAGAAAGACTTCGGGCAACGGATTTTATTATCTTTCGGGAGATATTGCGAGACTTCACTCTGCGATACTTTCATATGCAAGAGACTTTATGATAGACAGAGGTTTCACATATTATATTCCGCCATTTATGATAAGAAGCAGTGTTGTTACGGGAGTAATGTCATTTGCTGAAATGGAAGGTATGATGTATAAAATTGAGGGCGAAGACCTTTATCTTATAGGTACCAGCGAACACTCTATGATAGGAAAGTTTATTGATACTATTTTAAAAGAAGACGAACTTCCTAAGACGCTGACAAGCTATTCTCCGTGTTTTAGAAAAGAGGTCGGGGCTCACGGAATTGAGGAAAGAGGAGTTTACCGTATTCATCAGTTTGAAAAGCAGGAGATGATAGTTGTCTGCAAGCCGGAGGATAGTATGAGCTGGTTTGAAAAGCTCTATCATAATACCGTTGATTTCTTCAGAACGCTTGACATTCCTGTTAGAACTCTTGAATGCTGTTCGGGCGACTTGGCGGATTTGAAGGTCAAGAGCATTGACGTTGAGGCATGGAGTCCCCGTCAGAAGAAGTATTTCGAGGTTGGTTCCTGTTCAAATTTGGGAGACGCTCAGGCAAGACGTCTCGGGATAAGAGTTAAGGGTGCGGACGGGAACAAGTATTTTGCACATACTCTTAACAACACAGTTGTTGCTCCGCCGAGAATGTTGATAGCATTTCTTGAAAATAATCTTAATGAGGACGGCTCAGTGAGAATTCCGGAGGCTTTGAGAATGTATATGGGCGGAAAGGATTTAATAAAGTAAAAACAATTTAGACAAAATGTTTTTAATTAGGAATTTTATTCCGCACACTGTTGACTTTAGTGGGATAAAGTTATATAATATTAAGGTAATTGCTTTACAAATTAATTTATATGGAGGGTATTAAAAATGGCAAGAGTTTATAATTTCAGTGCCGGTCCTGCTGTTCTTCCGGAGGAAGTTTTAAAAGAAGCAGCAGATGAAATGTTAGATTATAGGGGAACAGGAATGTCCGTAATGGAGATGTCTCACCGTTCAAAGGCTTTTGATACTATTATCAAAGAGGCTGAACAGGATCTTCGTGAGCTTATGAATATTCCTGACAATTACAAGGTATTATTTTTACAGGGAGGAGCTTCACAGCAGTTTGCGGCTATCCCTATGAATCTTATGAAAAATAAGGTTGCAGATTATATTATTACAGGTCAGTGGTCAAAGAAGGCTTTTCAGGAAGCAAAGAAATACGGTAATGTAAAGGCTGTAGCTTCATCTGAGGATAAGACATATTCTTATATTCCTGATTGCAGCGACTTGGATATTGACGATGACGCAGATTATGTTTATATCTGCGAGAACAATACAATTTACGGAACAAAGTTTAAAGAGCTTCCTAACACAAAGGGCAAAACTCTTGTTGCCGATGTATCCTCCTGCTTTTTATCAGAGCCTGTTGACGTAACAAAGTACGGCGTGATTTACGGCGGAGTTCAGAAGAATGTAGGACCTGCCGGAGTAGTAATAGTGATTATCCGTGAAGACCTTATCACAGATACACCTTTAGAGGGAACACCGACAATGCTTACTTATAAAACTCAGGCAGACGCTGATTCTCTTTACAACACACCTCCTTGCTACGGAATTTACATCTGCGGAAAGGTATTCAAGTGGATAAAGAAAATGGGCGGACTTGAGGCTATGAAGGCTCACAACGAAAAGAAAGCAAAAATTCTTTATGATTTCTTAGATCAAAGCGAATTATTCAAGGGAACTGTTGTAGAAAAAGACCGTTCGCTTATGAATGTACCTTTTGTAACGGGCGACGCTGATTTAGACGCTAAGTTTGTTGCAGAGGCAAAGGCAGCAGGCTTTGAAAACCTCAAGGGCCACAGAACTGTAGGTGGAATGAGAGCTTCAATTTACAACGCAATGCCTATAGAGGGTGTTGAAAAACTCGTTGAATTTATGAAAGACTTTGAGGCAAAAAACAAGTAGACATCATATGTTATATTACATAACAAAAATTTAAGGGGTTAATAGAAATGTATAATATTAAAACATTGAACAAAATATCTGCCGTAGGGGTAGATAACTTTGATAAGTCAAAATACAATGTTGCTGACGACATTGAAAATCCTGATGCAATAATGGTGCGTTCTGCATCAATGCACGAGATGGAATTCGGAGATAATCTTCTTGCTATTGCAAGAGCGGGGGCAGGAACAAACAATATTCCTGTTGATAAGTGTGTAGAAAACGGAATCTGCGTATTTAACACGCCTGGTGCAAATGCAAACGCTGTAAAAGAACTTGCTGTATGCGGATTGCTCTTGGCGTCGAGAAAAGTTCCTGAGGCTATGGATTGGGCAAAGACATTAAAAGGCAAGGGCGACGAGGTTGAAAAGCTCGTTGAGAAAGGAAAGGGACAGTTTGTAGGCCCTGAGATTTTAGGAAAAACTCTAGGTCTGGTAGGTCTTGGAGCTATCGGAGGAAAACTGGCTAACATTGCAGTTTCTCTGGGTATGAACGTAATCGGCTATGATCCTTACTTGTCAGTAAGTGCGGCTCTTGACTTGAAGCCACAGGTTAAGGTAACACCTCATCTTGACGAGGTATATGCTAATGCTGATTATCTGTCGCTCCACCTCCCGTTTAATTCTGAGACAAAGGGTTCTATAAACGCTGACGCTTTTGCAAAGATGAAGGACGGCGTAAGAATTCTCAACTTTGCAAGAGGTCCTCTTGTTGACTATGATGATATTCTAAAAGCTCTTTCAAGCGGTAAGGTTGCAAGATATGTAACTGACTTCCCGGGAGATAAGGTTTTGTGCGAGGAAAATGTTGTTTGTATTCCTCACTTGGGAGCTTCAACTCCTGAATCTGAGGACAACTGTGCATATATGGCGGCAGTTGAGCTTATTGATTACATCGAGAACGGAAACATTACAAACTCGGTTAATCTTCCTAATGCTGAGCTTACAAAGACAGGCGACGCTCTTGTTTGCATAATTCACAAGAATATTCCGTCAATTATTTCGCAGATCACCACAAAGGTTTCGGAAAACGGCGGAAATATAGAGAACCTTGTAAACAAGTCAAAGAAAGACTGGTCATACACAATGCTTGATGTTACAGGCAAGGTTGACGCTGACGAATTTAAGGACATTGAGGGAATTACAAAGGTAAGAGTGCTTTAATAGTTTAGAATGAATATTACAGAAAAGACGAGCGAAAAGCTTTTGCTGATCGCCCGTCTTTTTATAATTGATGAGGTAACCAGTAATGATAATCAAACTCAAGAGAAATCATATTTTCTTTGTCTGCCAAATCACGAACCGCTTGCTGAAAGATTTTATACCGTTTTGAAAAGTCTTTTTTTCCATTTGTGTTGTCGAAATCTTCATTGCCCCAACCTTTATTAAATTCATCATATTTTCCAATTTTAATATTACAACTAAGACTTTTACGCTTTCTCCAGACTTTTCTTAATATTTGTCCGTCCATTGGGCAATGACAAAATTTGAACAATTCTTTTTTTTCTTTATCAGTATAACTTGTAATATAAAAATACTTTAGCATCATATTAATAAGTTTTTGTGAATTACCAAATGAAAACTTGTCGTTGCTTACCTTATCGTTTATAATCTTACATATTTCAATTGCTGTTTTAAGATAATCCTTATCATAATCATCTTGACATGAATATTTATTTGTTAGCACATTGTTAATAAGCTCATATAACTTATTTTTTAATGGATCTAATTCTTCTAATTTTTCAAGGGGCTTTTTAGCTCCACTATATGCTTTTTGAGAAACAGCATCTCTTATAGCAGAGATATAAATAAACATGAATATATCATCATTTGAATTTGTCATAAAATGGACCTCCTAAACATTGCTGTTACATTTTGTTAAAAAACAACTTTCTATTATTAAATAATAACTTCCGATTTATAATATTGTTCTTGAAATTTTATTTGTTCCATTATTTCTTCTTTGGTGAAAGTGATATTTTCAGGACAGACCACCCATTTTTCTTCTACATCGTCAAACCTATGAATTATTGCAATAATCTTACCAGTGAATTTCTCAACGGGTTCGTTTACACCTAAAATGTAAGCGTCCTGTTCCTCGCCGTCAGGTGCGATAATTCCATCAATATACCCATAGTTAATTGGATAATACATATCTTTGTACTCCGGATGGCAGCTCCCAAGAGGTCTGTCAACAGTAACTGTAACGATTTTTCCAATCATAATAGCTCTCCCTGATTTTTATATCTATAAACTAATACCAAATAATTCGCACACATTATTTGTCGTAATATCCAGCACTTCTTGAGGTGTAATCCCTTTAACTTGGGCGACCTTCTTTGCAATCTCGCTTATCATTGTCGAATCGCAGCGGTGTCCCCGATACGGCTCGGGAGCCATATAGGGTGCGTCAGTTTCAAGCAGGAGTTTTTCTATCGGAATTACTTCAAGAGCTTTGTTAGCCTTTTTTGCATTTTTAAAGGTCAGTGCTCCTGTAAAGCTGATATACATTCCTATTGCCAGAACTTCTTTTGCGGTTTCGGCAGAACCCGAAAAGCAATGCACTACGCCCTTTGGTTTAAGCTGTTTAAGGATATTCATACCGTCCTCAGTTGCGTCACGCAGATGCACAATAACAGGAAGCCCTAACTCATTAGCAAGCAAGACTTGCTGTGTGAAAACTTCTATCTGACGAACCTTGTCGTAATTCTCATAGTGATAGTCAAGACCTATCTCGCCTATTGCGACGATTTTGTTTCTGCCTTGCTTTTTGTCCTTTTTAACAAGCTCACGGAGCTTTTTTATATAGTCTCTGTCTGCCTTGACTATGCAATTCGGATCGGGGTGAAAACCAACACTAGTATAGAAATTTTTGAATTTTTCAGACATTTTTAATCCGAAGTCGGCAGATTCAAGGTCGGTAGCGGCGTGAATCATACCGACTACGGTACTGTTGAGTGCATTTGCAATTACATCTTCGCAGTCAGATTTAAACTTATAGTCATCATAATGACAGTGTGAGTCAAAAATATTATTCAGCATTTTATTTTCCTCTTTATTAGAATTTTCTAATATATTCTATCATAAAGATACCGATTTTGCAATAAAAAAGCAACGGACTTATGTCCGTTGCCAAATTATAACTTTAGTCAGCAAACAAAGGCGTTGACAAATAGCGGTCTCCCGTATCGGGAAGAAGCGCTACAATGGTTTTTCCCTTGTTTTCGGGACGCTTTGCAAGCTCGGTTGCTGCCCATACAGCTGCTCCTGAGGAAATTCCTACGAGAAAGCCCTCCGCTCTTGCAATTTCTTTACCTGTTTTGAATGCGTCGTCGTTCTCGACTGCTATAATTTCATCATATATGTCTGTGTCAAGAGTATCGGGAACAAACCCTGCACCTATTCCTTGAATTTTGTGAGGACCGCTCTCGCCCTTTGATAGAACAGGTGATGATGCTGGCTCTACTGCGACAACCTTTACATCAGGGTTTTTAGACTTCAGATACTTGCCTGCTCCGCTTATTGTTCCGCCCGTTCCTATACCTGCAACAAAAATATCAACCTTGCCGTTTGTGTCCTCCCAAATTTCAGGACCTGTCGTTGCGAAATGTACAGCAGGGTTGGCAGGGTTTACAAACTGCCCCGGGATAAAGCTGTTCGGTATCTCCTTTGCAAGTTCATCAGCTTTTTCAATTGCACCCTTCATTCCCTTTGAACCGTCGGTTAAAACAAGCTCTGCACCGAATGCCTTTAAAAGATTTCGTCTTTCAACGCTCATAGTTTCAGGCATTGTGATAATTATTCTGTAACCCTTAGCTGTAGCCACAGAGGCTAGACCTATACCCGTGTTTCCGCTTGTAGGTTCGATAATTACCGAGTCAGGCTTTAAAAGACCTTTCTGTTCAGCGTCCTCAATCATTGCTTTGGCAATTCTGTCCTTAACGCTTCCTGCAGGATTGAAGTATTCTAGCTTCCCTATAATTTTTGCTTCAAGACCGTTTTTCTTTTCATAGTTTGAAAGCTCCAATAAAGGAGTTCCTCCTATTAAATCTGTGATTTTCTTTGCAATAGCCATAATAATTTCTCCTTTTCATAAAATTGTTTAGGTTTTTGATTAATTCCTAAATTCCTATCTGTTTACTATGTTATATATTATATTCTGAAAAGGTTTGATTGTCAAGGGGTTTTTTAAATTTTTTTATTTTTATGGAATTTAACTATATTTTTGTGTAATTATTTTTTTATTTTTTGCAGTGCTTGTTAAAATTAGTAAAGTTTTAAGCTTATTATTAGGCAAACAGCGTAATTTTTCTTGACTTATTTTTGTTTATAATATAAAATATATAGTAATATTTAATAAAATCAAGGAGAAAATTTATGAACAATACAGATAAGTCAATGGAAACAATAGTAAATCTTTGCAAACACAGAGGATTTATTTTTCCGGGAAGCGAAATTTACGGAGGCTTGGCGAACACTTGGGATTACGGTCCTTTGGGAACAAGGCTAAAAAACAACGTCAAGGATACATGGAGAAAAAGATTTATTCAGGAGAGAGCTAACAGCTTTGAAGTTGACGCAGATATACTTATGAACCCGAGAGTTTGGGAGGCAAGCGGACATGTTACAAGCTTTTCTGACCCGCTTCTTGACTGCAAGGAATGTAAAATGCGCCACCGTGCAGACAATCTTATTGACGACTTTGACCCGAATGCTCATGCAGACGGTATGACAAAAGAGGAGATGTTCGACTATATAAAGGAACATTCTATCCCCTGTCCGCATTGCGGAAAGCACAATTTTACCGATATTCGTGAATTCAATCTAATGTTCCAGACATTCAGAGGAGTTACAAACGACAGCAAGAGTATAATTTATCTGCGTCCCGAGAATGCACAGGGAGAATATGTGAACTTTCTCAATGTTCAGCGTTCAATGAGGGCAAAGCTGCCGTTTTCTATCGGTCAGATAGGAAAGGCGTTCAGAAATGAGATTACTCCGGGCAACTTCACATTCAGAACTATTGAGTTTGAGCAGATGGAGTTCCAGACTTTCTGCAAAGAGGGTGAAGACTCAGATTTGTATGATTATTTCAAGGAATACGGAATGAGCTACTTCAAGGATCTAGGAATTGATGGCGAGCATCTTCGTTTTCACGATCACGAAAAGCTTGCACATTATGCTAAAGCCGCTTGCGATATTGAATTTCTGTTCCCGTTTGGCTGGGGCGAAATTAACGGTACACATAACCGTACAGACTTTGACCTTACACGTCATCAGGAATACAGTGGACAGAAACAGGAGTATCTTGACCCTGAAACAAATGAGAAGTTTATACCATATATTATCGAGTCTACCTACGGTCTTGACCGTACTGTTCTTGCGCTTATCTGCGAGGCTTATGACGAAGAGGTTATAGATGAAGAAAAGAACGACACCAGGGTGGTACTTCATCTAAGTCCGGTTGTTGCACCTTATAAGGCAGCGGTATTACCTCTTTCAAAGAAGCTGTCTGATAATGCGGCAGAGCTTCATAAAAAGTTATCTAAGTCGTTTATGACTGATTTTGACGTTACAGGTTCTATAGGCAAGCGCTACCGCAGACAGGACGAAATAGGAACGCCTTTCTGTATAACATACGATTTTGACTCATTAGAGGATAATTGCGTTACCGTTCGAGACAGAGATTCAATGGAGCAGGAAAGAATTAATATTGATGAACTGGAAAAATATATTAAAGATAAAATAAAGTTTTAATGGATTTAATCTTTTTAAGCAGGTGTTTAGATAAATACCTGCTTAAATTATATAGCAGCATTATTGTACTGCTAAAAATAGAAAAAATAGATGAGAAAAGGCGAATTTTATCTGTTTATTTAGGTATTAAGAGTTTTGGGGAAAGCATTTGCAAAGTTTACAAAATATTAATGATTAAAGGAATTAAAACAGTTGAAAAAGATATTAAAACACG
>CANQUM010000033.1 GCA_947627045.1 uncultured Clostridia bacterium
CCGTATCCTGTAGCCTCTGTTCTTGCAAGAGAACCGCCGTAGCTTAATCCCTTACCTGTCAGAACGCCTGTGAACTCATTTCTGAGTCTCTTATACTGACCGAACATATAACCTATTTCTCTTGCACCTGTTCCAATGTCGCCGGCAGGTACGTCGGTGTCTGCGCCGATGTGTTTTGAAAGCTCTGTCATAAAGCTTTGGCAGAATCTCATAACTTCTCCGTCAGACTTGCCCTTAGGGTCGAAGTCAGAACCGCCCTTACCGCCTCCGATCGGAAGACCTGTCAGGCTGTTTTTGAATATCTGCTCAAAGCCCAAGAATTTAATAACCGATGCACATACTGTAGGGTGAAGTCTTAAACCGCCCTTGTATGGTCCGATAGCTGAATTAAACTGACATCTGAAACCTCTGTTTACCTGTACGTTTCCGTTGTCGTCAACCCAAGATACTCTGAACTGAATTAATCTTTCAGGCTCAACGATACGGTCGATAATACCGTTTGTCTCGTAAGATTTGTCCTTCTCGACAACAGGCTCTAAGCTCTCAAGAACCTCTTTTACTGCTTGAAGAAATTCCTTTTCACCGGGATTTCTTGCCTCTACCTTTTCGTATACCTTTTTAAGGTACGCATTCTTAAACTCCATTGTTTAAGCCCTCCCATTTATTAATTTTATGCCGATTGCTCATATGCCCGTGATTACACCGGTTTTTTGACGCTTTAGCACGATATAGTTATTCTATCATAAAATTTTCCTTTTTGCAAGTGAAAAATATAAAATTGCAAATATTTTGTTATAATTCATAGATTAAACAGTAATTTGCATAATTCGCATTAAAAAATTTCAATAATTTTTCTAAAAAGGGGTTGACAAGGGTAAAATATTAGTGTATTATTGTATTATATCAATAATACAGTTACCAAACGCTAGATATAGAACTGTATATGAATAGTATTTAGCAAAAGGCAGACTTCATTATTAAGAGAGGAAGGTTTAATTATGGCTTGGGAAATCAAAAACGACAGGCCGGTTTACATTCAGCTTGTGGAAGAGCTTGAGACGCGGATTCTCAACGGGACATATACAGTGGGAACAAAGCTGTTGTCCGTAAGGGATCTGGCAGGCGAGGCACAGGTCAATCCAAACACAATGCAAAAGGCTTTAAGCGAGCTTGAGAAAAAAGGGCTTATATCTTCCAGGCGAACGTCGGGGAACTATATAACAGACGACGAAAAGCTGATTAGAGATTTAAGAACGGAGCTAGCGTCAAATGAAGTAGGAGCGTTCTGCGGAAAGATAAAAAAGCTGGGGATAACCAAAAAAGAAACAATAGAATTAATCAATAAGGAGGACTTCTAAAATGAGTGAAATTTTAAAATGCACAGGACTGACTAAAAAATACGGCAGTCTTGTTGCACTTAACAATCTTGATTTATCTGTAAATAAGGGGCAGATAATAGGTCTGCTCGGACCTAACGGAAGCGGTAAAACAACTCTTATAAAGCTGATAGCAGGTCTGCTCAAGCAAAATTCGGGAGAGCTTACGGTAAACGGTGAGAAGATAGGAATAAACACAAAAAAGATAGTATCCTATCTGCCGGAGCGTACATATATTCCCGACTGGATGAGAGTTATCGACATAATAAAAATGTTTGAGAACTTTTATGAGGACTTCAATCTTGAAAAGGTAAAAACTATGCTTGACAATCTGGGAATCAAGTTTAATCAGAGAATAAAGGCAATGTCAAAGGGTACTAAGGAAAAACTTCAGCTTATTCTTGTTATGAGCAGGGAGGCTCAGCTTTATCTGCTTGACGAGCCTATAGCGGGCGTCGATCCTGCGGCAAGAGACTACATTCTTCGCACTATAATAACAAACTACAATCCTGAGGCGGCTGTAATAATTTCCACCCACCTGATTCAGGATATTGAAACGGTTCTGGACGATGTTATTATGATTCAGAACGGTAATTTGAAAATTCATAAGACAGTTGACGAGATTCGTGAGGAAAGCGGAAAATCAGTTGACGAGCTGTTCAGGGAGGTATTCAGATGTTAGGAAAGTTATTTAAAACAGAATTCAAAGCGTCGGGAAGGCTTTATCTTCCTTTGTTTATAGGAGTTATATTCTTTGCGGTAGTTGAGCGTATTATGCTGGAGATTATGGAAAACACAGACGATTCTCTTGTGCTTAATATAGTATTCGGCGTTATCACCGTGATTTTTGTGCTTATTATAATAAGCGTGTGCGTTTCGGGACAGTTTATTTCAATTTATCGGTTTTATAAGAGCGTGTTTACAGATGAAGGTTATCTTACAAACACTCTTCCTGTGAGCTCAAGTTCGATAATAATTTCAAAGCTGTTGGTTGGAGTATTGTATACAGTGTTCAGCTATTTAGTTCTGATGGTTTCTGGATTTATAATGGTAGCAGGACATTTGCTTACAGACGCTTTGAACGGTTTAAGAATCTCATTTGGTATTGAGAATACTCAGATAAGTTTGATGGATTTTGCAATCAGCAGTATTGTTAATTTAAGGCTGACTCTTACAATTCTTGCAGTATTAATCATAGCTGCTTTATTTTTCAATATTCTTATGTTTTATGTTGCATTTGCAATAGGTAATATGGCAAATAGAAAAAAGGTTCTGCTTTCTATTATAATTTACATAGGTATTGTCAATGTGCTGTCTTTTATAAGTGCAGGCGTTGCAGTGTTTGTTGATTGGCTGACTTGGGATAATGTATTAATGGTGAATGTTATAAATATAACGCTGGCGATTATTTTAGCGGTAATTGTTGTTATCGGTTTGGTTTGTTTCTTTGTAACAAACAAGATAATCAAGTCAAAGCTTAATCTGGAATAAGGAGGCAGTATAATGAAAAGGATTTTTAAAAGACTAATAGCTGTATTGTGCATTTGTACAATGCTTTTGAGCATATCGGGCTGCGTTTCAACGGCAAATACAAATGACGCAAAATCTTTAAGTGCAAACAGCTCATATAATATTGATGAATATGAAGAGGAAAGCGTTAAAATAGACCTTGATACTGGTATGGCATTTTCTGAAAAGGGTTCGGTAAGGTTTGAACAAGTAGAAGATGTTGATTTAGTTGACTTTTGGGAGTATGGAAGTAAAAAGAGCCAAACTATTTATTTTAAAGGTTTGGAGAAAGATACATTTGAATTTTATCCTGAACGTGCAGCTATAGAGTTTGCTTTTGAATATAAGAATATGATTTACTTTTTAAAGCGTACTTTTGATAAACAAAAACAAAATTACAGTTATACGCTTTATAGAACCACCTTAAAGGGTGAAGATACAACAAAAATCTCAACTATAACCCTTAAATTTGTCAATGAGGAATTTGGGTATTATGGTATTTTTAATGTATATGTTAAAAATAATTCTTTAATATTTACAATGGATTGTCCTCATGAAGAAACCAATCAAAGCAAAATTGTAGTACAAAATATAGATTTAAAAACAGGCATAACAAAAAAGCTGCTGGAAGAATCAGAAATGGAGCTTGTAGATGTTAGAGTTGATAACGACTTTACATATTTATATTTCAACAGTAATTGGAATAGAAGTCCTAAGGTATATAAGGTAGATAATAGCACAAACGAGAGCAGTTCTGTTAAGTATAAATTTGGACTAAATTATGTACCTAAAATATGTGCTGTATATAATGACATTCTGATTTGTAAAGACAAATACTCGACAGTCAGTCTTGTAAGCACTGATAAAAAGCCGAAAACTATTTTAGACGGCGTATCTGAAGGAGGCATAAGCAATGTATTCATATCTGATAATAATGTTATAATTAATATTAATAATGGTCAAAGATATACTTCTTATGATCTTGACAAAGGGAAAAAGAATATTAATCAGAATTTTATTGATGATATGAGCCATGCTGTTTTTAAGTTGGGCGACAAATATCTGTGCTATATAGATGTAAGGGGTAGATATGGCTATCAATGTTATTACTGGTCTAGTGTTGAGAATGTTAATGCAAACAAGCATAATTTTGAAAGGATTAAAAACCAGCATGTTATTTCTGATACATATGTATATCCATATGTGTATGATGAATATGAATTTGATTATGATGATGATGAATATTAGCAATAAGATATAATGAAGCGCCGGAGCAGTTTAACTGCTCCGGTATTTTGGTATAAAGATATATTTCTGCATAGTATCATAATCAAGAGACAAAAAACTTATTGCAAAATAATGTGTATTATGGTAGAATAACAAAAGACAAAATACCGCATTTTTGTCAATCAGGAAAAGGACGGGTATTTTTTATGAAAGAAACAATATTGGTAACAGGCGGAGCAGGATTTATCGGAAGCCATACTGCTGTCGAACTTTTGGATAGCGGCTATAGCGTTGTTATAGTTGATAATTTCAGCAATTCAAAGCCTGAGGTTCTGGATAAGATAAGGCAGATAACAGGCAAGGATTTTAAATTCTATGAAGAGGATTTGCTCAACCTAGACGGCATATCAAAGATATTTGATGAAAACAAAATAGACGCTGTAATTCATTTTGCAGGGCTGAAAGCGGTAGGCGAGTCGGTCGAGAAGCCTGTTGAGTATTATCACAATAATATAACGGGAAGTCTTATGCTTATCAAGGCTATGAAAAAACACGGCTGTAAAAAGATAGTATTCTCGTCGTCGGCTACAGTATATGGAGTTAATAATCCTGTACCGTTTGTTGAGGATATGCCTACTTCTGCTACAAATCCGTACGGATACACAAAGGTTATGATCGAGCAGATTCTGCGTGATGTTTATGTTTCAGACAATGAGTGGAGCGTTTCTCTGCTTAGATATTTTAATCCGATAGGCGCTCACAAGAGCGGTCTTATCGGTGAAGATCCGAACGGTATACCTAACAATCTTCTTCCGTATATCGGAAAGGTAGCGGTAGGTCAGTTGCCACAGCTTAATGTTTTCGGAGACGATTATGTTACTCCTGACGGAACGGGCGTGCGTGATTACATTCACGTTTGCGACTTGGCGTCGGGTCATTTATGTGCATTAAAGTATGTTCTTGAACATAATGGCGTTGAGGCTGTAAACTTAGGTACAGGAAAAGGCTCAAGCGTATTTGATGTTCTTCACAGTTTTGAAAAGGCTTGCGGAAAAGAACTGCCTTATGAGATAAAGCCGAGACGTGCAGGGGATATTGCAACTTGCTATGCGAACACTGACAAGGCAAAAAGGCTGTTCGGCTGGGAGGCTAAATACTTTCTTGATGAAATGACAGCCGACGGCTGGAATTTTATAAAGAATAATTTTTAGTTTAAAAATTGGCTGGTTACCGATTTTAAAATTTAGATTAGAATTAAAGTGTAAATTTTGGAGTATAAGTTATAATAGTTACTTGTTATGACTGAAAGGAAGATGATTAAAATTAACAATACGTTGAGAAAATTTATTCAAATTATTACTGTGGCAGTAATGATTTCTACTGTTATGCTACCGTTTACGGCTGTTGCTAAAGGGGCAGACAGACCTATCGGAACACTGTCAGCTGAGATTGACGCTGTATCTTCAAACGGCAGCTGGAGTTGGGATTCAAAGGCACTGACTCTTAGTCTTAACAACTGCAAAATAAAAACAAAGGAATTATACGGCTGTGTTGTTCCTGACGGAACAAGAGTTGTGATTAGCGGAAAGAATACAATTTCGTCTAATCGTGTTGCGCTGTGGTGCAGAGGAACAATGATAATAGAGGGAAGCGGAACATTAAATCTTAAAAGCAAGAAGGATACAGCTCTTACTACTGATGAGAGTTTACGTTTAAAGGGAGGAAGTGTTTACGCTCTTACAAAATCCAAGCATTCGGCGCCTGTAGTTATAGATAGGTCTCTCAGAGTAAACGGAGGCTCAATTTATGTATCTGACCACAAAAGCAACAGCGGAATTGAAGTTGCAAAGAACATCAGAATTTATAAGGGAACGCTGATGTCCGAGTCAAAGGTTGATAATGCGATTGAAGTTTTTGCAGGAAAGGCGTTTTACATATACGGAGGACGTATAAAGGGAAATGCTGAGGGAAAGACCTCTTACGGTGTATGGAGCGACGGAAGCATTTATGTCAGCGGAGGAAAGCTCAGAGGGTACTCAAAAAACAAGGAAAACGACAGTTACGGAATAGGCTGCGTAGCAAAAAAGACGTTTGAAATATCGGGCGGAAATATTAAAGCAAAAGGAAATCTTACGGCTCTTGCAGCTTGGAACAGAGTGATAAGCGTGAATAATAAGGGAAGCTATAAAGTAACTCCGAGTTTGAAAATTAGAAAGAAAATGAAGATTTCATCGAATGCAAAAGTACGCAAGGTTTCGGTTTCTCAGAAATATCACGGATTGGACTCTGGACATAATGATTACATTTGCGAAAAGTTTTGCGTTTTGGGAAAGAAAAACTTTTCATACAGTTATGATAATTTCAGGTTTACAAATACTTTAAAAAACGTAACTATCAAGTAAATAATAAGTAAATAAAATCTAAGACCGTTTAAATTTACACCATGTAAAAATTAAACGGTCTTTTTTTATTTAGTTTGTATCAAATTGACTGTAATAGAGCTTTGAATAAAAACCGTTTTTAGATAAAAGCTCATTATGACTGCCTTGTTCAATGATATGACCTTTATTCATAACCAAAATACAGTCGGAATTTTTTATAGTTGAAAGCCTGTGTGCAACAATAAAGCTGGTTCTGCCTTTGAGCATTTTTTCAAACGCTGATTGTATTTTCTTTTCTGTTCTGGTATCAATATTTGAGGTAGCCTCGTCAAGAATGAGCATAGGTGGAAGAGTGAGCATAACTCTTGCTATACAAAGAAGCTGTTTCTGACCGCTTGAAATATTCTCACTGTCGTCTGAAACTACTGTGTCATATCCCTGCGGAAGTCTTTGAATAAAACTGTGAGCGTGTGCATTTTTAGCAGCAATAACTATCTCTTCATAACTGGCATCAGGTCTGCCGAAGGCAATATTATCTTTTATCGTACCCTTTGAAAGCCATGTTTCCTGAAGTACCATACCGAAATTCCTGCGAAGACTGTGCCGAGTGATTTCATTTATATTTTTTTCACTTATTTTTATATTACC
Source organism: uncultured Clostridia bacterium (assembly GCA_947627045.1). Taxonomy (GTDB): domain Bacteria; phylum Bacillota; class Clostridia; order Oscillospirales; family Ruminococcaceae; genus UMGS1601. Next base: position 7,142 of record CANQUM010000033.1, read on the forward strand.
GTCAGTAACGTCATAAAATCTCATCAGGAGATTGATAAGCGTTGTTTTTCCGCAGCCGGTAGGTCCGACAATTGCAATCCGCTCTCCCTTGCTGACTTTAAGATTTAAGTTTTGAATAAGCGGCTTATCGGGTGTGTAGCTGAATGAAACATTATTAATGCTTAGTGTTCCGTCAGCATTTTCAAGAGTATAGAGCTCATTGTCGCTTTGCTCTTCATCTGCTTCGATTATCTCAAAAACTCTCTTGGCAGAAGCAAACGCAGACTGCAGTTCGGTTATTACGCTTGAGATCTCATTAAACGGTTTGGTATATTGATTTGCATAGGTAAGAAAGGCTGAAAGCTGACCGACGCTGATGTGTCCGCTTATTGCAGAAATTGCACCGAATATTCCAACACCCGAATAAACAAGACCGTTTACAAAACGAGTTGCAGGGTTTGTTATTGCCGAGAAAAACAGTGCTTTTACCCCGACCGTTTCAAGTTCTTTATTTATTTTCTCAAATTTAGATTTTGATTCACTTTCGTGGCAGTATGCCTTTACGATTTTTTGACCTGTAATCATTTCATTTATATGACTTGTCATTTCGCCCCTTTTAATTGACTGTGCCTGAAACATACTAAATGTTCTTTTGGCAACGAACGACGCAACAAAGAATGAAAGGGGAGTAATCAAAATAACAATAAGTGCGATCTTGAAATTAATGGAAATCATAAAGCCTATGGTGGCGAGTATAGTAATAACTCCTGAAAAAAGCTGTGTAAATCCCATAAGCAGTCCGTCAGAAATAAGGTCAATATCTGTAACTATTCTGCTTATCAGATCGCCTTGGGGAGAATTGTCAACATAGCTTATCGGAACTTTTTCAAGTTTAGCAAAAGCGTTGAGTCTTATGTCACGAACGGTATTGTATGTTAGCTTGTTAGTACATAAATTCATAAGCCACTGTGCAATTGCCGTTATTGCTATTACTGCAATTATCTTTACGATGATTTTTTTTAGAGCAGGAAAATCTACGTTCCCTTTTGACACTATAAGATCAATACCGTTTCCCATAAGTATGGGCGCTAACAGAGTAAACGCTACCGTTATAATCGATAAAAAAAGTGCAAAAATCAGATAATGACTGTAAGGGCTGATATATTTAAACAGCTTTTTTATTATCTCACCGGTATTTTGAGAATTATTTGCTTTATTTATCATATTTTTCACCATTTATTATGAAAATTAAACTTTTTCAATCTCTTCTTCCGACAGTTGAGAATGGCATATTTCTTTGTATGCTTTACAGGATTTTAAAAGCTCCTTGTGCTTGCCTATACCTGCGATTTCCCCGTTGTCAAGAACAATTATAAAATCTGCGTCCTTAATTGCCGCCGCTCTTTGCGATACAATAAAGGTGGTACGTCCGTTATTATTTTGCTTCAATGTTTTTCTCAGTTTTGCATCAGTTGCAAAATCAAGTGCGCTGGAACTGTCGTCAAGTATTAATATCTTTGGCTGTGCAATTAACGCCCGAGCAATGGAAAGTCTCTGTTTTTGTCCGCCCGAAAGGTTTTTTCCGTCTTGTGAAATCTCAAAGTCAAGTCCTTTTTCATTAACAAATTCAAGGGCTTGTGCGTCTTCAAGAGCTTTTTTTATTTCATCATCTGACGCATCTTTTTTACCCCATTTTATATTATCGCGGATAGTACCTTTAAAAAGAATTGATTTTTGTGCAACTATACTGATGTTTTTTCTCAAAGCCTCAAATGTATATTTCTTTATATTATTTCCATAGAGGAGTATTTCACCTTCTGTTACGTCAAAAAATCTGGGCATAAGGTTGATAAGCGTTGATTTTCCTGCTCCCGTACCGCCGATAATGCCCACTGTTTCACCGCTAGACACCTTAAAGCTTATATTTTTTAAGGCACATTTCTCTGCGGTCTCATAGTACGAATAGCTGACATTTTTGTATTCAATTACAGGTATACTGTTATCAAAGTCAGTTATATTATCAATTGATGCGTCATCATCTGTAATACTTGGCTGGATTTCAAAAATATCGTTTATTCTAACAGCTGAAGCCTGTGCCTTAGTGATGATTACAATGAGATTTGCAAGTGCTACCAAAGCAAGAAGTATCTGCGACATATAACTTACCAGTGCTATCACTTCGCCTTGAGTTATCGCTCCTTTAAAGGTGAAAACTCCGCCGAACCATATAATAAGAATAGTTGCAATATTGACTAAAACATATGTGGCAGGATTTAAAAGCGCAGAGATCCGACCTGCTAAAAGCTGTTCTTTTAAAAGGCTTTCGCTTGTTTCGGCAAAGCGTTTTTGCTCATGCTTTTCTTTTGAGAATGCTCTTATAACCCTAATGCCCGACAGGTTTTCACGGGTTATTGTTGAAATTTCATCCTGATTTTTCTGAACAGTTTTGTATATAGGTATGGTCTTTGACATAATAATGTATATTACTAAAGAAATGATAGGCGTGAACAGCAAAAAAATCAAAGTCAGCTTTACATTTATAGTAAAAGCCATAACGATTGCTCCTAGAACTATAAACGGTGAACGCAGAAACAACCTGAGAATCATATTGACTCCTGTCTGCACTTGGTTTATATCAGAGGTAAGTCTTGTAATTAAAGCCCCAATTCCGACCTCGTCCAGTTCTTTGTGTGAAAATGCGTTTACATGAGAAAAAAGACTTGTTCTAAGTGCAGTGCCGAAGCCCATTGACGCCCTTGCAGCAAAATACTGTGCAGTGAGAGAGCTTACAAGCCCCAGAACTCCAAGCAGAATCAAGACAGCACCCATTTTGAAAATATAAGCCTTATCTAAATTGTATATTCCAACGTCGATTATTTTTGCCATAACTATTGGAACAAGCAGTTCAAAGGAGGCTTCAGTCATTTTGAAAATAGGTCCGAGAATGCTTTGAATTTTATAATTTTTTAAAAATCTCGCTAATCTGAACATAAAATTCTCCGTGATTTTGTATTGCTTACGCAGTAAATATACATTCAATGCTTTTATAAAAGCCTTATAAAATTATTATACCACTATTTCTCATTTCAATCAATACTTGAGAAAACAGCCATTATATGATATACTGATTATCAGTATAGTTTTATTTATTGTAACTTTGATAATATACTAAAACATATAAATGTAAATGGAGAATGCAGTATGGAAGCGATACTTAACATTGACAGAAGTGTGTTAGACTTTATGATTTCTGTTAGAACAGAATTTTTAAACGATTTCTTTGCTTTTTTCAGCTATATAGGCAGCGGGGGGCTCGTTTGGATTGTTACAGCACTTATTCTATTGCTTTTCAGGAGAACAAGAAAGGCAGGAGTTATTCTTTTGATAACTATTGGAATAACTGCACTGATAAACAATTTTGTAATAAAAACAATTGTTGACAGAGCAAGACCATTTATTTCAAATGAAGCTATCAAAACTATTATATCAAAGCCTTCGGGAACCTCATTTCCGTCGGGGCACGCATCTTCATCATTTGCGGCGGCAGTGGTATTGCTTAAATATTTCAGAAAAAACGGTTTGTATGGTTTAGCGGCGGCAATACTTATAGCCTTTTCAAGAATTTATTTTTGCGTACACTACCCGAGTGATGTAATTGCAGGAGCAGTTGAGGGAATTTTGCTTGCACTGATCATTTCATTTGCTTTTGAGAGAATTTACAATAAAATCCGCAATACAAGACTTCAAAGAATAAACGAAAAGATTACCGTTTCGCACGGATTCACCTATGAGCCTATACCTGATAAGATATGGAATAATATGCAGGGCAAGTCTTATCCCGACAGTGAGACTGTTAAGAGCAAGGGCTGTAAAATTTCGAGAGATGAACTTTTCTATCTTAATGTATTGTATTTCGGTTTTGATAACGAAACTAAAGTAGGGGAGATAGTTTGCAGCAGAAAAATTGCAAAAGACCTTTGCAGAATATTCAAGAGACTTTATGACAGCAGATATATGATTGAAAAGATAAGACTTATTGACAACTACGGTGCTGATGACGAAAAATCAATGACTGACAATAATTCTTCTTGCTTTTGCTATAGAAATATTGCGCATACTGATATTATGTCAAATCACTCATACGGGTTGGCAATTGACATAAATCCCTTATATAATCCGTACATTGCGAACGGCAGAATCATGCCTGCTGCAGGAGAACCGTATGCTGACAGAAGCCGCAGTTTCAGTCATAAGATTGACAAGAAGGATTACTGCTATAAGTTATTCAGAAGCTTTGGCTTTGAATGGGGCGGAAATTGGGAAAAAGAAAAGGATTATCAGCACTTCCAACGGCAACGATGACAGTGCATCAAGTCCGCGTACTGAAATAGTACGTGGATTTTTTTAGCTCTAATTAGTAGCTACATAATTTTTGTTCTGCATCTAATTTTCTTGCTAAAAAAGAGCCTACTCTTTACGAGTAAGCTCCTTTTTATTATCAACATAAATCAAATTTTAGTCAAGTTCTGCGAAATACTTGATTGTTCTTACCATCTGGCTTGTGTAAGAGTTCTCATTGTCATACCATGAAACAACCTGAACCTCATACAGACCGTCGCCGATAGGTGCAACCATTGTCTGTGTTGCGTCAAAGAGTGAGCCGTATCTCATTCCGATAACGTCTGAAGATACGATTGGGTCTTCGTTATAACCGAACGACTCGCTTGCTGCGGCTTTCATAGCAGCGTTGATTCCTTCCTTAGTAACGTTGTCGCCTTTAACAACAGCTGTAAGGATCGTTGTTGAACCTGTTGGAACAGGAACTCTTTGTGCAGAACCGATCAGCTTGCCGTTTAGCTCAGGAATTACAAGACCGATAGCCTTTGCAGCACCTGTTGAGTTCGGAACAATGTTTGCAGCACCTGCTCTTGCTCTTCTCAAATCGCCCTTTCTGTGCGGACCGTCAAGGATCATTTGGTCGCCTGTGTAAGCGTGGATAGTTGACATAATACCGCTCTGAATCTCTGCATACTTGTTAAGAGTATCAGCCATAGGAGCTAAACAGTTAGTTGTGCAAGATGCAGCAGAAATAATTTTGTCGTCCTTAGTAAGAGTGCCTTCGTTTACTGAGAAAACGATTGTTTTGAGGTCATTTCCTGCGGGAGCAGAAATAACAACCTTCTTAGCACCTGCGTCAAGGTGTGCCTGGCTCTTATCCTTTGAGCAGTAGAAACCTGTACACTCAAGAACAACGTCAACACCCAAATCTCCCCATGGAAGATCAGCAGCGTTTGCCTCTTTATAGATTGTAAGTGTTTTACCGTCAACAGTAATTGTATTTGCCTCATCATCAGCCTCAACTGTGTGAAGTCCCTCGCCGATTGTTCCGCAATATCCGCCCTGTGCGGTATCATACTTTAATAAATTAGCGAGCATTGAAGGCTTTGTCAAATCGTTGATTGCAACGACTTCATATCCTTCTGCACCAAACATCTGTCTGAATGCCAAACGGCCTATACGGCCAAAACCATTAATTGCAACTTTTACTGCCATAATTAATGTACCTCCTAAAAAAATTCATATATATATCTTACACCATTATAATTGATATTGCAAGCGTTTTAGAAAAAAATTACTCGGTTTTAAATTAAATTTTACCTGAACATTTTTTGAAGTTTTATTGCGTTATGTTTGAGAATATTTATTTGTTTCCTTATTTTTCATTATTATCGCCTAAGTTTTCCAAAGCATACTCACAGCATTGTACAACAAGTTGATTAAAACTGATGTCGTTTTTGCTTGCGAGATTTTCCAGTCTTGCAATAAGGTCTTCGGGCATCCTTATCGTTTTGTTAAAGGACTGCACTTTTCTTATTTCAAACATAATAATCTTATGCTCCGATGGGGAACAAATCCTCCTTTTCATATTTTTAAATTTAATTGCACTGACAATTCAAATTTACACAATAATTATAACTTTTATTCAAAGTTATTAATATATTAGTTATTTAATTGCAATAATATATTATAAAAAATATTTAATATTTACTTGCAATTTTAAATGCTGTGTGGTATAATGTTGAAAAGAGAGGAGGGAAATAAAGTATGAGAAAATATAAATCCATATTTGTTATTTTATCTATTATTGCACTTTTGAATGTTATTTTTGTGCCAATGTTCGATGTTTGGGGCGGATTAATACCAAGTAATCCTGATGATAACTTTTTTGAAGTTCTTGATGCTGTTTTCAAAGATAGTGATGCATGGAATGAATGGCCTGTTATTTTTACTATGTCAACTTTTTTACCATGTGTTTTAATGTTAATTATGTCATTAATTAATAAAAAATCTGGTTTTCTTGTTTCATCAGCAATAGGAATGGTTCTTTTAGCTATATTTATTATTTGGTTTGCATTAGATAATGATTCGTCATGGAGTATTGGTTATTTGTTATTTGACTTAGATGAAAGCTGTATTTCTATAGGTACTTGGATTGCGTTATTGTTGTTTGTTATATCGTTTTTCACGGCTATTTCATCAAAGCAAAAGAAAATACCTAAAAGTACGGACAATAGAAATAATGGATTTAGTATAGATTTCAACCAAGAGGTAACAGATAAGAGTAATTTTTGTACGAATTGCGGAAATAAAGTTGATAATGATTCAACTTTTTGCAATAATTGCGGACATAAACTTTAAAGCATTTTATATAGGCTAAAATACCCTATTTTAGGTGAAATGACTTTTTGTAAAGTACTATCAAGGAGGAATTATTATAATGACAAAAAAATTATTAAATATTTTAACTGCATTAATAATGGTAGTTAGCTTGGCAGGCGTGTTGCCTGCGGTTGATGTAGCAGCGGCAGGGGGAGTAAAACAAAAATTAGATTCTTTTATTTCAACCCAACCAAGTAGATGGACAGGTAGCTTTGACGACGGCAAAGAATGCTATGGGTTTGCAAAATTAGTTATATATAATATTTTTGGGAAATCAAACTCAGGTGGCTACACATACAGAACATGGAAGTACAATGGAAGCCCAACGAGTGGAATGACGGTTATAGGTTACATAAAAAACTATTCTGCAACTAATGTGAAAAATTTACTTAGCAAGGCTAAATGTGGCGATGTTCTTCAGTTTGACCAAACAAAACAGCATAGTATGATTGTATATAAAGTTGAGAGCGATGGTGTTGTAATTTATGATTGTAATTGGGATCATAACTGTGGAATTCGAAAAAAGAAATGTTCATTTGGTACTTGGTCTGGAAGAAATAGCAATCGATTAACTTTATTGCGTTCAGATAATTATTCTAAAATTGACGGAACAACAAATACGGTAGATAAAAGTTATGAAAAAAATATAACTGCATTTGACAATCTGTCGACATCTAAGTACGCTAAAACCTATGTACTTAAATCATCAGGAACTACTATACCATATACTAGTAAAAATCTTTCAACTCGTGGAACGGTGACATACGGAAAATCATCAAGTGCATATATTAGTAATAAATCGGATGAATTGTATGTGTTTGATGTTGGGCAGAAAAACGGAAAATACTGGGCATATGTAAGTTATCCTATTTCTTCCTCAAAACGGGCATATGCTTATATACCTCTTTCGGCAATAACTGCGAATAATGGTTCTCATGTAAAGAAAACATCAAAAGGAAAGTTTTATTGCTCTATAAGGAGTGGAAGTTCAACAAATTCAAGTTATTATGTTGCAAAAAAAGATGTCGTTTATTTGATAGCAACAAGTGGTAGTAAGTATCAAATAATGTATCCAATGGCATCTGGAAAGTATCGCATTGCATGGTGTTCAAAAACAGATTACAATAAGTATTGTTAAAATACTTAAAAAAATCTAGTGATTATTGGGGATATGCTAATTCATTTTCAGGCAATAAAAAGACCTATAATGATGCGGTTTATTACAATCCAACTTACATAATTTCTAATGGTAAATTACCAAGTTAAATAGTTAGTTAATTAATTAATAACTAATATAATAAAATATCCTAAAATAGGGTGTTTTAGCCTATACAAAAATAAAATATGGAGGATTTTAAGATGACAAAAAGATTATTGAGTTTAATGACAACATTAATTATAATTATAGGTTTTACTGTGCCTATTTCATCGGTAAATATATTTGCAGATAATGATTTATCATCAGCAGTAAATTATACATTAGGCACTAATGTAAGTGATATGATTACAGATCAGCAAAATAAATTAATGTATAGATTTGATATAAGCAGTTCAGGCAGAATACAAATAGATGCAATAGCACAAATAGATGAAGTTAATTATTGTATATATAATGATGTTGGAGATGGAGTTTGGTACCATTCGTATGTAGAAGCAAATGGCACTACTGGTCAAAG
>CANQUM010000034.1 GCA_947627045.1 uncultured Clostridia bacterium
AATTCAAGGCAGGGCAACGCCGTGCGTTTTTCACTTTATCTCCTGCGATACCTTTGCAGCATAATCCAAAATCAACTCCACTTTGAAGAAAAACAGAAAAGTCAGAGAGTGGATAAAAAGCTGTGGAAGAAAATTCAGGATAAGAAGCGTGATCAGGGGCTGAAGATGTGATAGGGTTTTATAAAGACAAAAAATATTTATTTGATATTTGCTTAAATCCAACCTTCTCATAAATATGAATGGCATCGGGAGTATTTGTTGTTAGGGTAATATCATTGAATCCTTCATTTTTAGCGTTAGATAAAAGATATTTCAATAACTGCTGTTGATGACCTTTGCCTCTGTATTGCTGTTTGGTATATACGCTGACTATGCAGCCGTGCCTGCCGCTTTTCTCGGTACAGACCGTAATCTGAGGCAGCTCACATAATTCTTCAATTCCGCACAGTGCAATAGGGGTTTTATCAAGATACATAACCGCAAAATAAAGTGAATTATTTAACCTTTCGCGGATGTGCTTTTCTGTTATTACGGCAAATTCAGATGAGTAAGGAGAAAAATCTTTATGAAGCGTATGATTCCAATCTTCTATTTGCATTTCAACTCTTAGTGTGACTATATCATTTATGTGCTTATTTTCAGCCATAATAAGCTCTTTCATTTTCATCACCTCTTTATGCTTGGTAGGTGTTTTAATTCTGAATCTGATGTTCAATTTATCCACTCAGTCAGGTTGGCAAGCCCCATTTTTCCACTGGCATAATTCAAAATAACTGTTATCTCCTGCACTACTTATGCAATATAATTCAAAATCAACTTCACTTTGAAGAAAAGCAGAAAAGTCAGAGAGTGGATAAAAAGCTGTGGAAGAAGATTCAGGATAAGAAGCGTGATCAGGGGTTGAAAATGTAATCTATAAAAATTTTATTCCCATACTTTTCATTTTTAATTTAGACTTTTCATACTTTTTAGCGTTAGAAATTCCAATGCAGGTTTCATCTAAAAACACTTCATACCCAGTCTTGGAAGCCGCCATTGCTGTTGCTCTTACACAATAATTACCATCAATGCCTATAATTTCGAGTTCCGTTACATTCTTTTCCTTTAGGAAATTAGCAAATTGAATATTTTTAAAAGCATTGGTATTTCTCTTTGTAAAAATCTGTTTGGAAATCACATTCATCTCTTTTGATAGTGACTTTTCTCTTTTAGGCGATTCCCAGAAAAACTGATTTTTAATATAGACTACGTATTCTTTCGAATATGAATTGATTTTATGGTTTACATTATCTATGAGTTTTTTAGTATCATAGGAAAATTTTTTCTTGTTTCTTTTTTCGCCTATATAATCTTCCTGCATATCAATTATCAATAAAAATCTCATATTGTTTTCACTGTATAATAAATTCTTGTTTGCGTTTGCAAATTTGCACTATATTTGATGTCTAATTATCCATTTCGTTAAATCGGCAAGTTCAAGTTTGCCATCAGCTATATCCAGTATTGTTGTGTAAAGTTCTTCTTGTGTGTAGTCAAGTTCAATTCCGTTGAGTGCAAGAAAAACAAGCATAGTGTGCGTGCCAATGCGTTTATTCCCGTCAACAAAAGCGTGATTTTTTATGATTCCATACCCAAGCCGTGCAGCCTTTTGTTGTACAGTTGGAAATAAATCTTGGCATTCAAATTTTTGAAAAGGTGCATTTATCGCAGAATCAAGCAAGTTCTCATCTCTGATACCGTCAAGTCCGCCTGTTTCCTCAATCAAGGATTTGTGCATCATAAGAATTTGTGGTTTAGATAAAATTATCATTTTGCAAGAACCTCATAGGTTTTTTTATTTTTTGCAATCAGCCTTTTTGAAATATCCATAACATCTTCATCAACAGCAAGCTGTTCGTTTTCTGCCTGACTGAATTCAACAATAAGGTAACGAGGAACATTATTTTTCAGAATAACTGCCGAACCATTTTCATCAACTAATCTTGCAACCTTAGAAAAATTTTGATTTGCTTCTGTGATTGAAACAAGAGATTTTGTGTTTACATTCATAAAAACACCTCCAGAATTATTATGTGTAAATAGGATAAATATATCCTAATGTTATTATAATCAATAGTTATTTCAATGTCAATAAAAATTTTCCGCCAAGGGGTAATTATGTTTGCTCCGTGACAGGTGAAGAACTACCCAATATAAGATAAACGGCAGAAAGAAAAAATATATTAAAACAAAGGAAGTGATAAAAATCTCAACCTACATTCATTTTACAAAGGAACAACGGGAACAGGCAAGGCGAGTTGACCTTGCCTCTTTTTCTTCGTTAAAAAAGCCATTGGCATGGCTTAAAGCGCGATATAAAAAATAGCAGGCGACATAAAGCTGTCGCCTGCCACCGTTCGCAGAGCTATTAAAGATTTAAAGAAAGCAGGACTGTTAAAAACACCGCAACAATATTTGGATCACGGCGAGATAAGCACATTGTTTTTAAAATCAATATTACGGAAAACAAAATATTTCTTGACAAAGCAATGCGCCGCTGTTACAATAAAATTGTAAAGTTTATACAAAAATTTCAGAAATAATGCCCGACTAATAAATAAAAGTATAGATAAATTAAAATTGTAAGCTCGCCAAGTTACAGCACTTAACGCTGAATCCTTCGGATTTGTGAATGTCAAAGGAGGTGTATTTGTTGGAGCTTTTTATCAACGAAATAGTCAAGACATACAAAAAAGGCGCGGTGAAAGCGCTTGACAAATTCACCATGAAATTGACTCCGGGAGTATATGGCTTGCTCGGACCTAACGGAGCAGGCAAAAGCACGCTGATGAATATTATAACCGACAACCTGAGCGCCGACAGCGGCGAGGTGCTTTATAACGGAGAGAATATAAAAAAGCTCGGCAGAGATTACCGCAGCGTTCTCGGCTATATGCCGCAGCAGCAGGGGCTTTATGACGACTTTACCCTCAACCGTTTTCTATGGTATATGGCGGCGCTCAAGGGAGTGAAGAAAAAGGACGCGAAAGAGAAGATTACCGCTTTGCTTGAAACGGTGAACCTGACGTCCTCCGCGCATAAAAAACTCGGCTCATTTTCCGGCGGTATGAAGCAGCGCGCTTTAATAGCGCAGGCACTGTTGAACGATCCGAAAATCCTCATTCTCGACGAACCGACCGCAGGGCTTGATCCAAAGGAGAGGATACGCATACGCAACTTTGTAAGCGAGATAGCCGAGGACAAAATAGTGCTCATCTCGACCCATGTTGTATCTGACGTCGAATTTATAGCAAAAGAGATAATCCTCATAAAAAGCGGCAGGCTTTTGGCTCACGGCGGCTGCGATAAGCTGACAGGCGATATAGAAAACAAGGTGTTTAAAATAAAAATCAAAAGCGAGGAGCTTAAAAAAGTTCAGGAGCAATACCGTGTGAGCAATCTGTATCACGAGGGCGGAGAAATAGTCGCGAGAATAGTATCGGACACTGCGCCCGACGGATACAGCTTTGAGCTCTTAAAGCCGACGCTTGAGGATCTCTATCTTTACAATTTTGAGTGAGGAGACGGTCAGATATGAAAAAAATACTCGCATTTGCCGCTTTGACAGCACTGGCGATCGTGTTGCTTGCCGGCTGTAATTCGGAAAGCTCTGAGCCGGATAGAGCCGCTATATTTTCAAGGTCGTCGGTTGCCTCGGATAAGGGCATATATTACCGCGACGAAAGGGCGTATCTTAAATTTTTCGATTACGAAAGCGGCAAGAACGTCTATCTGTGCAATAAGCCGGAGTGTACCCACGAGGAAGAGGACTGCTACGCAAACTGCGGTTCGGGCTTGATGGCATATTACGGGGACGAGCTTTATATTGTAGACACAGCCGAATGTAGGCTCTCAAAAAGGAAGGCGGACGGCGCCGACCCCCAAAAATTAATTAGCCTGTGCGATAAATACAGTTTGACGAGCAGCAGTATGGCAGTTCCGGTAAGCGGAGCATTCTTAGGCGACAAAATATATATGACATATGACGCGACTGTTCTGAACTCTGAAAAGGGTGTGGAGGAGAAAAAGGCTGTGCTAACCTGCATCGACCTCAATAAAGGCTCAGAGGAGATCATAGAGGAAACAAACAACAGCCAGTATTCCATAATAGACTGCAAAGACGGCGCAGTGTATTTATATGAGTTTCACAGCTTGGCAAAGGACGGCAGTCTTGCCAATCTTAATAATGTAAACTGCATTTTGCGTCGACTCGATACCGGTAATAATTCAATTTCAAAAATATACGAGGATAGACAGATCAGATTTTCTCCGGCTTGTTATACAAACGGCGTTATCACCTTTTACAAAAATAATGACCGAATAAACGAACTGTTCACGCTCAGTATAGATGAGCCCGAGCCTAAGCCTGCCAAAGCAGACTATGAGCTGCTGTATGGAGATGAGCGCGGCGATATAGTTTATGACGGCGCTGAAGATAAATATTTGTTAATTAAGAACGGCGAAAAAAGCGATTTGCCGGTAGATAAGAATATTACAGCCGGCTTTAGCTATGTTACCGACGACGGTATTGTTTTATACTGCAAAAGCGGAAGTGTCAGCTGCGAGAACGGCACTGTAACCGAGCAGGACAATTTTTACGTTTCCAAGGATGATTTTTACGCAGGTAAGGGTCGGTACTACAAGGTTGGCTGAGCAAAAGGAAGTGTATCGTTATGAAAGCGCATATTAAATCTTTCGCTCTGCTGTCAGCCTTGATATTGCTGTTTATGTCCTTTTCGTCCTGCGCAAATGACAGCGGCAGCGCTTACGAAGAAAGCACGGGCAGGACAGGCTCGGAAAGCGATATTGAATTTACGCCTGAAAAGGGTATGATAAAGCTGGTTGCCGTGACCGATAAATATAGCTTTGACCCGAAGGACGAAAGACCGCTCAAGCTGTTTAATCAAAGACTCAAGGAGATGGGGAAAAAATACTATCTCGATTTTAAAATAATAGACAATACTCCAAAGAACGAAAAGGAAAAGGATAATCCGCTTACGTCTTATTCTCTTAAATATCAAGACGGTGTTATGAAGATGAAAAAGAGCGGTGAACAGGCGGATATAATAACAATGGGGATCATCGACGACAGCGCCGAGCACCGTGATTACGACGCGTTTTACTTAAACGGAGCAATATCTCCGCTCAGCGAATATTTATCCGACGGCAGATATAAATCTCTCGGCAGTCTGTTAGACGAAAAGCGCCGCAGGTTTGCCGAAAGAAACGGGGAGATATATATTATTCCAAGCTCTCTTACAGTTGCAGGCAGAGGCTGGGAGAGTGAAACCTCGGCGCTGAAGGCAAACGGCATTAAGGCGGAGGATTTGCAGGCGGAGCTGTGGGATATATTAAAAAGTGATAAATTTAAGGGCAAAAAAATTTACGCTGACCCGTCGGCTGAGGACTATATGTCCGGCAGCGGAGAACCGCTGCCGCCGTATAACGCCGAATGTTATTATGACCTTTTGTCGCCGTGCGTCGGGGTAAAGCTCAACGACGAAAATTCCACGGCTATAAATATATATGAGGACGAATTTATGCAAAGCTCGATAAGCGCGTCCTATGAAATGGCAAGCCGGGAAGACAGCGATTTGTCTTTATATACCTGTGCGACAACAGATTGTGAAATTGCGGAAACTGCGGAATCAACATATATTCCGATAGACGAAAAAATATATATCAAAGGAGCTCCAAAAGGTCTTGGAATCGCCTCATGGTCAAAAAACAAGGAATATGCTTTTGACCTTATAGCCCTGCTGAATACGGACAAGGAGCTTTCCACTTTGCTCAACTATGGCATAGAGGGCGAAAACTACGAGCTCAATTCCGACGGCAGCGTCGCTGTTTCAGATGCTCAGTCCGAACAATACAGAAATATTTACTATCTTTTCGGCAATGATAAGGTGCTGCCGAAAAACGCATCAGCAGTCTCAAATGAGGCTGAGAACGCCGTATTTTCCCCGATCTGCGGATTTATCTTTGACAGAAAAAATATAAAAACGGAGATAGTGAATACAAATAAAGTTATAGAGAAATACAGATCAAGTCTGTTTGTCGGAAAAGGCGAGCGGGGAGGGCTTTACAAGAGATTTTTAAACGACCTTGAAAACGCCGGAATAAACAGGATAATTGACGAGGCTAACAAGCAAATTCTTGATTGGAAAAACAAAATGAGTGATATGTCATGATGAGAATTTCTTTATTTTCGGAATTATATAAATTGTTTTCTAAAAAGCTGTTTTTGATTTTGCTTGCAGGTATGCTCATATTCAACGGCTTTTTTCTTTATAACAGCCAGATAAAAGGAACGGATATTGATTTTGTTTCTGCCGGTGCAAAAATAAGCCTTGACAAGGACCTTTTAAAAATTCCTGATAATTCCAACAGGCTTAAATTTGTAGAGGAGAAATTAAAAGCGGTCAGCGATAGCGACAAGTCGTTTTATACAGGCGATTCCGGCAAGGACCGCAGACTGCTTGAAGGAGCCAAGAGGCAGCTTGCGATAATATCCGACTATAAGGCATATTCTCAGTCGGTATCGGATAAGGCGAAAAATATTACAGATGTTTCAATATTCGCGGACAAAGGCTCGTTTTCATATAAAAACGCGGAGGCGACCGCTCGCGATTTTGAAAGGCTCGCTGATGTGCAAACCTCCTATGATATATCACACGGAGTAAATGCCGCGACCGATTTTTTACTCACGGATTTAATTGTAATACTCTTGTTGTTTATGATTGTCGACGCGGTGATCGGCTCGGATCGGAGCATAAATATAACGGGATTGCAAAGATCTCTCACGCACGGCAGAGGAAGGCTCGCACTGTTAAAAATCGCCGCTCTGTTTATTTCAACGGCGGCTGTCTGCCTGCTGTTTTACGGCGTGAATTATATAATATCGGGGACGATGTATGGCTTTGGAGATTTGACAAGACCAATTCAGTCCGTCGAGGGCTTTGCCGGCTGCACTTTGGAAATCAGCGTGCTTTGGTACCTGATACTGTTCATGCTCTTGAAGTTAGCGGTAATGTTTATGCTCTGCCTCATTATCGGCGCGATATCACTGCTCGGAAAGAGCAGATTGAGCGGATATGTTGCAGCCGTATTAATTTTCCTCGTTTCATACATTCTTTACATAGCGATAGGCGACAACACGGGGCTGATGAGTCTTAAATATCTAAATCTTTTGAGCTTTGTAAACATTCACGGACTTATAGCAAATTACAGGAATATCAATATTTTCACCTATCCTCTGAATTACAGAACTGCGTTTTTCATAAGCGTAACGGTCTTGCTTGCTGTTTTTGCTATACTGTTCGTCTTGATTTATAAGCGCAGGACAATTGCCGACTATGATAAATATTCTCAAAGCGTATTTTCAAAGCTCAGACTTTCTCACGGCGGTGTTAATACGACCGCTCATGAGATGTATAAGGCGCTTGTGTCAAACAAGGCGGGACTTTTTTTGCTTATACTTATAGCAGTTCAAGCGGCCGTTTGTCTTACATCGCCGCTGAATCTGAGCGAAGATGAAAAATATGAAAAGTATTATTTTTCGCATTTTGCGGGCGAGTTTAATGACGCGAAAAGCGCCGAGATAAAAACGGAGCTTGAAAGACTTAAAGGAAGCAGTGAAGAATATTTAAAGCTCGGCGCAGACTACCAAAGCGGACTTATAAGCGAAAGCGAATATATGGACAAATCCTCCGGACTTTCAGACGCGGCGGAGGAGTATCGTAAATTTGAGCAGTATGTAGAGCCGTATTATGAGTACCTGACAGGGCAAAGGGAAGAGGGCAGGGAGGTCTCCGTAATGTTTTACGAGGGATTTAATGTGCTGCTTGGAATACGCGGCGAGCTTAGCGGTATATATTGTCTCGCTCTTTACGCTTTGCTCGTTATATGCGTGGTTCCGATTTTTACGGGCGAATATGAGAAAAGGACAACGCGCTTGCTCTCGTCCACGAGGACGGGCATAAAAAGGCTTACGGGTAAAAAATTAATATGCGCACTCATAATAGCGGCTGTATTAAATATATTGATTTGGATACCGTGCATTTTCAGGGCAGAGGGCTCCTATGGACTAGACGGGCTTTGCTCCTCTGCGTGCAGCGTACCGAATTTTGAAAACCTTGGCAGCGGAATATCGGTGCTTCATATACTTTTAATTGCCTTTGCGGTAAGGCTGATAACTTCGCTTTTGATTACAGTATTTATTGCGGGAATATCAGTGTGCGCGAAAAACACGATCGTCGCAGTTCTCATATCATCGCTTATATTTGTCGTTCCCGTGTTATTACCTCTGAACGACGTAAACATCTTAAATAATCTTTCATTTTACCGGTTGCAAAATTTTGGAGCGTTGCTCGCGGTGTAAATTGATAATTATTGAGCAGACATATATGGCTCTTAAATATATCTCAAAGTATTTAAAATACTATATTCCTCATTTTTTATTTTATAACTAAAATTCACTTTAACTACACACAGGCTACAGATTGAATAGTTATTATATGGTTGTAAGTTAAACGAACAGTTTTCGAGTTTAACTTATATTTTAAATCCCAAAAACGCGAATTACAAGCTCGCGCTTTTGGGATTGCCATATTAAGGAATTATGTTTTATGAAAAAATATCAATAGAGTATTTATTGTATTATCTTCAAATTGTGTTTATCGGTATGTTTTTGATGATATTACTGGCTTATAATTTGAACCTGTCGGCTCAAGATTTCTTAAGTAGGGAAATGTTTTCGGAAAATGTAAAGGGCATACAGCTTTCAAATTCAGGTTTAGATTCTGAAAACGGTGATGAACTTAATTTATCATTAATTACTTCTGATAATGACTTTATGCTCTACAAATATATCTCAGGTGATTATGATGAGATAATAAGGGGCATATACGGTACAGCCGATGTGTTCGACTTTTCAAACTATATATTCGAAGGACGTTTCTTTAACTCGGGTGATTATAAAAATAAAACACACACTGCAGTTATAGGCAGCAATATGCTTTCTAAAACGATAAAAGAAAATGAAAAGTGTTATTTCGGATACAGTCAGGAATTATTTGAAGTAATAGGAATATTTAAGCAGACAGACAGTAATTTAGATAATTGTGTTTATTTGAATTTAACATGTATGCTTGAAAAAAATAGCCTTTCCGGACTCTATTATGTAGATGCTTCAAATGAAGACACGGTTTCTTGTGTGTTATCCGCTGTTCAAGATATTATACCTCAAAATTCCGATTATTATTTTGTAGACTATGAATCTATCAATGAATATGGATTAGACTCTATGGATAATACACTATATATTTTTGCTGTTCTTGCTGCTCTGATTCATTTGATTCTCACGACAATATTTTTTATTACTCGAAGTGAATATACTATTTCAGTCCAAAAACTTTGCGGTATGACGAAAAAGTCAATGTTTATAAAATATGGTCGTTATTCACTCATTTTGATATGTGTATCATTCATTACGATTGCTTTGGGAGTGAATTTGTTTACAAAATTTCTGAACGATTTTTTCTCAATGGAACAGTTGGTCTGTGGTCACTTCGTAATTTTAGGTTTGGTTCTTTTTACAATAGGTTTTTTAATCACTGTGCTTACGGTTTTTCTTTCTCAAAAGGTAAATATCAGTTCCACTTTAAAAGGCCGTTAGGAGGAAATTATGAGAAGCATAATTTTTGAAGAAATTAAAAGTTTTGTTATTAATCGTACCGGAGTGGCTGTATTATTGATTATCGCATTTTCATTTTCTTTTATAGCGGTTAATATTACTCTTACCGATTTTATTTATGCCTCTAATGAGCAAAGCGCAGCGGAGGAAAGTTACGGTGACAAAACATTTTATAAAATCACTTTTATAGGGGAAGATGAAGTAATAAACAGGCTTTCAAGTGACAAGTACAAGGAAAATATAAAAAATCTTTATGACTCTTTGAAAACAAGCTCACTATTTGATTATAATTGTACATTTGTTGATTCGATGTTGTTTTACAATGCGGATGATGCTGAGTATTCTTCAGATGATTTTCCACCGTATAAAAAAGAATGTCTTTTAGGTTATGAAGAAGGGGATGCAGATTTTTACACAGCAGATGGTATGTTGTATTTGAAAGCTGTATATGCTTCATCCGGTTTTGAAAAGGAACAGCATGTTAAATTGTCATCCGGAAGTTGGTTTACACCGGAAGATTTTAATGTAAGTAGTCCTGATAATATTGTACTACCGGTGTTGCTGGGTAATGCATATAAAGATATATATCAAATAGGCGATAAAATTGAAAATGCCCATCCAGCTACAAGTAAAGCCATAACGCTGTCTGTAATAGGATTTTTAAATGAAAATAGTTATTTTTATGATAACAATAATGAAAAAACTATACTAAACAGATATATGGTTATTCCAAACTGCGATATAAGTTATGACTATGTCCTAGACGATCAAAGTTATGAGAGCTTTTTCAGCGATACGTACAATATTTTTAACAAAATAATAAATGCAAGAATTATATGTAGTAATGAAAATGCGGATGCAGCTTCGGAAATGTTTTATAAAATGCTTAACGATAATAAGCTGTATGAGTTCAGTCTTATTAATGAAACCTCCGGTATGCAACAGTATTTAAGTGGTCTTGAGGACCAGACGGTATCCTGTGGTATTATTGCCGTTTTCATGATATTGTTGAGCGTTGTTATGTTCTGCTTTCAAGTGTATTAT
Source organism: uncultured Clostridia bacterium (assembly GCA_947627045.1). GTDB lineage: Bacteria > Bacillota > Clostridia > Oscillospirales > Ruminococcaceae > UMGS1601. The sequence goes on from CANQUM010000034.1 coordinate 10,778, forward strand.
AATATAAGAAAAAACCGAAAAAAGTATGGAATTTATATAATTAACGGAATAACCTTGAAGCAACTGTTTGTTCTTATGATAGCAAATGCGCTAACAATTTTTATCCTTTCAGATATTTTGCTTTGCATTCTCAACTTTTTGTTGAATAACGGTGTGGTTTTAGATTTTGGAACAAATGATTATACAATAATAGTGCTGTTTGTAATAGAAACCTTGTTAACAGTATTCATGGCATTTTTTGGGCTTTTTAAGTTAAAAAAGATGAACCTATGTACATTGCTTAGAGAAAATGAGTAGGGGGATTAGCGTTGCCATTGTTAAGTTTAGAGAATATAACAAAATCCTATGATAAGAAAACTCTCGTATTGAAAAAATTTAATTTGTCTGTGGATTCGGGAGAGATAGTTGCAATAATTGGCAAATCAGGTTCCGGGAAATCAACTGTTTTAAATATAATAGCCGGAATAGATAGTGCTGATGGTGGCAGATATACTTTTCAGGGAAACGATATGTTAGAATTATCAGGCGATAAGATGACTGTTTTTCGCAGAGAAAATATTGGCTTTGTTTTACAACATTTTGCGCTGATTGAAAATAATACGGTTTTTAAAAATATAGCTTTGCCATTGTATTTAAAGCACGAACCTAAAAAAGTTATAAAAGAAAAAGTTGTTGCAATAGCGGAAGAGCTGGAAATTGAGGAAAAACTTGGCAAAATCCCAAAACAGTTATCCGGCGGCGAAGCGCAGCGCGTAGCTATTGCAAGAGCAATAATAAATCAGCCGTCACTTATTCTTGCCGACGAACCGACCGGTGCATTGGATGAGAATACCGGATTAAAAATTATGCAGATATTTCAGAAACTGAACAAAAAGGGTCATACTTTTATAATCGTTACGCATGATCCCAGTATAGCTGCGATGTGCGATAGAACAATAAAAATTAAAGATGGTAAAAATATTTAACGGAGGTAACCATTATGAAAAACAAATTAAAAACAATTATTCTTTTGTCATGCACAGTATCAATTTTATCGTTCTCTCTTATTGGCTGCAGCAACAGCAATAATAATAAAGAGGAACTGAACACATCAAAATCAACAGATTCAATAGTTATCGATGATAGTGGTAATAACACTTCAAATTATTCACAAGAATTTGAAATAGATGAGAATGACAAAAACGCCACATCACCGCAGGCGAATGATTCCATAGATTTAGGATAAATGAGTATTTCGGTACTACAAAATTAATGGCGTAGGATAAAATTTTCCTGCGCCATTTTAATAATTTATCCTATAGGTAAATTATGAATTTCATACCATCACCAACTTCTGTAGGTGCAAATTCATACCTCATATGTAAGATTATCAATAGTTGTTTTACTATATATAAGCCAAGACCATTAGAATTATGACTTTTATTATTTAGATTATTAAAAGGAACAAACAAATGATTAAGCTCGTCATATGTAAGTGGTTTACAAGTGTTTGCAATAATCAGTTTTTTTGTATCATTCTCAGTTTCGACACATGCTTCAATTTTTCCGTATCTGTCTGTATAGTTAGCAGCATTAGAAAAAATGTTAGCCAATACTTTGGAAAACAAGTTTATCTTTGTTATTATCTTGATGTTGAAACGTGATATTCATTGGCAAAATCGGTCAAAATGTTGTACTCTTCAGATATATTTGCTGTTTCTAGACTTTCTATTAATTGATTTGTGTAGGTTTTAAATTGGGTGGATTTATATTCTTCATAATAATGAGGCAATAAACAATATAATAACACATAGGCTATTATTGTAATTGCAAGCAATATAAAAGTTGTGGAAATAAAGGTTTTCCAAAACATATTCAGTTTTAAGTGTTTCATAAAAACTCTCCTATATATTTAATATATAGCCGACTCCTTTTACTGTTAATATGATTTCGGGAGAGGTCTTTTTTCTTATGTTTTTTATATGCGTATCTATTAAACGGTCTTCCCCTATATATTCATATCCCCAAACCGAATTTAAAATGTTATCGCGTGTTACCACATTTCCATTAGCATCATACAAGCATTTGATAATTTGTATTTCTTTTGTTGTTAGTTTTAAATCTTTTTTATTTGAGGAATAAGAAATAAATTTTTTAAAGTCAAATTTAAACCCCATAATATTAACCGAATCATAATTTCCATAAATTCTTTCTAACAACGCAGTAATTCTTTTTGTCATTACAATAGGAGAAACAGGCTTATCCACATATTCATCTGCTTTTAAGTCAAATGTACTAACTTGAGTGTACTCATCATCAAGTGCAGTAAGAACTATTACTGGAACATCGCTATATTTTCTGATTTCTTTAAGAAAATCCAAACCGCTACCATCAGGTAACATAACATCCAGTACTATTAAATCTGTGTTTGCGGAAAATAACTCTCTCGCCTCATTTAGTGTATAAGCTGATACAACATCATAGTATTCATGTCTTAAAAAGTTCGCCAAGACATCGTTTTGCGTGTGATTATCTTCTACAATAAGTATCTGCATTAATATTACTTCCTTATATGTTTCTAGTGAGTAATTATATCATAAAAATTTTTGTTTGTATATAAAATGGAAATTTATTATAAATGTAATATCAACAATCCTAACGCATCACACAATACAGGGTAACAGACTTCTGATTTCTCCCTTTATGATTCTATATAGTGCCGACAGGTTTTAGCTTTTAATGCTATTAACTGTCGGCATTATTTTTTGCCCTTTTTGCATTGAAAGCAGAAAGGGTAAAATGATTTATAAAAACAGAAGTCCTCCAATCGATAAGAAATTAAAATTTCAAATCGATTGGAGGAAAAATAATGGAGGACAGTCGTCCAAAAAGAAGAAAAAACAAATATAACTCATACACTTTACATAAAGAGAACGGTAATTACTATATTTCTTTTTCAGATGTCAACGGCAGAAAGCAGACAGTTCAAGTGAATGAAACAATATTTACTCAGTTTGATGAATTTGAACGGGACGACATATCTGAGATGAATGAATATGACAGACATATTGAACACTTAACATTATCTGAGGATAGGCTTATTAAAAGAAATATTTCTTTGAACAAATCGCTTGAAGATTCCTTTGACATTTCTCAAGAGATAGAAATGCTGCATATGGCAATAAATGAACTGCTGGAGGTGCAAAAACGCAGACTAAAAAAATATTATTTTGATGAAATGTCGTTTAAAGAAATAGCTGCTGAAGAGGGCTGTAATTATCAGTGTGTTCAAAGATCAGTGTATCGCGCAACAGAAAAAATAAAAAATTTTTTAAAAAGTTTATAAAATAGGGGTGTGTTTTGGGCTTTAAGTGAGGAAACAGGTGAAAGGGTTAATTCTCTTTCGCCTGTTTTCTTTTTCAGAGAACAGGCGTTGCTCTTTGAAAATTAAATATCAGCACATCAGGTACACTCCTTCTGCTGCCCAAACGGACAAGCCACATGAGCGAACACCTTAACAGGTCTTTAGGACTCAGACATCGAAAGACAAATTCAATGACGGCAATGACAGGCAGAAGGGATAATGATACTTCCGTCCAGTCAAAAGTCGAGCGTGATAAAACCGTCGCAACCAAAGAGGGCGGCTGTGGGAGATCCTCACGGTGGTGAAATTCCAATGAGGTCAAATGCATGACCGCCTGATGTGTTCCTTGTCGCAGGACATCGAGGATAAGCAGCGACAAAACGATTGATAAAAAAGCAGGCAGTAGTTGTACATTGCACAATTGCTGCCTGTATTACAAAAATAATTAGCAGATTGGAGCTATTAAAATGATAGAATTTATTATAGGTCTGTTCGTTGGCGCTTTAATTGGCGTCTTTATTATGTGCCTTTGCAATTCCGCTTCAAATTCAGATGAAGATATGAAAAAACTGAATGAGATTGAGAACAGAAAGGACGATGTAAATGATTGAAAGAATGGAAAACAGAGATTATGTTGACAAAGAACATATCATTGAATTGGAAGGACATAACGCAAAAATCTTTTTCTTGAAGCACAGCGACTCCAATGCACTAAAACATGTTGAAGAACTTTTGATTGACGCATATGAGAACAGAGTTTGCCGCTGTAATCCAATATAAATACAGAAATAATTTTTCGGGGTATAGACATTTATATAGGAATAAATTATAATGTATATACAGAGATGAATAATTTAATTTTAGAACTGATTTTGATTGACATTTCAAGAATTTTTTGCTATAATAAACATATAATAAAAGTGCAGTGCGCTGCACTTTGGGCTGAACCTTGCGTTCCAGGTCCATCACTTGGCGGGGAGACTCCCCGCCATTTTCTTTGGAGAAATTGTAATGAAAGAACTGAGTATATTTGTGGATGAATCCGGAGATTATGGATTGAACATTAAAGCCGTTTATGTACTTGAAATGCCGGAAAATTTTACGCTCACATTTACTGTTCCGAAATTTTACATACATCGAATTTTAAAGAGTGCAGATAAAAGAATTGATAATGTGATTGACAGAATGATTTCAAGCGATTACAGAGTGCCAAAGAAATGCAAAACTAAAATAAATACATACCTTACAAACAAATCCAACTGGCATTTGATTGGAGAAAATTTTTCAACAACCGACGCTTGCATAAAGTGTGGGAAATGCGTTTCAATTTGCCCGGCAGGCAACATTTCTTTGGAGGGTGGGAAGATTGTTTTTTTAAACAAATGCGT
>CANQUM010000035.1 GCA_947627045.1 uncultured Clostridia bacterium
ACTCTGGGTAACAATGTTATGGTAGGTTCGGGTGCGAGAGTTTTAGGACCGTTCAAGGTAGGAGATAATGCTAAAATAGCCGCTAACGCAGTTGTTTTAGAGGAGGTTCCGGAAAATTCAACTGCAGTGGGTGTTCCTGCGAGAATTGTAAGGATAGAAGGTCAAAAGGTAAACAATAATCAGGATTTAGATCAAGTTCATATACCCGATCCTGTATCTCAGGAGCTTTGCAGACAGCTTGTTAAGATAGAAGAACTAAGACGTGAAATTGAATTGCTGAAAGCTGAAAAGAAAAAACTTAGTAAGGAAAATAAAAAATAAGCGTAAATATCAAGAGGTAATTATTTATGAAAATATACAATACTTTAACAAGACAAAAGGAAGAGTTTAAGCCGATAAATAAGGGCAAGGCAGGCATTTATGTCTGCGGCCCGACGGTGTATAATTATATTCATATAGGAAACGCTCGTCCAATATGTGTTTTTGATGTTTTAAGACGGTTTTTAAAATATATCGGATATGAAGTTAAATTTGTTCAGAATTTTACCGATGTAGATGATAAGATAATCAAAAGGGCAAATGAAGAAGGTGTTGAGGCAAGTGAAATATCCGAAAAATATATAAAGGAATATTTAACTGACCTTAGAGGCCTTAATGCACTTGAAGCTGATATATCTCCAAAAGTTACTGAGAGTATGGATATTATAATAGACCTTATAAAAATTCTTGTTGACAAGGGATATGCTTATCAGGCTGGGGGAGATGTTTATTTCAGAACCAGAAAATTCAAAGGCTACGGAAAGCTGATAAACCAGTCGATAGACGATCTTATGTCGGGTGCTAGAATAGATGTAAATGATATTAAGGAAGATCCTCTTGACTTCGCTTTGTGGAAAGCGGCAAAGGAGGGTGAACCTTTCTGGGAATCTCCTTGGGGAAATGGAAGACCTGGCTGGCATATTGAGTGTTCTGCAATGAGCAAGCACTATATCGGAGATACTATTGATATTCACGGCGGAGGGGTTGACCTTATTTTCCCTCACCATGAGAATGAAATTGCACAGTCGGAGGCGGCAACCGGCGAGCCTTTAGCACATTACTGGATGCACAACGGTCATATCAATATTGATAATAAAAAAATGTCAAAATCAGCCGGTAACTTTTTCACAACCAGAGATGTTGCTGAAAAATACGGATATGAAGCTATAAGATACCTGATGATTCAGGCGCATTATCGTTCTCCTATCAACTATTCTATAGAACTCTTAGATGCCTGCAAGGCGTCATTGGAGAGGCTGTATAATTGCAGAAACAGTATTGACAGGGCAATTGGATCTGCACCTGACGGCGCTCTGAGCGACGAGGTCAAGGCGTTTTTAGACAACAGAAAGACTCAGTTCATTGACGCCCTTTCAGACGATTTGAATACTGCCGACGCACTTTCTGCAGTTTTTGAGCTTGTTCGGGAGATCAATACATTAGTGTCAGGCGGAAATGCCGTAAAGGGCGAGCTTAAAGCCTGTGCTGAAATCTTTGACGAGCTGACCGGCGTTTTGGGCATTTGTTATAACAATGACAGTGAGAGTGCCATACCAGAGGAAATTCAAAGGCTCGCTGAGGAAAGGCAAGAGGCAAGAAAGGCAAAGGATTTTGTCAAAGCAGACGCTTTGAGAGATAAAATTTCCGAGCTTGGATATATTATTGAAGAAACCAGACAGGGAACAACTATAAAGAAAAAGTAATAAAACTAAAAGTTTTCGCTCAAGGGCGGAGACCTGTCGCTGACCTATGTCAGCGAAATTCATTATGTAGTGCACTCCAAAAAGGGTGAATCAAAAAACAATCAAGTGGATTGTTTTTTAGAAGGGAAGCCCTGCAAGAGAGGGCTTTTCCTCAGTAATGGTAGTTTTCATAGAATACGAAGATGATACAATTAGTTAATGCCCTTACGCAAAAATCAAAAGGAACGGTGATAAAATGGCTAATCAAGGCGGTAAAAAAGTAAATCCTATGCACAGTCCGGCATTTGTTAAATATTTTAAATTTTCTCTTATAGCCATAATTTTTCTAGCGGCGCTGCTTATATTTCTCACATTTAATAAAAGCGATGATAATAAGTTTGAAGATGTGAAGTTTGTTCAATATGATAAATATGCGGACGATATGGACGTTGTAGTATATGAAACAACTCTGGGAACGTTCAAGGCTGTGCTGTTTGAGGACGAGGCTCCGAATTATGTTAAGTATTATAAAAAACTTGTTGAGAAAGGGTACTATAATAATACTTATGTTTTTGGGGTCGTTACAGGAAATGAAGATGAAAACAAGGGAGATCATCTGTATTTTACAGGAGGAGCTAAAACTGCTGACGGCGAAACAACTGATAATACGAACACTGAAACTATTAATGCGGAAATAAGTCCGAATATGTGGACGTTTAAAGGTGCGCTTGGTTCGTTTGTGGGAACTGACGGAATGCTTTTCTGGAAGAAAAATGTTGCAGGCAGCAGTGTGATGTTCTTTGGCAATTCTGTAACAAGTGAAAAGAAAAAGCAGGAAGTTAAGAACAGTGAGAATGTTGACTCTTCAATGGAGAGCGTATATAATGAGCTTTCGGAGAAGCTGTGTGATTACGGCGGAGTTCCTGAGGCTTCACAGCAGTATACGATTTTCGGTCAAGTCTGCGACGGTTGGGAAGCGTATAATAAAATACTAAGTGCTGAGGTAAAGGATATTGATGATGACGATTATCAGCCGCTTGACGATATAAAATTCACAAGGGTTTATCTTACGACTTGGGGTGAAATAAAGTCAAATGCTGAAGGACCTATAGATAAGAGTGTTGGGACAGAACAGCCGCAGGAAAAAACAACTCAAAGTACATCTGAGGTAAAATGATTGTGTTTTTATAAAGTACATTGTAAGGTGATATACTTACTATCTACATAATATGTAAATGCAAACACTTGACTTTATTTGAAAAATCGTTTATAATACTATCGTTGTTATTTTAATGCTTTTTTATAAGCAGTTCCATTCAATCAAAATTGAGAGTAGTTTCGGTATTCTAGTATCGGACAGGCTCTTTATTGAACGGTAATAAGTACATATGTACATATTAATTTTTTAACAGGAGGCAACATAATGTCTAAATTAAGTAAAATCGCAGCTTTTTCGGTTGCGTCTATAATGACTGTTTCGATGGTCGGATGTTCAGATATGAGCAAAATTATGACTGTTGACGGTGTTGATGTCAACGCAGGAGTTTATATCAACTATATGCTTTCAGAGTATACCGAGCAGACATATTCACTTGGAAATTCAGGATCTACAGCTTCAAATTATCTGAATCAGGAAATTGAAAATCATGAAGGAGAAAAGGTCAAGCTAGGTGATTATTTACCCGATTATGCTTATGAGCAAACGCTTGATCTGGTTGCTGTAAACAAGCAGTTTGATAAGCTCAAGCTAAAGTTTTCAGACGAGGATGCAGAGGAAGTAAATGCTGCTGTTAAAAACTATATGGAGGGTATGTCTGAAGAATATTTAACTAAGCAGGGAATTTCAAAAGATTCTGTTAATAAGTTCTTCACTGCTGAAAAGCAAAAAGAGCTTTTATTCCATTATTATTACGGAGCAGACGGCGAAAAAGCTATTACAGACGATGCTATCAAAGATTATCTTAACAATAATTATATAAGATATAAAATGATTTCAGTTCCGAGAACAACTGAGGCTACAACAGCCGCAAGCACTTCTGTTTCAGGTGAAACTACTACAACTCAGTCGGCAGAGGAGCAGACTAAGGCTTCAAAGAAGGCAGACAAAGAAGCTAAGTCAATTGCGAACAAATACTTAAAAATTGCAAAAGAAAATAATGATTTTGACCAGGTGATCTCTCAATATAATGAAGAGACTCAGGAACCTACCACTGCGGCAACCACTACTCAGGCGGCTACCGAAGCTGCAACTGACGCAGAAGGCAATCCTGTTTCTACAGAGGCTCAGGAAACAACAACGAGCGCAGCACAAGAGCCAAAGGAAATTCACGTTCATTTCTACGATCAGAACAATGAGGAATACGGAGAGGATACACCTCAGAAGGCTCAGACAATAAACAGCGGTGAAAAAGCAGAAAAACCTGCTGATCCTGAAAGAGAATTCTATACATTTGACAATTGGTACTCAGATGCTAACTTAACCAGTGTATTTGACTTTGATCAGGCAATTTCTTCAGACACATCTGTTTATGCTAAATTCTCTACAAATGAAAATATGGTAAGCTTAGCTGACGAAGAAACTGCCAGTGATTTATCAAAACATATTAGAGAAAGCATTAAAAAGTTTGAGCAGCCTGTATTATATAAGGACGATAGTAATTACTATATAATTGTTAAGTATGATCCTGCATTGAGAACTGACTATATGATAAACGGTGATAATTACGAGAATATTATTACGGAAATGAAGTATGAAGAATATGAGGGACTTATAAAAGACTGGGAGAAAGACTTTAAGATTAAAAAGAATGACAAAGCATTTGAAAAGTACACTCCTTCAAAGATAGAGGAAATTTACAACGATTTTATTGCAGAAAACAACAATAGTAACGTATAATTTCGGTTATAAAAATAAAAGACTATCTGAAAAAATTCAGATAGTCTTTTTTGTACTTTATTTGTGGTATTTTCCGCCGCTTGAAATCTGAAAAGCTCTGTAAATCTGCTCAAGCAGAAGTATTCGTGCAAGCTGGTGGGGAAAGGTCATTTTGGACATCGAAAGCTTAAAATCAGCCTTATCTTTTATGATAGGTGATATACCAAAGCTGGAACCGATAATAAAGTTTATAGTGCTTTTACCTTTTACGCTTGCTTCGCTTATTTTTGCTGAGAGTTCACAGCTTGAAAGCTGTATGCCTTCAATGCACATAGCAACATTATATACAGAGCCTTTGTTAATATAATTATTTATAATCTTTGCTTCGCTGTCGAGTGCGTTTTTTATTTCCTTTTCACCGGGATTTTCAGATAGTCTGCTTTCAGGCAATTCTATGACGTTCAGTTTGCAAAATCCTGAAAGCCTTTTTGAGTATTCATAAGCCGCATCACGCAGATAACTTTCTTTTAGTTTTCCTACAGCTATTATATTAATGCTCATCATAACGTAACGACCTCGCCTTCGTTGAAAACAGGTGCAACTTTAAGTATGTAGTCTACTCCGCACTTAAACCCTGAAAGATGGTTTACTATAGTTTCTCTTGCTTTTACAGGGGTATTATTCTGCTGACTGAGATGACCTAAAATCACTCGTGTTGTTCCCGTGTTCAGCAGATTTTCAATTTCAGATGCACTTGCGTCGTTTGACAAATGTCCATGATTTGAAGCAATTCTCTTTTTGAGCATATACGGATAACTTCCGTTTTTAAGCATTAGTTCGTCATAGTTTGCCTCGAAAAGCACCAAATCGGAGCCGCAGAGGTTTTTATGTACATTCTCAGTAACTTCTCCAAGATCGGTGCAGATCGTTATGGTTTTAAGGTCGGGAGTAATAATTCTGTATCCGTTGCTTTGTCTTGTATCGTGAGGAGTTGAGAAAGCATATATCATATATTCGCCGCATTCCATCGGTTTGCCGTCAACATCAATTTTTTCTGCTCTTGTGTTGGGAGAAATGTGGTCTGCCGACATTAAAAAATCAAGATTTTTTTCGCCTGCGAAAACAGGAGTGTTATAGTTTTTAGTAAATATTTTTAGTCCCTTTATGTGGTCGGTGTGTTCGTGAGTTATAAAAATTCCCTGTACTAATTCGGGGCTTAGCCCGTTTTCAATAAGCGCCTGAGTAAGCATTTTACAACTGACGCCTGAATCTATCAATATTCCGCCTTTTTCATTACCGATAAAGGTTGCATTACCCTTGCTGGAGGAAAACAAGGGGTAAATTCTTGCCATTTATAAGCTCCTTTCGCTATGTATAACATAAATAAAAAGGCGACTTTTATTGTCGCCTTGAATTTTCATAAATCAACTGGTCATTACGATAGGCTCTGGATAATAAATACGCTTAATGTCAGCACCTAACGCTCTAAACTTTTCGTCTATTGCCTCATATCCTCTTTCGATATGATAAATATCATCAATCTCTGTAACGCCTTCAGCGGCAAGTCCGGCAATAACAAGCGCAGCGCCTGCTCTAAGGTCTGTTGCCTTAACAGGGGCGCCGGTCAATTTTCCTACCCCCTGAATGACTGCTACAGTTCCGTCAACCGAAATATCAGCGCCCATTCTTCTAAGCTCAGCAACATATCTGAAGCGATTATCAAAAATATCATCCGTTACAATGCTTGTTCCGTATGCAAGAGTAAGCAGCGTTGAAAACTGAGGCTGCATATCTGTAGGAAATCCCGGATGAGGCATTGTTTTTAAGCTTGTTTTCATAATCGGTCCGTCTACCGATACTCGAACGCTTTCATCAAACTCTTCAACGGTAACTCCTACCTTGCGGAGTTTAGCAGTTATTGATTCCAAATGCTTAGGGATAACATTTTTGATAAGAACATTACCCTTTGTTGCGGCTGCTGCGACCATATATGTTCCCGCTTCGATTTGGTCGGGGATAATAGCGTAAGTAATTCCCTTTAAATAATCAACGCCGCGTATTTTTATTACATCGGTGCCGGCGCCTCGTATATCAGCACCCATTGAGTTAAGGAAGTTTGCAAGATCAACGATATGAGGTTCTTTTGCTGCATTTTCGATGATTGTAAGACCTTTAGTTTTAACAGCGGCAAAAATTGCGTTAATAGTTGCGCCGACTGTTATAAAATCAAAATAAATCTGACTTCCGATTAACGTATCGGTTTTTAAATGAACTGTACCGCTTTCAATAGCATAACTTGCTCCCAAACAGGCAAATGCTTTCAAATGCTGATCAATAGGTCTGTCGCCCAAATCACATCCGCCCGGAAGTGGAACATATGCCTCGTGAAATCTGCCAAGCAGTGTTCCGAGAAAATAACTTGACGCTCTCATCGAGCGTGCCAGTTCATATGGAACAACCGGACTGGTCATATGTGTAGTATCGAATTTTACGGTATTTTTTCCTAATATTTTAACATCTGCACCCATTTCCTTTAAAATCTTAATGCAGATAGATATATCACTTATTTCAGGGACGTTTTCCAGTACACAGGGTTCATCGCAAAGAATTGTTGCAGCAACAAGTGCAACGGCAGCATTCTTTGCACCGCTTACAACAACTTCGCCGTTAAGCGGGATGCCTCCCTTAATTACATACTTATCCAATTTTTTCCGCTCCTTAAGTTCTATTTGCAAAGATTATCTCTCTATCTATTCTTTGCCATAACACATCTTATCAATTATATCAGTAAAACAAATAAAAATCAATGAAAATATTGTAATTTCTACTATGTGCCAAAAATGTTAGCAGAAACAGTTAGGTTTTTAGTCAATTTTAAGAACATATATGCTTACACACTGAATAAAAATAAACTGCTTTTACGAAAACATTAGTAAAACACATAAATATTATTCTATATATTGTAGCTATTATTAATAGTGTCTACAATATTTTAGCATATATCTATGAGAAAATCAAGTATTTTTGAAAAATATTTGTATAAATTAATATATTTTTTATTGACCCTGCTGAAAGAAAAGTGTATTATATTTTCAGACTAAAAAATCTTTGAATGATTTAGGTTGGCGATTAAAATGAAAAATACAAAGAAAATTTTAACTTCTAATATATTATGGATTTCTCTGTTTACATTATTAGCTGTAGTTTCCATATGTGTAATTTTGATCAAATTTTCTGAAAATAAGACAGGAAAAACAGCTAAAATATATTCAGATAATAAGTTGGTTCGCACAGTAATTTTAAATAAGGACGATGAATTTACTGTCGAAAACGGTGATAATTACAATATTGTACGCATAAAGAACGGTAAAATATCAGTCGTTGAGGCAAATTGCAAAAATCAGATTTGCGTTAAGCAGGGAGAGACCGACAGAAGTCTGCTGCCGATAGTATGTGTACCGAACGGTTTGGTTATAAAGGTTGACGACGGTGATAAGAAAATTGATATTGACGCTGAATTATAATTTTAATCAGTATGGGAATAGAATTGCAAATCTATGAAAGGCAACGTGAATAGTATGAAGAAAGATTCATTAAAAACTTTGAAAATAAAAAAATCTGTAAATCTTAAAAAATATACGACAATGGCAATACTTACTGCTGTATCGCTGATACTATTTACGGTCGAGGCGGCACTTCCGCCTATACCCATTCAAGGGGTTAAAATTGGTTTTTCCAATATTGTAACACTTGTAGCAATAGTCATTTTGGGAAAGAGAGAGGCATTTATTATTCTTATTATGAGAATTATCCTCGCAAGCATTTTTGCAGGAAGCGTATTAAGTTTTTCATTCAGCATTGTCGGAGGAATACTGGCGTTTACAATTATGGTTTTGACTATAGACGCTTTTGGCGAAAAGAAAATATGGATAACATCTGTTTTGGGAGCGATATTCCACAATGCAGGTCAGCTTGCGGTTGCGGTCATAGCAACCGGAACGCCTTTGTTTTCTATTTATGCACCTGTTTTGCTTTTATCTGCAATTGTAACAGGAACTGTTATAGGAGTTGTTACAACTGCACTGTTAGCTGTTTTGAAAAAACAATACTGAGTTACTATTGAAGATTAAAGAAATTTGAAGGCGTTTTTTGATACTAAAAACAAACTGCCCACTTGCCAACAGCAAATGAGCAGTTAAATTTCTAAAATATCCGCCTTGCCGTCGCACAGTGAATAAAACCCGCACTTGTGCAGGTGGGTAACGGCCTGAAAGCCTCACGCTCCCTTCGTCCGGCAAAAGCCGGGAGGTCTGCAATCTTCAGTCAGAGCTTAGTTCCCTTATTCTATGTGTTGGATTATAAAAACTGTGCTTGTTCGCACAAGGCAGAAAGTATTAGTTTAAAATTTTTCTTTCTGTTAGTATTATACCACCTGAAAAACGAGTATACAAGCGGTAATTTTCGACAAATTAAAGCGTATTGATCAATCGTCAGTATCGGTCAGATCAACTTCGCCGTTTTCAAGATCTACTCTGTCGCTGCCTTCGATTTCAATAGAATCCTCCTCATCATCATCTTCAAACAGTTCAGCAAAGCGCTCCATAAACATATCGCCCAGTTTGTCGAAAAGATCATCGTCGTCAACAGAAACGAGAACCTCTTCATCGCCCTCATACGTTGACCTGAGAATAACTACTTCGCCGTCGTCAGCAAGAATGGCTTCAGCATCTTCTAAATAAGGCGTTAAAGCATAATATGTTTCTCCCTCATAATCAAGAGAATCCAAAAGTTCAAACATTTGCTCTTGACCCTCTTCGTCAACTAATGTGTACAGATCAGGCTGCATATCCATTTCTTCGTTCATAATTAAACCTCCCAAGATGATATTGAATAACTTATACAATTTTCATTTTAATAAAAAAGTTATGGTGAATATAATCACCACAACATTTATATTATAATATATATAATTTTAATTGTCAAGCAGATTTTGTAAAAGTAAAATTAAATAAAAAAATTATAAAAAAGTTGAAAAAAACTATTGACATTCCATATAAGATGTGTTATAGTATAGTTGAAGAAAGGAAGAGATAAAAACAGCGGGAGCTAAGTTATTTATTTCAAGCCTTGATTCAAAAATTCTAATTAGGGAGAAAGGTCCGATGAACTGTTAAGATTTATTTCAAAGCCTAGCATTAATTGAAAGGAAGATAGTCCGATGTGCTGATAAAGGTATTGAAAATGTAAAACAGGTCAAATTAAAAAGGAGAAAGGTCCGATGAACAGTTAAGATTTATTTCAAAGCCTAAGCATTGTTTGAAAGGAAGATAGTCCGATGTGCTGATTAAGGTATTGAAAAATGTAAAACAGGTTAAATTAAAAAAAGGAGAAAGGTCCGATGAACAGTTAAGATTTTAACTGAGAAATCCTGTTGATTAGAATTAAAAATGAAAGGGTGTGATAGGAATGTTAAAAAGAAGTAAATCCTATCAAGACCGAATGATTAAAATTTAGAATTAAAGAGGTGAGTCCAATGGCAATAGAGGATTCATCAATGAGGCGCTTGTAAATTAGTTGCACTGTGAACGAAATCTAAGCTCAGAATATAGTCTACTGATAAAGATTTAATTTAATTTGAAGTAAATGTCAACGATTTTCAAGCAGCATTGATGTAAGTTATCAAGACTGAAAAAATAAAGCAATATAATATTCAAAAATTTGTTGGAGCTTAGCGGATGAAGTGTTAAGACTGAATGATTTAAGACTGTTAGGGTAGTCGGAAGAGTGAAACCGATTATTTGAGCAGATACAGATGCGATTCAGATTACAAATTGAATATATATCTAAGACCGATACATTATTGATGTATCGGTCTTATTATGTTTTATGAGTCTTTATTTGTCACATTAAAGCGGCTTTTGGAATATTATATTTTATCAGTGAATTTAAAAACTTCTTATGCGCAGAGAGTGGCATAAGAGAAATATTGCGGATTTATGTTCATTTATGTCCATAGGGGAGCTTTCAGCGTGAAGTTTTTATTTTTACTGTAAAATAAATGTGGGTGTGCCAAAAGGTACACCCACTTTGAATTTTTTGAATTTGCATTTTGTTTAATAACCGTAGATGGTTTTCCTCAGCAGTGCCGAATTCTTTTCAAAATCTACAACTAGTATTGATGATCCTCCTGCTCCTGTACCGTATTCCCAGTATCTCTTATCTGAAGTGCTGTCCTCATCTCCGTAAGGAATCCTCATCTCAATACGCTCATAGCTTAGAATAAACGGCGCTCTAAGAGACAGAAAGTATAGCTGGTTCTTTGTCAGATTAGTAGTGATTTGAGGAAGAACATTTTCAAGCATTTTGTTTATATTTGAAATTCCTGCTCCTTTGATTTTATCAATAATCATATTTAAAACTTTTCTTTGACGGTCTGTTCTGCCAAAATCTGTTCCAGTCGTTCCCAAAATATGCCTGATTCTTGCATATGCAAGAGCCTGATTGCCGTTCATATGAATCTTTCCGCCCTCTTTGAGATAGTCGGTGCCTCTGTCATTTTCAAGATATTTGTTTTGTTCGCCTAATGGATCAGTCATAGCTTGCGCTTCTGCATCTGTGATTTCAATATCCAGTCCTCCGAGAGCGTCTATAATATCAATAAATGAGAAGAAATCTATCTGTATATAGTGGTCAATTTGAATATTGAAATTTTGCTCAATAGTATCCATAACAAGCTCGGGACCGCCGTTATTGAAAGCGGCGTTGATTTTATTTTCTCCGAATCCCGGAATTTCAACATACATATCTCTCATAAATGATGTCTGTACAAGCTGTTTGCTTTCCTTATTTATTGACAAAAGAATCATAGAATCAGAACGTGCTCTTTCGTCTTCGGTTCTTGAATCACTGCCGATGATAAGTATATTTTCAACATTATCTGATGAAATAACGCTTGCTGAGTTTGGAACTCTGTCGCCTGTGTCTACAAGATTCATAAGTCCGATATAATGCAGAATAAGTGCTGACAGCAATCCGAATATAATAAGGATTAAAAGAATCAATATAAGCAAAAATTTCTTGAATGTGAATTTTCTTTTCTTTTTGCCCTTTTTATTTCTTCTATCCTGTCTGTCAAAATCGTCATATCTTTCACGCTGTCTGTAATCTCTGTCAATACCTCTGTCATAATCTCTGTTGTCATAATTTCTTTGCCGATGATTATTTGGTTGAGGGCTTCTCCTGTTTCGGTAATTTTGATTTTCCCTGTAATTGCCGTTTTGTCTAGGCGGAGGATTTTGATTTCTGTTCGGGTAATTTCTGTTTTGATTGCCTCTGTTCTGATTACCTCTGTTTTGACTCTGACTTCTTCTAGTATAACGGTCTTCATAACCGAAATCATTGTTATTCATATTGGCTTGTCCATTTCCTTTTCTTTGATTTCTACTGTAATCGTCATAAGGATTCTGCTCATAATAATTATACTCGTCTTGGCCGTCATAGTATCTGTCGTTATATGAGCGTCTGTAATTGGGATTTTGGAAGGGGTTTTCTTTTCTTGAATCTCTGTAGGGATCTACATCTATATTAATTTCTTCGTGAAAACCTTTTGCAAACTCTGCACCGAGTTCTTCCTCATCTTGTGGCTCTTCATTAAAAGCTTTATCATAATAATCTGTGAAGTTTTCTTTGTTTTTATCACCTTTAATGTGATATGTTCCGTCATTATTTACAGAATCGTTTTCGTTGTATCTCATAATATGATTACGCTCTTTAACGAGCATTTCCTCCTTTTGATTTATAAAGGTATTATTAAAAAGACAGAACTTACCGTATCTCTTGCGTCTTGTTTCTGACGGTAACGTCATTATATAGTTTTTACACAAAAAAGTCAAATAATCTGAATTTATGTATTTTCCAAAACGTCAATGAGCAAGTCGAGACTGTCGATTCGCCTGAACAAAATTTTTCTCAGTTCTTCGTCCGGTTCTGATAGGTCGGGAACCATAACAGCCTTACAGCCTGCACTGTATGCAGAGATAATCCCGTTAGGGGAATCCTCTAAAGCTATAGCTTCGCAGGGGAGTACGTCAAGTTCTTCGCAGGCCTTTAAATAAATATCAGGGTGAGGTTTTCCGTTTTGTACCATAGTTGCACAGACAATCTTATCAAAATATTTTGTTACATTTATTATATCAAGATACATTGAAGCTCGTTTTAAATCTGTTGCAGTTGCAACTGCTGTTTTATATCGGTTATTTTTCAGATATTCTAAAAGCTCGTCAAGACCCTTTTTCTTTTCAATTCCGTTTTTTAGTATGTAGCTGTTCATAAGTTCAATTCGTTTAACACGAACCTTTTGATAGTCAAATCCATCGCCGAATCGTTTTTTCAGCTTTGCCTCTGTAAGCTTACCTGCAAGACTTCTTATAGAAAGGACGTCATCTCTTGTCATATAAAAACCAAAGCTCTCAGCAGATTCTATCCAGAACCGCATAAGCAGCTTTTCGGTGTCAATCATAAGACCGTCCATATCAAAAATAACTGCTTTAATCATAATTTATCTCCGTTTCGTTATTGTTAGTATAACACAAAATGTGAATGATGTCTAATTTGGGAAATTAAGTTGCGATAGATATACTAATATGTTATAATATTATTAACAATAGTGTTCACACTAAAAAGATATGGTGATTAATATGAAAGAAAAAATACTTTATACAATTTCGAGAATTGGAATTTTGCTTATGGCAAACGTCATTTGCTCTGTGCTTTCGATAACCTTAGTTTCGTGGGTGTCTAATCTGTTTGTAACAGGCAGCGGAGGTAAAATCAAAATCAAGGAAGCTTTCTTTGAGGGCGGGGTCTA
>CANQUM010000036.1 GCA_947627045.1 uncultured Clostridia bacterium
CGCCGTCGCCTGCTTTTATAAAAATTTTAGCCTTATCTACGAACATAAATTACACTCCCTGAATTTCAAGTTGGGTTCATATATACATAAAACATATATAGTATAACACAAAATATTTACAAAAACAAAAAATCCCCAAGCAGTATTGCTCAGGGATCAAATAATCTTTTTACGCTTGAGGATAAACAGAAACCTTTTTCTTATCTCTTCCAAGTCTTTCAAACTTTACAACGCCGTCAGCTGTTGCAAACAATGTGTCATCCTTACCGCGTCCAACATTCATACCTGCATGAATGTGCGTTCCCCTCTGGCGAACCAAAATGTTTCCCGAAAGAACAAATTGACCGTCTGCTCTTTTAGCACCGAGCCTCTTTGACTCTGAATCACGTCCGTTCTTTGTAGAACCCATTCCTTTTTTATGTGCAAAAAACTGCATTGAAATTCTAATCATAATAGGTAACCTTTCCTTTCCGCCCGCATAAGCAAGCTCACTAAAAGCTATTTCTCAATAACATTAACTAAAATCTTGCCTGAAAATTCATCTGATAAAAAATACATATGCGTCAAAAAACCTAAAAGAACTTTTTCGGCATTATCATCTGAACCAACAAGCTTCAGCATAACTTCGTTTTCCTCAACGCTCACCTTGGCATTAGACTTAAACGCCTCAGTAATCATATTACAAGTCAGCATAACCGCTGAAGAAACGCTTGCACAAGCTATATCCTTTCCGTAAACGTCCTGCATCGCATGACCGCTTATCTGAAAGCCAAGCAACTTGTTATCTGCGTTTTTAAAAAAATTTGCAATAATCATTATGCCTTGATAGATTCGATTCTAACCTGTGTGTACGGCTGTCTGTGACCCATCTTTCTGCTCTCACTTTTCTTTGGCTTATAAGTGAAAACTGTGATCTTCTTAGCTTTTCCGTTCTTGAGAACCTTAGCCTCAACCGCTGCACCCTCAACATACGGAGCGCCCACTGTAATACCGTTATCTGCATTAACTGCAACGACCTTATCAAAGGTAACCGTATCATCAGCTTCAACGTCCAGCTTTTCAACGAAAACAACATCGCCCTCGTGAACCTGATATTGCTTTCCGCCTGTTTCAATAACTGCGTACATTCTAAAACGCACCTACCTTTATAATAGAACTCGCTATGTTCGGTGAAATGATAAAAGACATTTACTTAAACAACCGAAAATATGCGGCTTGTATATTTTAACACATAAAGGATGTAAAGTCAAATGATTTTTTTGAATACATAAAATGTTTATAATTTGTTTACAGATAAACTTATTTAGTCATTTTCAAACATAATAATATTTTTATATTTTATTATATAAAAATTCAAATATATTTTTTACATAGTGATTTTCAATAAACTTCTTATAAATTTTTAGTAATTTCTTTCAACACACTCGACATATAATTTTCTAATTACATATAATATAAGGTAAAAGTCCTTAGTTTTTTCCAGCTTAATAAATTATTTACCATATTATATAAATTATTTAACAAAAAAAGTATTGACAGTTTTCCATTTTTTAGTTATAATGATGGCGTTTTAAACATTAAGTGAATTTGTGAAGAGAGGTATCGCCATGCATATACGTTTTAAAAAAATACTAACAGGTGTTTTAGCAAGTACTATGTTAATAACATCTTTTTCAATAAATTCTTTATCTTTAACTTTCGCTGACGAACTTCCATTTGGATTCTGCGGAAATGAAGATGGAGGCGAGAATATAAAATGGACATTCGACGAATCAACAGGATTGCTTGAATTTACTGGTAATGGAGAGATGGAGCAAGCGCCTTATTATCGCCATACTCATTGGGATTACGCGAAATATTCAAGTAAAATTAAAGAAGTAGTATTTGATGAAGGCATTACAGAAATTGGTGATTGTGCTTTTGCAGGTTTTTCTTCAAAAGTAGCTGAGTATCCAAAATTAACAAAAGTATATTTACCTTCAACACTAAAAAAAATTGGCGCTTGTGCATTTAAATATATTAATATTGATATTGAAGAAATCCCTAATAGTTTAAATGTAATTGGAGAAAACGCATTTGCATATACTCAAATTAAATCAATTAATATGCACGAAGATATGTCTATAGGTGGCGGTGCATTTTCTGGAATTGACACTTTAAAAGAAGTAACAATTTCCAGAAATGTTACATTTAATAAATCAGGTATTGGTGGTCAGGGAATGGGACGTCCTCCTGCAACCTTTAGTAATTGCACAGGACTAAAAAAAATTATTATAGAAGATGGACAAGAAATAACTGATTCATTTCAAAATGTACTATCTGAAGACGGACTTGGATCGAACTTATGTGCCGGTTGTACTTCACTAAAAACAGTAATAATCGGCGGAAATATTGATTATATACCGAATCAAACTTTTGGTAATTGTCCTTCACTTTCTGATATGTATTTCTACACACCTGATTTAAGTACAATTGGGGCTAAAGGTGCAAATAACGGTAATAATGAATCTATTGACTCAAAAAGTAACCCAACCTACTATGTTATAAAAGACAGTAAAACAGAAACAACCCTTCGAAATGCTAGCTATTTGACAGATGAAAATGTTGTATATATCGCTGGTGAGGATGATATAAATAAACTTAAAGAGACTATAGAAAAAACCACTGATACAAGTAAATTCACTGAGGATTATAATAAGAAATTTACTGATGCTGTAAGTTCAGGAAAAGAAATTATTGAAAAATATAACAATGATAAATTTTCAGGCATTACTCTTGACAAGGTTAATAATGCTTTGAATGTTTTAGAAAATCCAGAATATATTCCTTCTAATTACACCTCTGTAGACGAAGCTATTGCAAAAGCTGATAAATTGGATTTAAGCAAGTATACTGATGAATCCGTTAAAGCGTTAAAGGACGCTATAGCTGCCGTTTCAAGAGATCTTGATATAACTAATCAGGATAAAGTTGACGCTTTCGCAAAGGCAATTGAGGACGCTATTAAAGGTCTTGTTGAAAAGAAATCAAATACATCTAATAACAACTCAAACAAGCCAAATCAAACTGTCAGTCCAAAAAATAACAAAAAGACAAACCCAAGCACAAACAAAGTTACCGTACCAAAACCCGCCAAAGTAAAATCCGTTAAGCTAACCGCTAAGAAAAAGAAACTAAATGTAAAGTGGAAAAAGGTCAGCGGAACAACAGGGTATGAGGTTATGTATGCTAAAAATAATAAATTTACAAAGGGCAAGAAAACGGTTAAAGTCAAGAAGAACAAGGTAACTCTTAAGAGACTGAAATCTAAGAAAAAATACTTTGTAAAGGTTAGAGCATATAAAACCGTAAACGGCAATACAAGCTACGGCAAGTGGAGTAAGGTCGTTAAGAAGAAAGCAAAATAACGGCAAACCGCAAAAGGTATTTAGCCGCTGGATCAAAAAAATTAGAAAGGTTAAAGTTAAGTAGACATCATCCTTCTAAATTTATATATCCCAAAACGGCAAATCGCCTGAGCATTATGCTCAGGCGATTTGCTTTGTATATTTTTATATAACTATTCCCCCGTTTACACTTAGTATCTGACCTGTTATATATGACGCATTATCAGAAACAAGAAATTTAACCGCTTTAGAAATATCATTTGGCATTCCTATTCTTTTCAGCGGAATGTCGTTTATAAGTTCATCAATATCAGATTGAGACAATTCTGCGTTCATATCTGTATCAATAATTCCGGGTGAAATGCAGTTTACCCTTATCCCGCTTGGTGCGACTTCCTTTGCAAGCGCTTTAGTAAAGCCTATAAGCCCTGCCTTTGTTGCAGAGTATACTACCTCGCATGAGGCTCCTACCTCTCCCCACATTGAAGATATGTTTATAATACAGCCCTTTTTGTAATGGATCATACCAGGCAGAACAGCTTTGCACACATTCATAGCTCCGATGAGATTTACACCTATCATTCTGTCACGCTCTTTAGAAGTCATATCTGTGAATAAACCGATTTGCGAAATTCCTGCATTATTGACTGCTATGTCAATTTTCCCGAAATCAGACTCAATTTTATGTATCATTGTTGATACTTCATATTCGTTTGAAACATCTGCTTTATAAATATTTACATTTTTATTGAAGCTTCTTATATCTTCAAGGAGCTCTTTTGCTTTTTCATCAGAGGAATAATAATTAATTGCAGCACTTATACCTATTTTGGCAAGTTCTATTGCTATACTTCGACCTATTCCCTTTGACGCACCGGTTATTAAGGCAACCCTGCTCACAGACTTCACACTCCTAAAAATTTGTCTAAGTTAAATTATATCATAAAACTAAGCTGATGTGAAGTCTGCAAGAGGTTGAAAAAACACTTTTCTGATTTATATTTAATCCCCATGAGGTTGAGGCTTCAATACTATTTATGATTCTGGTCAACGAAGTTTTTTGAAAGAATTATATTATCCTCACTTTTGTTGTAAACATTCCCCTGTTCATCAGTATAATTGTCTGTAACAACATAAGTCTCATAAGTCGGGTTTAATACCTTCGGACGATATATCTTTGTTCCGTCAACTGACTTTATCATCATAGTGTCTTTTTTTAAACTATCAAACATATTATCAAATCCTTTCTTTATAATATTATCTGCAATTGCTCATTTGATATGTTATAAATATTTTTGAAATTATATTGTTTTTAACTTCAAAAGATTGTATAATATTCTTATACTATTAAAAATTTCAAAAATTATAAAGAAAAATATTCAATGCAGTCTGCATAAAAAAGGACGGTTATTTTATGAAAAAAGAACAGAATAAAATAGTATTAAAGGGACTTTTAAGATTTTTGCTTGCAACTTTTTTCTGCCTGGTTTTAATGATTTTCTGGGTAGTTTTCCACGATAAGGCCAGAATTCTAAATGATTTTGTTTTCGGTCTTTGCTTTATTCTGATTCTAGGAATGATTTTCGGAGATTACGGTTTTAAGGTAAGCGAAACTATGAAAAATTTGGTTAAGTTTCACGGCGGAGAAGATTGTAAAAATCTTGGATTAAAAATAGGATTTGTTGGTTCGATTCCAAGCTATATAGGAGTTATTGCCCTGTTTTTAGCAAAAATTCAAATCGTTAAAGCCCCGCTTTGGCTGTACGCTGTTTTTAACGTATATTTTTACCCCATATTCGATATGTTCTTAACAAATGCCCAATATCAAACAGTCAACGACCACAGTATGCTGATTTTATCTTCTATTCCTCTCTATTCGTTTATTGTTCTTATAATTTTACCGCTTGTTATGCCTCTTGCCTGTCAGATAGGATACAGTATCGGATATAATAATATAGACGTCAAAGCTAAGCTGTTTTATAAAAGTAAAAAGAATGTATAACTTTGTTTGATTACTCATAATCACAAGCTCTTTTTCATAAAATGTATTAATTTCATTTTACGAAAAGGAGCGATTTATTTTGGTTAAAAGCTCAAGAAAAATATATGCTGCCTTAGGTGTTATATTCTCATACATCGTAATTTACAGCTTTCTGCATGGCATAAGCACAGATATTCCCAGTAACTACAATGCTCATAAAAACGCAATTGCAACTTCTTCTACATCTGACGATTCAAAACCCATTATCATTTTAGACGCAGGTCACGGCGGAGTTGACGGAGGATGTTCTGCTTATAACGGCGCCTTGGAAAAAGAAATAAACCTCAGTATTGAACTTTCGCTAAAAGCTATGCTTGAAACATTCGGATATTCGGTAGAAGTTACTCGAACAACCGACACTTCAATTTATGACCCGGGTATAGTAGGTATTTCAAAACAGAAAAAGTCAGATATGAGCAACCGTCTTGCACTGTTTAACAAATACGAAAATGCCGTTGCAATATCTATCCATCAAAATCAGTTTACTGACCCTAAATACAGCGGTGCACAGATGTTCTATACCGAGACAAATCCGCTTAGTCAATCGCTTGCCCAAACACTTCAAAATACCTTCAGAAATAAATTGCAAAAAAACAACGACAGAGAAATAAAAAATGCAGGAAAAGACCTGTATCTTCTCTATTATTCCAAATGCCCGTCAGTTATGGTTGAATGTGGTTTTCTGTCTAATAAGCAAGAGGCTGA
Source organism: uncultured Clostridia bacterium (assembly GCA_947627045.1). Lineage (GTDB taxonomy): Bacteria > Bacillota > Clostridia > Oscillospirales > Ruminococcaceae > UMGS1601. The sequence goes on from CANQUM010000036.1 coordinate 6,133, forward strand.
TCTGCTTCTGTCTAAGGGTTATCAAAAGCAGGTTGCATTAACGATTTTCTGCGGTCTGAATGATTTTATCAGAACTAATTATAAAAGTATATAAGCTATGCTGAAAGATTCAAATAATTAAGCAAAGATACAAAAAGCGTTCAGAAAATTCTGAACGCTTTTGCTGTTACTTAGTCTTTTTCTTAACTACTCTGCTCCACTCACCGTAGTAAGTATCGCCCTTTACTTTTTTGTATACTCTTACTTTAATAAAATACTTCTTCTTTGCTTTCAGGTTTTTAAGTGTTGCTTTGTTTTTCTTGACCTTAACCGTCTTTTTGTTCTTTGTAAACTTGTTGTTAGCTGCATATAAAACCTCATAGCCTGTTGCTCCGCTGACCTTTTTCCAACTTACATTCAACTTCTTTTTCTTTGCAATTAACTTTACCTTTTTTATTTTAGCAACTTTAATAACCGACGTTGATTTATTTGCATTAATAGGTTTTTGCTTAATGTTTGACGGACTTTTAGGCTTTGTTGAATTGTTAGAAGGCTTTGAATCAGAAGACGGAGCTTTGTTTTTATCATTGTTCAACTCAGTTACTGTAACTTTGCAGGAAGCTGTAACCTTGCTGCCGTCAAGACTTTTAACTGTGATAACTGCAATTCCTGCTTTCTTTGCTGTCAATACACCGCCATTCACTGACACAACATCTTTATCTGACGACTCCCATAAAAGTGATTTATCTAAAGCATCATCAGGTTTTACTTTTGCTGTTAGTGTATGGTTCTCTCCCTCTTTCATAGTTATTTCATTTTCACTTAACTCAATTCTCTCCGCCTTAACAGGAGCCTTGAAATCAGCTTCAATTGTATGAATACTGTTCACATTCGTGAAAGTATATTCAGTTACAGCACCTATGCTTTTTCCATCTATTTTTACATCATCTATAAAATATCCGTCGTCCGCTATAATGTTAAAGCTCTGGCTTTCACCCTCTTCAACACTTATTTCTCCCGATGGGGTTATGCTTCCGCCTGACTTAGCACTGGCTTTAATCGAATAATAAGTCTTAGGCGGTTCTAAAATCTGAAATTCCTTAGTAATATTTCCAGTATAATTCCCTGTTCCGCTGATAATCACTGTTCCTTTTCCAACATTGACATTCTCACCGTATGAAACAGTATAATCTGTTCCTTCTGACAGGATTGCCGAAGAATGAAATACCTTAACACTTGGTTTTATACTCTGTCCTGTATACTCTACTGCTTCTATATCATTCACCATAGATTCAGTAAGCTTGCAAGGTAGAATCTCAAATGTTCGTTTTACAGAACCCGAATAATTCTTTTTTCCGGTTACTGTTACAGTACCTGTCCCGACCTTGCTATTATTAGAATATGTAACATCATAATCATTATTTTTTAACAGAGTTTTTGTACCTTGCTTTACAGTAACCGTCGGTCTGGAACCGTTTATTGTATATGTCTGATTTCCTATACTGCTAACCATTTCTTCCGTCAGCGGCAGGCTGTTTATTTTAAATGAAAGATCCTTTTCGTCTTTATAGTTATTAATGCCAGAAACTCTGACAGTCGCATTACCTGCTTCTATATTGCTTGAATATGTAACTTTGTAGTCGACAGTTTCAGTTAGTTTTTTTCCGTCAACAACCACTGTTGCCTTAGGTTTACATTCATTGCCCGAATAAGTGTATTCAGAAGTGTCAAGAGTAATATTTCCGTCGCTGACAGACTTACGTTCATCATTCTCAACCACTGTTAAAGCCCTTATTCTTGCACAGCGTTCACGATTCAGATAACCATGTAAATCTTCCCATTCATTTGCAACCTTTAAAAAGCTCTGATTAGGTTCTGTATATTCTTCTGTCTTGACATATGGATTGTCCGAGTCTTCGGCTATATATATACTGGAATTTAAACCGCTGTTTTTATGGTTTTTTATAGTTGCTACTACACTAAACTTTGTTCCTTTTTTAATTTCTATTTTTTCACCAAGCGGTACTGTATAAACTCCTTGATAATCAACACTAATTTTTGCCGGGGCTGATAACATAGGGGTTCCGCTTTCAGGATCAGAATTACTTTTAAGATTTGTATATATCTGGACCTCACAATCAGCATTGCTGCTTGCTATGCAAACAGACACACCCTTTATGTATTCTGCCAGCTTGCTGTCACCTTTCTTAGCTTCAAAAATATTTGCTGCCTGTAAATTGTGTCCGCTAATTAAAGCGTAATAACTATCGCTTGATCCATCATAGAAATAGTTATAATCGTATTCATCGCCAGGCATACATTCATAAGCAATTACTTCGCTTAAATTCTGACTCTGAGACATATAAAAATATCCATTTTCTGAGCCTCTTTCTCCCCAACTGTTCTTAACTATCCATACGCCATCTTTTGAAGGTTTAGTAGTACCTTTAAAAGATTCCTTTTTTACTGTATCATCCCAACCTACAATAGATATTGCATGATTGGGGGCTCCAAAAGAATAAAAATACGGCGGATTGTAAGCAAATTCATTATAATTTGCAAAATAGCTGGCAGATACGGCACCATATTTCATAATATGATACTTGATTGCGTTTATGTCATTCTCAGGAATAATTATTGCATTTTTCAGCTTATATCCCGGTGAACCATATTCATCACTCTCAGTTGGTATCCTAGAATAAGGAGCCTGTTCTTCTGTCAAAGGATCAGACCACTGTGCAAGATGCATTACTGTTGATATTGAATTTCCCCCTCTGTCGAGCCAACTCTTTTCTAAAGCAAAATTTTTATCCTTCGCGGTATTACCAAGCGGATCATCTTTTCGATTATAAAATGAATAAGCAAGGTGCATTTCAGATAAATCTAATTCACGCGTTCCCTGATATAACCCCTGTTTATTTATATTTGCTTCCATCGCAGATATTGCACCAAATGCCCAGCAGGTTCCGTAAGAACCCTGATTCTTGACTCTTGTTATGTATCCTTTCTCTCTGGAATCATACTTAGCAGGTAAATCTAAGTCCGTTTCCATCGGCTGAATATTCGAACCTGCAATAGTTCGTACGCCAAAATCTTCAGATGGAATGTATGAATTAATGTATTCCGTAACATCCATTAATTCAGTACTCGATTTCACTTCCTGCTCTTTTAACTGCATTTCAGCACCTGCATAAATAGGTATCTGAACAAACAGAACAAGCGTTAATAAAATACTTATTAATCTCGTCTTTAACATAATCCGCAAACCCTTTCTTAAACGAGAAAATGACCCTTACTGATTATTTAACCTTAACCTTTTTTGCCTTCTTGATCCAACTGCTGTAAGCCTTCTTTAATTTACCTTTTGAATCTTTATAAGTCGCATATGCTCTTATCCTTACAAAGTAGGTCTTCTTACTCTTGATTTTGCTTCCCTTTATTGTGATTTTTTTCTTTTTTGTAAACTTATCATATAATGGTTTCTTAAACTTATTCTTTTTGGAAACTTGTATATTATATCCTATAGCTTTACTAACCTTTTTCCAGCTTACAACTATCTTCTTCTTTGCCTTGCTCTTTACATTAAGACGCTTTATCTTTGCCTGCTGCATTGCTTTTTCTGCCTTGAGCTGTGAAGCAGTTTTAGCTGAATTTGCTGTTGAGGGTACTACTTTATTCTTTGCTGGCACTCCCGGCTTCTGTGCAGGAGTATTGCTTGAATTAGACGCTCCAGGTGAAGGCGGCAGTTTCTTTGTTCCGAGATTTTCAATTGCAGCCTTTAATTTGTTAATAGCGGCTGTTCTCTGATTATCGTCGGCAGAAGAATTATTATAAATATCAACAAGCTCATCATATGCCGTTTTGAACGCCGACCATTGATCATCACTGTAATTATCTTTTTTCTTAATAGATACCGTTTCAAACAAGAGCTTTTTCACCTCACCACTCTTGTTTAGAACCAAACTGTTGTATGCAGTTAAAAAATTCTTATAAGAATTCTGCTTAACGCTGTAACTAGAACTGGAATTTTTAAGTAATGTTTTAAGTGTATTCAATTTAGAATTCATTTCAGAATATCCGCTGACGCAATCGCTTGAATCTAACGCTTCACATTTTACAATCGCCTGATTAAATTTTACCATATCCAGTGCATAAACATCTCTTGCAACATAGGTATAGCCTTTGTTATTTCCTCCGTTAAAAAATACATTAATCCATCCTTCGCAATCATTGGCACTCCCAATATTTGCACCTGTTGGGAATCTAAGAAAATACTTTTCTAAGTTAGGATAATACAAATCGTGAAGCTCTGCCATTATGTTCATAACACGGCTAGGCTCGTAGCTGGTTTTAGCAAGGTCTTCAATATTATCGAAAACCTTTTGTGCAAAATCAGGATTCTGCATCAATTTGTAAACTAATGTCTGAATAGGATCATTGTTCCCTCTTCCGCCATTATAGATCTGATAAAGCTTGTCATTTTCAGAGCTTTCACCATCATTTCCCCAGAGGAATGCTCCCATCTCTACATCATAGAACATAAATCTCCATTTACCATCGCTGTACTTTCCTCCGGTCTCTGTATCAACTGTTCTTGTTCTCCAAACTTCCCAGTTTTTACCTGACCAGTCTTCGTTTGAGATATATGTTTCCGCTGCAACGTAATCGGCAAAGCTGTCTAAATCTATCATCTTAGAAATTTCTTCATAATCCGCCTTCTTTGAAAAATCCTTTGAAGAATCCTTAAAATAGCTTACAAAATCATTCCAAAGAGTTACGTCCTCGTCCATACCTTCCTCTATCTTGGGGGCATTATTATTTTCAGTATCAGGCTTTATCATTACAACATTATCTTTATCAACGCCGAAATGACTTTGTGCATAGTCGTCGTTATAATCTTCCTGCATAGTATAAATTCCCCAGTATTCGCCGTTTATAAATGCAATACAAGGAACGCTTGCCTGAGTTGAGAAATTCCTGTCAAGCACGCAGGTTTGCAAAAGTGAGTCTTTATACTTTACATAGTTAGCGTCATTACCGCCGTTTCTGAGTGTGATTTTCTTAAACGATGTAATAGAATTACCTTCTGTATCCTTTGCTTTGCCGTCAAAGAAATCGTAATTAAAGCTCTTTTCCCCGTAATCGCTTCTTGCATAAAGCCTGAGGCTCTTTTGATATTCTCCTCTTGAATATCCTCCCTGAATTCTTATTCCGCACTCTTGTGAAAACACAGCTTCATTATTCTTTATGTAATCAATATGCACAGGTCTTTCCCATTCTTTACCCTTGTTAGTGCAGTTTTTCTGAAGATATATTCCGTTCTGATCGCCAAATAAATTATCTGCATCGGTAACAATAGACATTATCGGAACACCTGAATATGTTTCATTTGTCTTTCCGACAAAGTATGATTTTGTAACAACATTACTTGAATCTCCATTTTTAATAGCAACAGCCCTGATAACCGTAGCCTTATCGACCTTGACCGTAGGCGCATCACTTCTATCCCAGCCAAAATGGTCGCCGTCAGTTAATTTTTCCTTGCTTATTGCAGAAAGAACATTATCTTCACTGGTTCTGTCAACAACATTAATCTTTCCTTCATACTTATTTGACTTGTCAGTAGGAGTGCTTCCGTCAGTGGTATAATATATTTCTGAACCCTCCTCTGCGGTGATCTCAAGATCAAAACTGCTTTCAAACGCACCGCTCTCTCTTGAAAATTTTGGAGACTGTATAGCTGACTTAGCATTATTATTGCTTTCACCCGGCGTTGGGAATACCACCTTGCAGTTCTCATCACCGTCAGGGATCCTTGCATAAGTAGTATCATCAACAAGAGAAGGCACAGTCAACTTATTTACACTTTCAGATGTGCTTGAAAGCAAATCCAAATCCAAACCACCACTTGAAATATTCATAGCAACATACGGCTTTGAGCCAGCCATAGATGTGTCCAAGTTTTTATTTAAGTACAACACAAGGTAACCATTTGCCGGCACTACTGCAGTACCGTTGATGGTTTCTGTTTTATCCTTTGCATCCAAATCAATCTTTTTAATCTGATAACCGGATATATCTATTGCAGAATCGGTTGGATTATAAAGCTCGATCCAATCGCAAAGCTCAGTTTTAGTTTCACCGTCTTTTTCATAAACTGCTTTGACATCTGTTAGATTTCCGTTTTCACCGCTGTTTCCAAGACAAACCTCATTAATAACAATGCTTTCAGCCGCCGTACCAATTACAAATGCAGACATACTAATGGCTGTACAAGTTATTGCTGCAGCCGTTGCAAAGCTAGTTATTTTCTTTAAAACACCCATATTTTCCTCCTAATATTCTAATAGTGATAATTCATAACCGATCAATATTTTTCATAATAATTTTAATACATATATTATCCACAAAAAAATAAATCAATATATAAAAACTATTATTTAAAATCTATAATCCGCTATCCTTATGATAATTAATAAAAAGTAATTTGTCAACACTTATTTTTAATATTTTTTACAAATTCTATAATACAAAATCCCGGCAAACTCTTATGGCTTGTCGGGATTTTGGCTATTCAATAAATAGCGTAATATAATATTAAATTTTAATAATCACAACTTTGACAATCCCAACCGCTGTCTCAGCTATGGAAGCTGAGAAACAGCTATTGGGGGTTGCCTAGTTTGGACAATTATACCCACTGGGCATATATTTAGGAATATTTAGAAGGCTTTTATCTGCCGCCTTAGAAAACATCTTGCTTTCCAAAGGCA
>CANQUM010000037.1 GCA_947627045.1 uncultured Clostridia bacterium
AAAAAGTAGATTTTTGCCTCCTTTACCGATTTTGTTTGTGTAATAGGGGGCTAATTTTGTGAAAGGAGAAATTTCAGTGGTAAGTGTTGAAAACAGTATTAAAGTTGCACTTTTGCAGCTTCTTCCTGAAAACAGCCTTGAAGGTAACTTGAACAAAGGAATAGATTATTGCAGACGTGCAAAGAAAATGGGTGCAGACATCGCTCTTTTCCCTGAAATGTGGTCGTGCGGTTATAATATTCCCGAAAGTATAGATGAACTTAACAAATTGGCAATAACTTCGAACAGTAGTTTTGTATTATGTTTTCAAAGTCTTGCTAAAGAACTGAATATGGCTATTGGAATAACATTTCTTGAAAAACACAAAAGTGGTTTCAGAAACACAATATGTTTAATTGATAGGTTGGGTGAAGCTGTTTTAACATATGCAAAGGTTCATACCTGTGATTTCGGTGATGAAAGAGTTCTGACATCAGGAAATGACTTTTTTGTTGCCAATCTAAACACTAATACAGGCATTGTAAAGATTGGAGCAATGATTTGTTACGATAGAGAATTCCCCGAAAGCGCAAGGATTTTAATGCTTAAAGGTGCTGAGATAATATTAGTTCCAAACGCTTGTCCAATGGAGATAAATAGGCTTTCACAGTTAAGAGCGAGAGCATATGAAAATATGGTAGGTATTGCCACAACAAATTATCCAAAGGGAAAGCCAGACTGTAATGGGCATTCTTCTGCATTTGATTGCATAGCATATCGTCCCGGCGAAGCTGATTCCAGGGATACATTGATTGTAGAAGCAGGGGAGGCAGAGGGGATTTTTATTGCCGATTTTCCTTTAGATGAAATCCGTGAATACCGAAAGCGCGAAGTACATGGTAATGCCTACAGACACCCGAAAAAGTACGGTTTGCTTATCAATGAAGCAATTAACGAGCCTTTTATAAGAAATGATTATAAAAAATAATAAAATGCCTCTTGTGAGAAATTTCACAAGAGGTTAATTTTTATTTGTTATTTTTTTGCCTTTCTTTTAGGAGCTTTATTATTCGCCAATGGCGAGGCATCAGCAGCTCTTTTTAAGTTCTCACTGGAAAGATGTGTGTAAATTTCAGTAGTGGCGATACTTTTATGACCTAAAACTTCTTTAAGGATAAGCGGATCAACTCCGCCGTGCTGATACATCAATGTAGCAGCTGTATGTCTTAGCTTATGAGTTGTTATTCCAAGATTATTAAGACCTGCACGCTTCAGCATTTCTTCAACTATCTGCTGAACTCTGCGCTTGTCAATGCGCTTTTTAGCCTGAGAAAGAAATATAGCTTCTGGATCTCTGGAATTGGTAGGACGCACTGACAAATAGCTGTTTAAAGCATCTATGCAGGCGTCATTAAGATATACTATACGCTCCTTACTGCCTTTTCCAAATAATCTCAGTGTACGATTTTCTTTACTGTAATCGTTAAGATTAAGTCCGACAAGCTCGCTAAGACGCATTCCACAATTTAAAAATAAAGTTATCATACAGAAATCTCGTTCTTTATTTTTAGAATCTATGTTTTTTAATAACTGCAAAGACTCGTCTAATGACAGATATTTAGGCAGTTTATTTTTGATTTTCGGAAGTTCTAAATCATCTAATGGATTCTTATCTAATAGTTTAGCCTTAGTATGTAAATAAAGAAAAAACTGTTTAAGTGCTGAAGATTTTCTTGCACGAGTAGCTGTATCATTTTTTCTTATGTCTTTTAAATAATTCAAATACTCATATGCATCATATAAAGAAACATTTTCAATATACTTAAATGGAACATCGGCAATAGTAATTTTAGAAAAATCCTCGTCAGATGCATCTTTATGTTTAATTTTTAAATACCTCAGGAATGTTCTGATATCAATGTAGTATGCTTCTTCAGTTCTTTCAGCACGGTTGCGGATCAATTTAAGATTCATTAGGAAATCTTTTAAATATTCAGGGCAATCCGCTGAATATTCGGGTTTCATATAAACAACTCCTTCGTTTAAACACTGCCCTAACTTTCACTAAATTTTTATTTAGTGAAAGTTTATATATTGATTATACACTATTCCCTTGCGTTTGTCAACACCAAAAAATTAAAAAAACAGCCTATAAAACAAAATTTATAAGCTGCTATTTCAGTTCCGCAACAGTAACTCCGTCTTCACCTTCACCGTAAACGCCGCGACGACAGGATTTTACCTGCTTATGATGCCTTAAATGCTCTCTCACGGCACTTTTTAAAGCACCTGTTCCTTTACCGTGAATTATAGTTATAACATTTATATGCGACATAATTGCATTGTCAATAAAATTGTCAACTTCATATATTCCTTCATCAACAGTATATCCTCTTATGTCCAATTCCATTGAGGCGCTTCTTTCTGCAACTGACTGAACATTCTTTGTAGAAACCTTGCTGGAAATTTTCTTATTGTTCAAAGTGATATTTTCCTCGTTTAATCGAAGTTTAGATATGTGTATTTTAGTTTTCATTATCCCTGCCTGAATGTAGCAAAATCCATTGCTGTCAGGTAGTGATACCACTATTCCCTTTCCGTTTGTGTCAGTAATAATTACACTGTCGCCTTTTTTTAGAGGTCTTGGTAGTTTATATTCATTGTCAGCTTTACCATTAACTGGATTTGCTTTTTTATACAATCTGTTCAAAGTTCTTTTTGCACGATGTTTAGCTTCAATTGCTCTCTTTTCAAAATCGTCCTTATTTTTCTGCTTTCTTATCGTATCAAGCTCGTCAATAATGGCGTCAGATTGCCTTGTAACTCTGGTAACTATAGCGTTTGCCTCACGGGTTGCTCTGTCGAGAATTTTTTGCTTGTTCTCCTCAAACGCTGTACGTTCGTTTTCTAGTTCTTTTTTTAAACTGCTTACTTCATTTTTTAGATTTTCAACAGAAATTCTATTTTTCTCATATCTCTGCCTTTCATTTTCAAGCTTTTCTAGAATGCTTTCTAACTGCCTATTTTCACTGTTTATAAACTTTTTTGAAGTTTCTATTATATCCTTGTCCATTCCCAGCTTTAACGCAATTTCAAAGGCGTTGGACTTTCCGGGTGTACCAAATATCAGTTTATAAGTCGGCTGGAGCGTTTTTGTATCAAATTCACAGGACGCATTTATAATTCCGTCCGTTTCCAATGCGTACATTTTTAGTTCCTGATAGTGAGTTGTTGTAACAATTTCTGCTCCGTTTTCCTTCAGTTTGTTTATTATAGATACCGCCAGTGCGGCACCTTCAACAGGGTCGGTTCCCGAGCCAAGCTCGTCAAGCAGAACAAGAGATCTATCATCAGCAATTTTAATGATCTCAATAACCTTATTCATATGCGAAGAGAATGTTGAAAGACTCTGTTCTATTGACTGACTGTCTCCTATATCGACAAGAATTTTGTTAAAGATAGATATAACGCTTCCGTCCGAAACAGGGATCAAAAGCCCGCACATTGTCATAAGCGTAAGCAAACCAACTGTTTTTAATATTACAGTTTTTCCTCCGGTATTAGGACCGGTTATAACTACTGCCTGATTTTCATTTCCCAAGCAGAAATCTATAGGAACTACTTTGTTTTTGTCTATCAGCGGATGTTTTGCCTTTTTTAGAATAATTTCTCCGCTGTCAGTAATTTTGGGAGTTATAGCATTCATCTTTGCACCAAGATTTGCTTTTGAAAAGTATAAATCCAATTGCTTTATTGCGTTAATATTTGATTCAAACTGCTCTTTAAATTCAGCGCAAAGAGATGAAAGCTGTGAAATAATTCTGTTGATCTCGTCCTTTTCTTCGCCTAAAAGAATCTGAATATCATTATTTGCTTCAACGACGCTTATAGGTTCGACAAATATTGTAGAACCGCTTCCTGAGGTCGCATGAATAAGTCCCGGTACATCGTTTTTGTTTTCTGTTTTAACAGGTAAAACAAAACGTCCGTCACGAACGGTAATTATAGTTTCCTGAAGGAATTTTTGCGTGGATTTAGAGTGTATCATTTTCTCTAAATTTTCTCTGATTTTTATGCTTGACTGATTTATTTTTTTTCTTATTCTGACTAACTCAGGACTTGCATCGTCTGCAATTTCTTCCTCATTAACAATTGTTGACTGAAGCTTTCTTTCAAGATATTCATTGGGAAAAATACTGTCAAACAGATAATCAAGTGAGGTTTCCTCATCTAAGAATTGTTTTCTGTAAGAAATAAGCTCGTGAGATTGAATAAGTACGTCTTTTACTTTTAATAATTCTTTAAGCGATAAAGATGAACCGGAATCCGCTAATTTTATACTGTCAGTTATATCTGAAATATTGTGAAATATCGGCGTTCCGAATCTTACAGAAAGATTGAATGCAGTATCTGTTTTATCAACTTCTCTTTTTACAGTTACAATATCAAATTCGGGTCTTGTATCTAGTGCAAGACTCTTTGACATATTACTTGAGCATTCATTTGATAATAGCTCTAATATTTTATGTAATTCAAGAGTTATAAAGTCTTTGTTTAGTTTTTTCAATGTTAATCTCCTTATGTCTTTAAGAAATACTTTCAAAATAATCAAGAGTTTTGAATTTTCTGTTTATATGAACAATAACGTATTTGTCGGTAATTTTATTAAGCTCTGCTAAGAGTCTGTCTGAAACCTTAATGTTAAACAAAATATTCAAATCAGCTAAAGAAATATGCCTCAATGCTGATAGCGTACTCTCGTTTACTGCAACAATGTTGTAACCATCATTATTCAAAAAGCAATCACCGCAATAGAGTTTTCCTGCATGAATATCAAAATACATTTTTGGATGTGAATACACATTGCATACACAGCAGCCGATAAGATTAGGGATAAGTCCTATTTCAGACAATAATCTGAATTCAAATATAGATTTAAGCAGCATTATATTATGTGTGTTTTTTTCTAAATAGTATAACGTATTAAGAAATAGTTTTAAAATAATTTCATATGACTCGTCTGAATCATATGATAATACCGTATATTTTAAAAGCTCTGCAAAGTAAGACGCCAGAGCAAGTTTTTTTATATCCAGTCTAAGGTTATAGAATGAGTACTGAATTTCTGAGCTATTTAAGTAATATCTATCTCCCCTATTGCTGACACAGAATTTTGAATATGCAAACAGTGCAGTGGACGCTGAATTTTTAGAAGTTAATTTTCTGCCGCCTTTTACAGTGATTTCTATTATTCCGTAGTCTTTGGTAAAAACGTTGATAAATTTATCATTTTCACTGTAAGTTCTCTCCCCTATCACTACTCCCATTGTTGTCAGCAGCATTTAATTTATCCCCTTCACGATTCGCCTTCGATTTATTATAATTCAAATAATCTGAAATTTTTCCCGTTTTACAAAATGTATCCCATAGCTTGTCCATAATAATACCTACCTTGAATTTGTTTTATATTATTATAGTTATCAACTTTGAGATGATTATGAGAGGTAATTCATTCTAATGTTATTTATTGGTTAAACCAAAGTTTCTGATGATTCCCTCTCTGTTTCTCCAGCCTTCTTTTACTTTTACCCAGTACTGAAGATTTACCTTAATTTGAAAAAATCTTTCAAGATCATACCTTGCCTCTTTACCGATTTTCTGAAGCATTATACCTTTTTTGCCTATAATAATTCCCTTGTGAGACTCCTTTTCACAATAGATCACAGCACTTATATCCAATATAGGCTCATTGTTACGATTATCATGCTCAGAGACATCTTCAATAGCCACTGCAATTCCATGTGGTATTTCATCACTTAAATTACGCAATGCTTTTTCCCTTATAATTTCAGCCATTATAACTTTTTCCGGCTGATCTGTTATAGCGTCATCAGGGAAATAATGAGGCTCATTCAGAACGTTTTTATCAATTGCTTTAAAAAGCAGATCAATTCCGTCATTTTCTAAAACGCTGATGGGAATAATTTCTTCAAAATCATACAATTTTGAATACCTATCCAATAATTCAATAAGCATACTTTTGTCATTCAGTAAATCTATTTTATTAACTGCAAGAATAACCTTTCTGCCTGAATTTTTAAAGCTGTTTATAAGGCTAATTTCATTCTCACCTATCTGCTTTGTGCAATCTACCATTAAAATAGCAGTCTCGACGTCATTAACAGCTTCTTTGATATTATCAACCATATACTCTGAGAGTTTTGTTTTGGCTTTGTGCATACCCGGGGTATCAATAAAAATATATTGAGTATCCCCTTTTGTAACAATACCTGTTATCTTTGTTCTTGTGGTTTGAGGCTTACTGCTGACAGCTGCAATTTTTTCTCCCACCATCTTATTTAACAGTGATGATTTTCCCACATTTGCCCTGCCGACAATTGAAACAAATGCCGTTCTGCTTCCCATCATTATTTCTCCTTGTTATTGTCCTATTGTTTTTTCTTTTTTGCCGGAAATAAGAAAAATATAAAAGCTATACTAAAAACAACTGATAAAATTAACATCATAAATTTAATTAAGCTGTGTTTGAAATAATTAAAAATTTCGTATAAAACATTAAGATCGGCAAAAAACAAAATCCCAACCGCTGCTGCACAAATTGCAGAAATCAAAACTGCACCCGCTGCGGCGTCTTTGGAAATCTCAGCATATTTGTTATAAGATTTTGAAGTCATATCAACAGCAGATTCAACAGCTGTGTTGACTAATTCAGAAACAATGACCATAGCTATAACTAAAAACAGGATCGCATATTCAACTCTGCTTAGATCGTAAAATCTTGAAAACCAAAGTACATACGCCGTAACAACAATATGAAATCTCATATTGCACTCGTTTAAAATTGCCGAAATTATTCCTTTAAAGGCATATATAAAGCTTTTTATAAAACTTTTGAACATATTATTCAGTTATATAAGAGCTTTGTCTTGAAATTCCGAGATTATCAAGTATCTGTTCTTCTGTTTCACGCATATTTCTTGCCTCTACTCCGCCCTGTTCGTGATCATAACCTAATAGATGAAGCATTGAATGTACAGTTAAAAAGCCTATTTCACGTTCTAGTGAGTGGCCATACAGTTTAGCCTGCTTTAAAGCTGTCTGAATAGAAATTACAATATCGCCAAGCATATATGCACCCGTTTCATTATTGAAATCGTAGACACCGTTCTCACCAAGAGGAAATGATAAAACGTCGGTTACTCTATCAATGCTTCTGTATTCGTTATTCAGTCTGCGTATTTCGTCATTGTTTACAAATGTAACGCTGACCTCTGCATCATCTGTAAATTTTTCATTATCCAAAACTGCATTGCAGCTTCTTCTGATGAGAAGTCTCATTCCTACCGGTATTTTTACGTCCTTTTGATTATTTGTTATTAGAACTTTTGTTTTTCCCATTATTTTTATTTCCTTTCTTGTCATTATTAAATCTTTCATATGCCTTAATAATATCCTGTACTAATCTATGTCTTACAACGTCATTCTCGTTAAAGGTAGTAATAAAAATATCATCAACATTCTTTAACACTTTTGATGCCTGAATAAGTCCTGATTTTGCAGAGTCAGGAAGGTCGATTTGAGTTATATCTCCCGTGATAACGATCTTACTGTTAAATCCAAGACGTGTTAAAAACATCTTCATCTGCTCCGGAGTTGTATTTTGAGCTTCGTCAAGAATAATAAAAGCGTCATCCAAGGTTCTGCCTCTCATATATGCAAGCGGAGCAACTTCAATGCAGCCTCGCTCTTGTTGCTTTGCAAAAGTGTCGGGACCGAGCATCTCAAACAGTGCATCATACAGAGGTCTTAAATAAGGATCGACCTTGTCCTGCAAATCACCCGGAAGAAATCCTAACTTCTCCCCTGCCTCAACTGCAGGTCTTGTAAGAATTATTTTGTTTACCTCGTGATTTCTGAACGCTTTTACTGCCATTGCAACTGCCAGATATGTTTTTCCTGTTCCGGCAGGGCCTATTCCTATTACTATTGTATTATCATTGATAGCGTCAACATACTTCTTTTGCCCAAGTGTTTTAGGCTTGACTATTTTACCGCTTGTTGTAACACAGATACCGTCGTCGTTTAATTTAGTAAGTTCTTTCTGAGCTCCCTCTTTGACAAGAGAAAATACATATCTTATGCTTTGCTCATTTATCTGATCCCCCTTATTTGCAAGAAGTATCAATGATTCAATTGCCTGCTCTGCCTTGCGAACATTCTCCTCATCGCCGGTTATTTTAATATCAGTACCCCTGCTTAAAATCACAACATTATACTGTTTTTGAATCAAATTAACATTTTCGTCAAAGCTTCCGAAAATATTTAAAATTGAATCCATTGAATCTACATTTACAATTTTTTCAACCATTTATTCACCCTGCCATAAAAAATTTTAAATTCCTGCTAAGCAACTGATAGAACGTTACTATTATTTTATATTACTGTGTTTTTTAATATTAGCATAACAGTTTTGATTCTAATATAAAATTATTATACCATAATTTTTAGAAAAAATAAAGTAATTTTATTCATTTTGTCAATAATTCCTTTTCAACCGCAATATTTCCGTTCAATTTATATTTGACGGTCATTTTTACACCTTTTTTTGTAACTCTTGTCTTTATTTTTTTATTAATGATTTTTTTATCCTTCAAAAAATTTTTTTCATATAGTTTTATTTTCCTCTTTAGTTTTCTCTTAGCCTGTTTCTTTGTCAGCTTAACTTTTTCAAAATAATACTTGTCATATATTTTCTTTGATATGCCTATCGGTAACTTAAATCCAAGGAAAGAAAAATTTTTTCTGCTATCTTTCAGAATATAATTTCCTGTTACTTTTTTGCCTATTGAAATAGGAATTTCCAAATCAAATATAGTAAAATATTTTCTTGTCTTATCATCATTTATAATTATTTCCCTTTCATCCATAAATTTCTGTTCAAATGAGATGCTTTCATCATAGTCTGCATATATTTCGCCTTTTGAATGAAAAAGCATCATTTTGGCCTTATCTTTTTTACTCTCGTCAACTGACTCAGCTCTGTACTTTCCAGCTACCAGAATATCGCCTTTTTTTACTTTGTTTCCAACAACCTTTTGCAACTTACCTATATACACATTAACGTCTGTTATCACTCCGCTGTGATCAGCTATCAAATTTGTAACCGGTCTTATCTTGTCCATTTCGGGTTCCTTAGTTTTCTCAAGTACGTCAACAACTAAATTTGCACCGCTGTTTCTAATCGTTATCCAAGCAAAATTATTAGAATTCAGCATCATATAGCTTTCAGCTTTTGAAAAATCAATATTGGGTATAAATCTGCCTACTTTTATGTTTTGCTGTTTAAGCAGAGCCATTATTTCAGAATTTAACTCACTGTTTCCGCCATTGATCTCAATTTTCAGAACAATATTTGAGCAAATGAAAATTAAAATCAGAGATATAATTATACCTGCAAATATTCCGTACCTAAGTCTGTATCTGTAAAGCTTTGGCAATATACCTTTTGATTTTATTGATACTATATCGCAGTCTTTATTTTTGCATATTTCTTTTATTATATTTAGCTTTAAAAATGAAACACAAACGCTCATTTCGCCTTTTTTTGAAGTAATTCTTTTTATCGGGATATTACGCTTTGAAAATTCATTTGCAAGACCTGTAGGATTATCGCTTTTAATTTTGATTTCAGATTTTCCTATCAAAAAATTAAGTGCCACTATATTCTCTCCTAAAAATCATTTAGTCGTTTTACTCTTTTTCTCGTCTATCTCAATTCTGTCAATGTTACCTGTTATTTCAGCATACCCAGAGGAATAGGATGTCAGTATCAGCTCATTTCCCCAGATACTTATTCTGCTGTCGCAGGTTTTAATTATAATTAATGCGTCGTTACATTCTAAGATTTTTCTAAAACTCTCTATAACAACCTTTTTCGTTCCATAAATATTTATATTGGACGCTGTTCCCGTTATCTCGCCTAGAAAATTATTTAGCTTTAAGTCCTTCATTGATTCACTCCGTTCTGCTATAAAAATACTAAGTATCAAACTAATTAATTATATTATTATTTTGATTGACATATACATTTATTAGCTTAAAAACATGTACACTCCAAATGTTTAAGGAGCATTCACTATATGAAAAAAATAAAAAATACTGTAATATATATTTCAATTATTGCTTTCGGTATTCTTTCAATTGCAATGTCTGCACAAGTTTCAAAAGAGATTTCTTCCGCACTGAACAGATGCTTGTTTGTTATTATTCCGTCGCTGTTTTCGTTTATGGTGTTTTCCGATCTTATTTTAAAATCAGGGTGCTACAGAATTATCTGCAAACCGTTTTATTTAATATCAAAATATATTTTTAAAATGGACAGCGACCTTTTTTTTGTATTTCTATTGGGTAATATCTGTGGCTATCCGATAGGATTTAAACTACTTAATAATCTATATGCACAGGGTAAAATAAGCAAGTTCACAGCAGAAATAATGTCATGCTATTGTTTTGCTTCAGGACCTTCATTTGTGATAGGATTAGTCGGCATTACTATGTTTTCATCAAAGGCAATCGGCTTTATTATTTGTATTTCAAACTTCTTATCAAATTGTGTTATTGCAATAGTTTTAAATCACGCTGTTGAAATGCCGAAAATAAATGAAATATCTAACGATAAGTCAAGAGCGTCGATAGTTGATTCTGTTAAGAGCGCATCAATGAATATGTTTATGATTTGCTCTATGATACTTATGTTTGCATCAATTGTAGGAATATTAAAGGGTTTAAATTTTTTCAGTTCAATTAAATTTGACGTACTCCCCTTGCTGGAAATAACCTACGTTGTCGATATGTATGTTAATGCTGATTTAATTCCTATTATCTCGGCATTTATTTCATTCGGAGGAGTTTGCGTTTTATTTCAGCTGAAATCGCTTTCTGAGGGAGTACCGCTTAAATACCTTATACTTTCGAGAATACCTACTGTATTTCTCTCCGCTGCCTTTACAAGAATAATAACAGCAGTATTTAATATAAATTATCAGGCAAATGCGATTCAAACATACATAAGCGGTAAAGCTATAGGATTTACTGACGCTAAGAGCTGTCTTCCTGCTATACTTATGGTTATAATGATGTTTATACTTATCTTTACAAAAGAAAAGAACCCACTTAAAAAGTAGGTTCTATGTTCCTGCTGATTTTGATACAAACAGGAAATCTTTCTTGGTTATAAACTGGAGCTTGAATAAATAAAAAAGTGTGATATAGTTCCATAACACCTGTTTAGTTGAATTTCATATTCTCAAAATCGGTGTTAAATTCTTTGGTTACCTCAAGTATCACCTTATCTTCGTCGGCGTTAATCTTGTAATCTTTCAGTATAGGGAATTTTTCACCCTTGAATTTCAGCACCATTTCTTCTGCCTCCTGTTTGGAAGTAAGTTCAAAAACCTCCTTAGTTTTAATCAGCTTTGCCATAGTATCATTCCTTTCCAAGCCCAGCAAATAATCTGTGGTTACTCTGAAATATGAAGCGAGTTGGGGGAGCATTGACAAGTCTGGAGCATTAATGCCGTTTTCCCAACGGGAAACCGTTTGAACAGATACTCGCAGTACTTCCGAAAATTCTTCTTGAGTAATTCCTCTTTTCTGTCTTAACTCCTTTATTGTCCTTCCAATATCCATAAGCGACCTCCTGAGCTTTATAGTAATATTATAGCAAAGAACATTTTTCAAAAACAGCACACGGAACGAGAAAAAACTTAACAAGTATGTGAATATTGCTTATACCTTATCCATATAAAAAGCAATTCTGAAATTTGGCTTAATCCTTTTTGTAATATACCAGCGTCAGCTTGTCGTTGATTGCCGTAGTCTTCCCTGTCTGACGATATCCCATCTTTTCATACAAATGACAGTTGCCGGTTTCCTGCAATATGGTATCTAACTCCCAGTTTGAATTACCATGTATTCTCTCTGCCTCCAACACAGCTTTCTGAGCTATGCCCTTGTTTCGATAGGGCGGCATTATGAAAATGGGTGATATCCTTTTCGCTTTATCCGGTTCTTTCATATCAATTACTCTTATAGCACCCACAACAGTGTCATCTACTTGAATGAAGTAGTAATACGTAAAGGGCTGTTTCAGCCGTTCAATCATTCTGTCTAACGGCTCGGTGGCTGGGCTTGTCTCCGTATCCTGATACTTATTATACATCTCCATAAAAGCCTCGACCTGCATTTGCCAAAGACGTTCAGCATCGTTCACATCGGCACGAATTAACTTTAAATCCATATTCGCTACTTCCTAAAATAGTGTTTTAAGCAAACATCACACAGAAGATTCAAACTCCCGCAGAAACAGCATATTCTCAATGGTAATAGTAGATTTACACCAGTTTTCTGCTACGTACCA
>CANQUM010000038.1 GCA_947627045.1 uncultured Clostridia bacterium
TCACCCTTCAATATGGTATATACCTCGTGAAGGTAGTGCTCGACCTGCCGCACCGTGACGCCGCCGATATGCAGCTGTAGGTAAAATGTTTCGACCGATCTGTTGACGTGATAGAGCAGATACACGGGCCGGCCCAGGTAGGAAAAGTCCTCTTTGGAAATAACTTCCCCGTATTCATTATGCTGTTCCAGAACATAGCGGAGCATATCGGAAAAGGGGATCTCCGTCAGCGTAATGGTATACGGGATATACTTTTCAAGATAGGCACGATCCAGTCGCGGATCCACCCGCTTTAGATTGTCCGCGTCATATTGATAGATGACCTTGATGCGCTCGCCAGAGAGCCATTCCATGATACTCATGAGTTTTCGCACAGTCGCGCCGTCATGGATACGGTCCAGGTCCTCCAGAACGATCACGACCCGCTTATCCATCTGCTCTATCTCTTTGGTAAGGCCCATAAGCGCCTCGGAAAAAGAATAGTCAGGCGTATAGAATATCTCTCCCACCTCCCTGAGAAGACCGCCTTTTGTGCTCATGCGCTGCAGCTGGCGGGAGTATTTGGAGAAAATGCGATTTTCGGCCAAGAGCTGTTCGATCTTGTTCAGAATGATGCCCTGTACGTCATCCACGTTGCAGGACAGAAGACTGAGTTGGATAAAAACATAGTCCTTTGACACCTCTTCATCATTTGTCAGAGCCCGGATCAAAAAGGATTTCCCTTCGCCCCAGGGTGCGTTGACGCCGACCTGGTTCGTCTTGGACAGATATTGCCTTATACGATCCAAGTCATACGTCCGCTCACGGAAAAGTGGGGCGGAAGGTTCCGGCTTCCTGGCTCGCGGCAGCTTAATAAGCGAGACGACCAGCCCCAGGATGAGGGCCGCGCCATAGAGGATACACACCCAGTCAGCATAGGACTTAAAAACATTGGTGTCCCAGCGGATATACAGCACAGATGCGTAAACAGTAAGATTCAAAAGGGCCAGCCAAAACGCGGCAGCAAAGAAAGGCCGATTCCGGCGGTACTCAAAGCAGATAAAGAGAACGACCCAAACGGCAAAAACGACCGGGAAGTAAAGCTTCGGGTCGATCTGCC
Source organism: uncultured Clostridia bacterium (assembly GCA_947627045.1). Classification (GTDB taxonomy): domain Bacteria; phylum Bacillota; class Clostridia; order Oscillospirales; family Ruminococcaceae; genus UMGS1601. The sequence continues at coordinate 1,100 of CANQUM010000038.1, forward strand.
ACAGCCAAAAGCCCACATAGGAAAGTATGCAGGCGTATAAAGTCTTCAGCGCTATACCCATTACATCCCTGTTTAGAACAAATTTAATGAACTTGCCTTTCATGCTCACGCCTCCTCATCCAGGGAATATTCATATTGCGGCCCGGGATAAGCGCGCTCCCAATCCGTGCTAACGCGCTTTCACCCATCAAATATACCGCCCTTCCAGCCCGTATGCAAGAGCGGCTGCCGGCCTGCGGAAAGCAAAGGCTCGGTCCTCCCCTCGCTTGCGTTGAAAGCATTACCCTGCTATAATGACACCCATGCCAAAATGAGGCCATTGAAAAGGAACCACATACCATGGATCATGCGAAGACCATAGCGGAGGAATTTTCTCTGCGCCCCGGGCAGATACAGGCGGTCATCGACCTGCTGGACGGGGGCAACACCATCCCCTTCATCGCCCGGTACCGAAAGGAGGCCCACGGCTCCATCGACGACCAGACCCTGCGGCAGATCGCCGAGCGGCTCACGTACCTGCGGGGACTGGAAAAGCGCCGGGAGGAGATCGAGAAGGCCCTGACGGAGCAGGACGTCTTATCGGAGGAGCTCTCGGAAAAGCTCCAAGCCGCCAAATCGCTGGCGGAGCTGGAGGACCTCTACCGCCCCTTCCGGCCCAAGCGCCGGACCCGGGCCACGGTGGCCAGGGAGCGGGGCCTGGAACCCCTGGCCCAGTGGCTGCTTCTGAACCAGTCTCGAACAGATTTTTCCGCCATGGCGGAAAAATATACTGGCGAAGATGTACCAGACGCCGAAAGCGCCCTCGCCGGGGCCCGGGACATCATCGCCGAGACGGTCAGCGACGACGCGGCCCTTCGGAAGGACCTGCGGGCGATGCTCTTGCGGGACGGCGTCATAACCACCGTCGCGGCGAAGGACGAGGACAGCGTCTACCGGATGTACTATGACTACGAGGAGCCGGTGCCCCGCATGGCCGCCCACCGGGTGCTGGCCGTCAACCGGGGCGAGAGGGAAGGATTTTTGAAAGTGACCCTCTCTGTGCCGGATGACCGCGTTCTGGACCGGATCCGGCGGCGCTTCGTCCGGGGCGGCGGCGGGGCCGCCCGGCAGGTGGCCATGGCCTGCGAGGACGCTTGGGACCGGCTCCTCTTCCCCTCCCTGGAACGGGAGCTGCGGGGCGAGCTGACGGATAGGGCCAACGAGTCCTCCATTCGGGTATTCTCCCAAAACCTCCACCAGCTCCTCATGCAGCCGCCGGTGAAGGGGCGGGTCATCTTGGGCGTGGACCCGGGCTTCCGCACCGGCTGCAAGCTGGCCGTGGTGGACGTAAACGGCAAGGTGCTGGAGACGGGCGTGGGATACTTCACCCTTCCCGGCCAGTCCTATCAAAAGGAGCAGGCGGCAAAGCTCATCGAAAGCATGGTGCGGCGGCACCATGTGACGGCCATCGCCATCGGCAACGGCACCGCCTCCCGGGAGAGCGAGCAGTTCATCGTCTCCCTCCTGCCCCGGCTGCCCGGCGCCGCCTACGCCATCGTCAGCGAGGCGGGCGCGTCCGTGTACTCCGCAAGCCCCCTGGCCGCCCGGGAGTTCCCCGATTACGACGTGTCCCTGCGCAGCGCCGTGTCCATCGCCCGGCGGCTGCAGGACCCCCTGGCGGAGCTGGTGAAGATCGACCCCAAGGCCATCGGCGTGGGCCAGTATCAGCACGACCTGAAGCAGGCGGAGCTGTCCGCCGCCCTGGACGGGGTGGTGGAGCAGTGCGTCAACGACGTGGGCGTGGAGGTGAGCACCGCCTCGGCGGAGCTATTGAGCCGCGTGGCGGGCATCGGCCCCGTGCTGGCCAGGAACATCGTGGCCTGGCGGGAGGAGAACGGCCCTATCCCCTCCCGGGTGGCCCTGAAGAAGGTTCCCAAGCTGGGGCCCAAGGCCTTCGAGCAATGCGCCGGCTTCCTCCGGGTGGCGGACAGTCGGGAGCCCCTGGACGCCACCGCCGTCCACCCGGAGAGCTACGACAGCGCCAAGGCCCTTTTGAAGGCTCTGGGCTTCTCCCTGGGCGACATCCGAAACAGTGGTGTGCCCCAGATAGGTACGCGGGCGAAGGAATACGGGCTGGAGAAGCTGGCCGCGGAGTTGGATGTGGGCCTGCCCACCCTGGAGGACATGCTCTCGGAGCTTGCAAAGCCCGGCCGGGACCCCCGGGAGGAGCTACCCGCCCCGGCTCTCCGCACCGACGTGCTGGACATCAAGGACCTGAAGCCCGGCATGGAGCTGACCGGCACTGTGCGCAACGTCATCGACTTCGGCGCGTTCGTGGACATCGGTGTCCACCAGGACGGCCTGGTCCACATCTCCCGCATGTCGGACAGGTTCGTGAAACACCCCTCGGACGTGGTAAAAGTCGGGGACATGATAAAGGTCTGGGTGGTGGAGGCGGACCCGGTGAAAAAGCGCATCGCCCTGACCATGGTAAAGGAAAAGAACGGGAGCGGAACGCGGTAAGCGCTCCGCTTAGACTGTCAAAGAAGGAGCCGTTTTCAGGTAGAGAAACCGGTGCGTTTTTGCATGAGGGCGTGAAACAGCCAGAAGATATGGGAAAAGTAAGGTTTTCCCTACTTCATACCGCCATCTTTTCAAGGTTCATCGCAGAAAACTTGAGCCTTGTCCAGGTTGTCACCCGGGCCAGACCTCGGTGCTATGTGTACCGCAACGCATGTTTCTCCGTTGCTTCCGCGAACACGCGCTCAATCATCTCTATTCTACTGGCATACAGCTCCTTGCCTCGCCCTGTCTTCCGCAATGCCTCCGCCAGATCAAGGTGTTCCTGCCATATATGCGTTGTCAGCAGCTTCTGCCCCTTCTCATTCGCACCGCATGCCACCCACCTTGGACAATTCCTGCTTTTCCCCGACGTGCTTTGGTACGTCCGTTTCCCCTCCCTGTCCGTGGTCGTGTGCCGCAGGGAGAGTATTCCAAATAAGTGCTGGATGAGCACCATCTTTATCAGCACTACCGGGTCCGGCCCCGGCCACCCTACTTCATAGTTGTAATACGGGTCCAGCCACTCATACAGCCATTCATAGTCCATGATCCTCTCTATCTTTCGCAGAAGATGGTCTTCCGGCACCAGTGCATCTATATCCGTGATCACCACATCCCGCCGCGCGTATTCTCTTCTCCCATTATACAAAGAACTCCCCAATTTAGGGAGTTCTTTGACAGGCAAGAACATCTCGCATGAACCATGCGAGATGTTCTTGCCTTTATTTTCATATTACTGCGCGTGGCCATCGTTCCAATAATCAGTGTCACCTCACAGACCCCGGGTACATACGACCGGGGTCTATACCAATTCAGAACACATCACGCTTTGGGGAAACTCTGCTCCCTTCCCATTCTAGCTATATTGCGAAGATAGCTTTCAATCTCACGGTCTGAATGTTGCCTCTCTCCCGACGCAGTTGTCATCTCCCCAAGCGCTCTTGCCAACAGAGCATATTCAAATTTTAGAGTCGTATCAAACACACCGGGATCGTCCGAATTAATAGAAACATGCATTTGTACGCCTTGTCGTGGATAATTAAGCTTTTCATTGTTAAATGTAAGGATTGGGTGCTTTTCATAGCGCTCAAAGGTTCCGATCAGCACATTAGACGATGGGTTGCATTCTATACTTATGCCATAGCTGTTAATAAAGCGACGCATAGCCTCCTGCATCCTGGAGATCAATTCAATATACTCTGATGTAATCTCCATTGTGGTGAGTTCCTCACCAGCTTTTTTCGCAGAAAAACAATAATGATAGCAACAATACAGTTCCGTAAGTTTTTTCTGTTTTCTGTAGTACTGCAATCTCGCGTAAAGTAGTGAACTGTCGTTTTCCCCGAACAAATCAAATGGATCCGTGATGGGAGACGGAATCCGCACGCCAAAAATATAGTCAGAGGGTACGTCTCCTCTGAGTTGCATACTCTGGTAGTAGTCCTCTAATGTGTAGGTTGTATTCTTGCTCAGATATGGACTATATATCTCGCCAAACAGTTGGTTTGCCAGTGAGCAGAGCTGCTCTTTCAGTTTATAGGTTGGCATCTCCACATTCAACGCCACACTACGATGTATAAGCCAAATCAGATTATCCAACAAATCTTGTTTATTTAATATGATTTGGTGATGTTTTCGCTCGTAGTGCAGTTCAGGATCAACCCCAAGTGCCAAAGCGTGACCAAATCTATCCCCCCGGCGTAGCCCCAAAAAGTGGATTGCCTCGTCCATGGCGCGCAGACCATCCGCGATGTCCAGAAAGTCTTCACCCACATGGTATGTAGCGGATATACGCGGAACCTTTTGCGCGGAATATGATCTGCGGTAATACGCAACGGGAAAAGATCTTAAAAAGCGGAAGGCTGTGGCAAACACCTCCGGTCGGCATCCAATCTCATTGGAGCACGCATCAATTCCCCGTATCCGCTCACAAAGGTAATCGCAGTTGCTCAACGCTATGGCTAACTGAATCGATTCCAACCTTACCTTATCCCGCAGGTCCGCATGGCGGCACAGCAGCTTTGTATTGTGAATGGAAAGCGGCTTATCTTTCGCTTTTGGAAAGTGCATCGCGAAGTAATAGGGGGCTTCTCCGACTTTGTTGACCATGCTGAAGGATGGCTTCCACTGGATTATACGCCAGCGTTTGCTAAAGCTCTTTGTGTCATAATACAATTTGGCACGGTCGATGCTATGGACCGTTCTGATAGTCTTGCTTGCAACTGCCTTCGGTGTCAGTCTTCCCTCGAAGGAGGAAAGTTTTTCCTCCTGAAAAGAAGCGTTCAACGCCTGCCTGTAATCTTCATTCCAATACTCGGGAAAATTCTTCCACAAAAGATACTTGCGCTGATCGTACTCTCGAAAATTATGAAATCCAGTCTGTCGGTTCGCCTGGATAAACTCGCTCCTAATTTGTGATTTTATGAGAAGATATATGTAAAACAACCACTGTTCATCAATGGTAAAGGTACGCTCAAAGCACCTTTTGAAACACAAATATAAAAACCGCCGCTCTGATGCCATCAGTCTTGAATGCTCTTCAAGTTCACCGCTTAACTCGCCGGAAAAAGCATAATCCATGCATACAGGCAGCCGTCCGTCTGGCTGTGGAAATTTCAGTCCATACAATATCCGCAACGCCTGCGCATAACGGCCGACAAAACTGTACTCCATCCCATCTGTCCTGTAACCACAGTGGAACACTCGGAAAGGCTGCATAATATGGCCTACGTCCCCTTTGAGTTCTGCAAATAAGAGGGCGCGGATGTATGCGGCATAAATGAGGCGCCTTCGTACCGACCACAGATTCCCTTGCGCGCTGCGGGATTGATGCATACAAAGCAACTTTTCCAACCCTTGTCCATTCTTTAAGAATGTATCAGGGTGATTCATCATGCAACACCAAGTGAGGGAAAATGTAGAGGCACCAGCATAGAAATGGAGATGATTTTCCGCAACGCCGTCTGTAATGCTGTCAAGTATGCGATTATTGACCGGGATTGTCGCAGGCCAGGAAAAACGCAACGGCGCACGGCTTCCTTTGGGCAAATTCGCCAGCCACGCCGTTGTGAATATATCCTGACCCATCAGCAAGAAAGCATCCCGCCAGTTGAGGACCTTTTCATAGCGGCAGCACGGGCCATCTTTCCCTTCTTCCAGCACATCATTTGCATAGTCTACAAGGAGATAAAACGGCGGGGCATATTTCTCTGATGTAAACCGCTCGTACCGCTGGTGATAATACTGGAAGATATTGTCCTGTTCATTGCTTGAATAGCCGCCCAAAGTTGTCTCAGCCTGTGCCTGAAAAAGTTCTTTATAAGCCTTTCTTCCATCATCATATCTGCCCGACATGACGCCGCGAATCACCTCTTCCGGCTCGATTCTCCGAAAGAAAATATCGAGTGTTTTTATAGATAGTCTCATTGCTTCTTAGCCTATTACTTCATTATATTTCGCCTTGAAATCAAACTTTATCTTTACATCTTTATCTTCCAGAATATCATCTAGTTTATCAAAAATGTGCCCTAAATATGGATTTTTATTTGCTTTCTTTTTTTCCGGCAAATTGCTCACGTCCACTTCCCATAAATTGTCAAATAATTGATGCAGGACATCGCCGTTGCAGCACAGGCATAGTAACTTATCCACTATATCAAGATATGCATAATAACGTCCTTCAAAAAACTTTGTTATGTGGGCATCCTTCCCGTCCAGCGCATCCTGTTTCTGCTGGCTCCCGCCATCAGCAATTTCATCTTTTATGAACAGTTTCTTGGGTTCTGGCCAGTTAAGTTTTTCCTCAAAATCCGGTTTTACTCTGAATGTTTCTATAACTTTTAATAAGAAGTCACATTTATTTTTGTAACTTCCACGCGGGAACAAAACGATCTTATTCTTTTTTTGTTCCTCGTCTTCCGATCCATGCGCTCCCGGCTGGTCTTTAGGCTGCCCGCTTTTTATTTCCTCCTCGCCGCCAGTTTCATCTGTTGCCCCTTCTATCGGTTCCGTCAACATCTCTTTCGTGGCAGTATCGGACAGCGGATTGGCGCCAATTTGGGGTATATAGAAATCTCTAAGAGACGCTAGCGCCTCTTCATATGTCTTCGGTTCATTCCCATTCACTCCGGCAGCACTTTGCATATCGCCTTTGAGCATGGAATAAAGAGTGCGATAGTGAAAATACAAGGGCTTGTCTCCAAACGCATTATCAACTTTTTCGTTCCCCTTAGTGCTTGGGTTTTTCCACTCCTCAATAGACCGTATCTCATCGGCCAACGCAGCTTTATGTAGTTGGATGGAGAAAAACGTCAACAAAGAAAAGAGGAATCGAAAATCCTCATCTGTTGTGCACTTATCCACATCTGATTCAATTATACTGACCCATTCCAGCAAATCGACAAACTGCGCTGCGTTTGCCACTTTCGGCACTTTTTCACCTTCCTCACGATCCTCAGCAAAATAAAAGCGCTTCAATTCTTTGATCGCTTGGAGCATACGTCTATTTGAGCTGTTTTTTCCCACCTCTCTCAGATTACTCCTGAAAGGATCCTCTACCCGGCTGACCATCCAATCGTTCATAAAATAATCTTCAAACAGAAGAAGATTGGCCTGGCGGGTATATGTACTGCGCAGTCTGGCATCCACATATTGGCGCATAGACTCAGGGGTATTCTCCAATTGAGCGTGGAGTTTGTCCAACGGTTCCGGTGTCTCCATCCTAAGCAAAAGGCGGAATAGATGGGCCACACCTCGTAATGTTGACGGAATGAGATCGTGGATGTATTTCTCGTGGCGAATGAAGGCCAATCCCGTTTTCTCATAGACCAAATCAAACAGTTTTTTCTCTAGGTCTTCAACACCTACCTTCTCCACGCCATTGTTGAGCCTGACAGAAGGCCGCTCGCTTGCTTCCCAGCACATCTTTATCGAAGGGAGATGTATCGTCTGCGAAGCTGGGATCAGCTTATCAATATACTTCGCCGCCATGTGGAATACATCAAATTCCCCGCAGTTTGGCACGAGAGTTCTCTTGTATTGAAGCTCCACCAAATCCCGAAGCTGCTTCAAATATGTAGCCATCAACACGACAACATTGGGTATCGACAAATACTTGCGGACTTCCTCCAGAATGTAATATGCACCTTCAAACTGCATATCTGTGTCATCCAACTGAATAATTAGGATCCCGCTGTTTCTATCCCACCCAAGCAGATTGAGATAATAGAGAACGATTTCCCGGAGGTTATCTTTTATATCAAAAATGTCGTTCGCTCGCAGAAGACGATCCCCTCCAAATCGATCGTCATCGGCATTCTTTTCCTGACGAACACCCTCCAGGCAAACATTGAATCTATCCAGCACCTGAATCTTCCCATGCTCTGTCGCATCCTCTGATCTGCTATTTCTTCCCTCATCTGCACCGGATCTCCACTTGATATTGATCTCGTTGAGAAGCCTGGCCAACACAAGCTCCAACACAGTTTCTCCGTTACGGAGCATCGTAGGATCAATAGGCTGCATCACATGAAAATGCCACCCACCCAACGAGTCTTTCAGCAACTGGCTATCCCGGTTTGAATCCTCATATTTTTCAAGTGCTCTGGAAAACGACAGCATCGCGCTTGTTTTTCCCTGCCCACGGGCAGCGCAAAACGCCAGAATATTATTTGCGTATCCATATAGAGCTGTTTCCCTCCTTTTGCCGTTGTCTTCTCGTGTAACATTCCACGCTTTCGTGCTATCCAGAATTCCCTTCAAGGCGTTTAAAGCAAATCTGTATGCAGGAAACATCATTTGAGATTCATCTGTAATATCCTGGTTACTGTAAAGCTCATGCTCTCGTCCTTGGAATATATCCAGCACGTTGGTGAATCTCTGTTCTCTTTCGGTCTTCTTGTCCATAGCACTTCTCCTAATCTATATTTATGTAGAACGCTTTTGGGATAAATTTAGTACATTTTTTGCAAAAAAGCAGCCGCATCACGCGGCTACTTTTTTACAGCGCTGAAATCAATTTATTCACCGCCTGCATATAGAGTTCCTGATTCTCCCGGTCATCTTCAGATTCCGTCAGTTCCAGCGGCCAGTCGCTTAACAAAAATCCGTTGTCATATATAATCTTTATATACTTACGGAACAATTCTGCTACTGGTCTGCGGTTATCAACTTCATGCTCCAGATAGCCGCCGAAGAAAACCGCCCAATTCAATACATCCAACCCATGTTCCCGGCAATATTTTTCTAATTTTACCAAAGCTGGAAGATACGCAAACAACGGTTCATATGCAAGCGAAAACGTTGCCTCCCCTGTCTTAAGATATACAACATCTTTCTCCTGGGGATAAATGCACAAACTGCCTTTTCCCTGTTGGCACATGACAAGCAAAGCCGCAACTTTGTGATCCAAGCAAGAATACTCCTCGGGAAAATTGTTTAGATAAGCTGAAATTCCCACGGATTCATCAACATAATGCGACCAAGGTGCATATAGGATTTTGTTCTTTCGCCTTGTCCTCTGAGTTTCTAGTTCCTGTAGTTCAACTAATAAGTAGCATCTTTTTGCCATCCTATAATACTCGCCAAGAGTATGGTCAGGATTGTCACCGATGTCATAGCCAAGCGGCTTGGTCTTCGTAAACAGGATGCGCTTATACTGCTTTAAAAACCACTTGCGTATTCGGACACTTGTCGCTTTGTTGCCACATAAGCGCTTGAATTGAGGCATCATTTCTTGAATGGTCCCAAAATTCTGTGAAACCTTGGCTAAGTCACTGTTCAAAAGGATCTTGTCTTCACTGCCTATCCCGATTCCGCTTTTATTGAGTATCGCCATGAATAACAATATAGATCCTATGGAAGTAAACAGTTGTAGCTTAACAGATGCCAATGTCTGGTACGGTGATGAAAACACTTCAGACAGATAGGACAGTCCATTATCTGCGCAATAGGAAGCAACAACTGTAAAAAAGTCCTGGTATGCTCTATCGTGCAGATCATAAAAGCTATTCCAAAACACATAGGGCGTGATATAATACTTTTCAGAAGTTACGTCCGGACGGCAACGAAGTGCGAAATGTGCATTCACCGCGTTTGGTGCAGAATAATGACTGCTCTGATAAAACGTCAGCTCAGTCCCATTTTCATGCCAAATCGTTTTACGCCAGCGACTACCAGAATCCGTGCGATGAACTGCTAAATAACTATCCAGCCTTTGATATGCTACACTATTTATACGAAAGGTCGGAATGATCCCTGTATTTTCAGTTTCCGCATCATTGGTGACCACAGCCGACATACGCTGAATATAGGGAAACCAAACTGCCGAATACTTCCGGTACTTGAAAGTCATTCGCTTCAACAGCGCACTCTCCAGAACCGGGCCGCGGGCATCCCCCATATAAGAAAGAAAGTCAACAGCAGAGAACAGATCCGCCCGTAGCGCCATGATGCTATACTGATCCAGCACACGGTGCGTCAATCTCTCATAGGCTGTGTCAACGATTCTCTCCAGCGAATACATGAACTCGCTGAATCTTTTCCCAGATAAAGTAAACTCATCCAGCACCAATATCCTCGGGAACCTTCCGTGATCTAAATAATGGCGTGTTAACTCCTCTCCCTTTAGGAGCATCCCTCCCTGGGCAAGAAATGACTTTTCCCGAATACGAGACAGCTCTTCCGCCTCGGCGGCATCGCAGTTGCGAACATAATTATCGAACGCTATTTCATTAATGTTAAGACACTTTTTTGCAAAATATACCCTATAAGAATACCCCGGACTTTTCCAAGACCGGGTGAAGAACTCGCGCAGATACAGATATTGACTCAAGTAATCCCTAATAGGCTTACGTTTTGGTGCTGTTGCCTGCTGTTCCAAACGACTCCCCCCTGTCATATTATGCCCGGACCCTGCTTCTTGATTCTTCGTCCTTGTGTCGTGGACATCCCGCAAGCCCAGAATGATAAGATTTTCTTATTTTTATCAAGAAATTATCTGATATATCTAAAAAAATATTCTCCGTATAAACATGTTTATGGAATTTTACCATAGATTAGACCAGTTGTCAATCGTTTGTTCTAAATCTACTTAATCTCTTCATTTATTCGTTATTAACTCTATTTCACGGCTTTTCATTTTCTGAGTACAGATCAGTAGACTTCACATTAATTTATCTGCACCGGCCGCTGTATTTCGAGATGTGCACCACTCATGGACACACTGCATCACTACTATCACCGTTTTTGCCGGTAACGTGGATTACGTTAAATAGAAGTTGACGCCGTGGTTGTCTTTGCTAAGCGCAGAGAAGCGTGTGAATGAAATAACCCCACATAAGGATAGTGCCGTGACCGCTTTGCACATCAATTACAGCGGAAATGGCATGTTGTCACAACCTTAACTTTTGAACTATGGCCGTGACCTAAAACAATTATACACGGATGTGAAAAACTGTCAATTGCGCCGAGTAGTATCGGAATCCACCGCCGAAGACGGCCAAGTCAATTCCCTAGCACCACAGCAGAAACATCTACCTCATCTACAAACGGTTCCTCCCAGTACCGCGAGTCGTAGGAGTCCGCCGCATTATCGCCCAGGACATAGAAGCAGCCATACGGAACAGTGATCATCTCACCGTTCCGTTCAATCTCCTCTCCCCCGCTCGCCGCGATCCTTTTCACCAGAAGCTCTCCATCATGTCTGAATATGATAATATCCCCGGTCTT
>CANQUM010000039.1 GCA_947627045.1 uncultured Clostridia bacterium
CCTTTGAGAAGTTTGTATGATGTTTTAGCTTTGTAAAACGGCAGGCTAGTATTTAGATGTAAAAGGAAAGAAGTAAGACTGGCGAGCCGCCGGATGCTCTCTGCCTTTGAAAAGTTTGTATGATGTTTTGGCTTTGTAAAACGGCAGACTAGTATTGGATTTAAAAGGAAAGAATAATCAAGAACTTTTTATTTCTAAACTAATTCTTCTAACTTCTTGTAGATATATCAGAAGTAATTTGTAGTTTTGCTAAAAAGCATAAGGAGATTTTTTGAAATTTCTAATAGGAGGATGCTCAATAAGAGCATATGGTCATAAGTATGAAAGTGAAAAAGGCTGTAATTCCTGCAGGCGGGTGGGGAACCCGTGATTTACCTGCGACAAAGGCTATGCCAAAAGAGCTTTTGCCGATCGTAGACAAGCCTGCCATTCAGTACAATGTTGAAGAGGCTGTAAAAAGCGGTATAACAGATATATGTATTATTTTAAGTCCTGATAAAGACATTGTTAAAAAACACTTTTCAACTAATAAAAGATTGGAAAGGCATCTGAAAAATGGTGGGAAAAAGTACGAACAAAAGCTTGAGGAAGTTCAGAAAATATCACGAATGGCGAATTTTACGTATGTCATACAGGAAAAGGCTATGGGTTTGGGACATGCGGTCTATTTGGCAAAGGATTTTGTAAACGGTGAATCATTTGCCGTTTTGTACGGCGACGATGTTATAATCGGAGATATTCCGTGCTGCAAACAGGTTTGCAACGCATATGAAAAGTACGGTCTAGGTACGGTTGCTATAAAAGAGGTCTCAGACGAATTTATAGTTAAGTATTCTTCAATGAAATGCAAAAATATAAAAGATAATGTTTACTCGATAACAGATATGAAGGAAAAACCCGGTCTTGAGGATAAGTTTTCTAATTTCTCTATTTTGGGCAGATGTGTTCTGCCGTTTGAGATTTTTGATATTCTTGAATCCATACCTAAAGGTCAGGGAGGAGAATATCAGCTTACCGACGCTATGGCATTACTGGCTCGTGAAAAAGGAATGATAGGCATTGATTTTCTCGGCAGCAGATACGATATGGGCAGTAAAATAGGGATATTAGAGGCTGCTCTTGAAGTAGGACTTAAACATCCTGAGGTTAAAGACGATCTGGAAAAATTAATTACAAAATTAGCACAAAAAATCAATAGTTGACAATAAAAAATTTTTGTGTTATAATTCTTAAGTTATCCTTGCTTGCGGTTATAAACGCAGGCGAAATCTAAAAGGAGGTGCAATAGTTATGGCTAAGGTTACAGAAAAGTACGAGGCTATGGTAGTATTCAGCACTAAGCTAAGCGAAGAGGAAATTCAAAATCTTACGCTAAAGTTCGGTGATCTGATTTCAGCAAATGCCGAGGAGGTTTCAATTGACGAATGGGGAAAGAGAAAGCTTGCTTATCCTATCAATTTTGAAAACGAAGGCTATTATGTTCTTTGGAACTTTATTTCAAAGCCAAGTTTCCCGGCAGAATTAGAGCGTGTACTTAAAATTACTGATGGTGTTCTGAGATTTTTAGTTACAGTCAGCTAATATCAGAGAAAGGAAGATACGTTATGTTGAACAGAGTTATTTTAATGGGAAGAATAACCCATGATCTAGAGCTTAAACAAACGCAAGGCGGTGTCAGCGTTTTGTCATTTAACATTGCTGTTGACAGAGGCTATGTAAGACAAGGCGAGGAAAGACAGACTGATTTTATCAGTTGTGTAGCGTGGCGTCAAAGAGCTGAATTTATTAACAATTATTTTGCAAAGGGCAGAATGATTGCTATTGAGGGAAGTCTTCAGACAAGAACCTACGATGACAAAAACGGAGTTAAGCGTTATGTTACCGAGGTAGTTGTAGATAACGTATCGTTCACCGGCGAGCCTAAACAGCAGAGTGGTAATACTACAGACTCTACGTTCAGCACTCCGGCTCAGCCTCAGAACCCTGCTGACAATAACACTTCAATGAACGAGTCTATTGCTATCGGCGATATTGACGATTTTGAGGTCGTTATTTCAGATGACGGAGTTCCGTTCTAATCAGAGAATTTATTATTAAATCAAATCAGGTCAAAGGAGGAAATTATCATGGAGAGAACCGGCAAACCGATTAAGAAAAGCCGTAAAAAGGTTTGTATGTTCTGTGTTGACAGAGCAGAAAAAATCGATTATAAAGATGTTGCAAAGTTGAGAAAGTGCATGACAGAGAGAGCAAAGATCCTTCCTCGCCGTGTTACCGGAACTTGTGCATATCACCAAAGAGAGCTTACATCTGCTATTAAGAGAGCACGCCATGTTGCGTTGCTGCCTTATACGGCTGAATAAGCATCATATTATTGATTTTAAGCTCGGAGCATTGCTTCGGGCTTTTTCAATGCAGTTATATGTAACCATTCATAGGTCAGATGACAGAAGAAACAAAACATTTTTGTATCTGGTATCTTCACACTTATATTTTGTTTTATGTTTATTGGTATTATCCTGTAGTTTTAAAATTAACATATTTATAATTCTTTCAAAGCAACATAGCAGTCGGCGTTACGCTGATTTTGACTCTAAAAGGGTATAGTTTTAAGCTATATATAGCCATAAAAAATAAGTGTTACACTATGGCTGTGAATAAATGATATAATAGAAAAAAATAAAGAAAGGTGTAATTAAATGAAAACATCAGTTATAGGTTATCCGAGAATAGGCAAGGACAGAGAATTGAAATTTGCTTCGGAAAAATATTTTAGAAATGAGATCACTGAAAACGAGCTTTTGGAAACGGCCAAAGCATTGAGATTATCTCATTGGGAAATTCAGAAGTTAAATGGAATAGATTATATTTCATCGAATGATTTCTCTTTTTATGATAATGTTCTTGATACTGCGGTGCTTTTAAATGCAATTCCTAAGCGTTACAGAGAACTTGGACTTTCGGAGCTGGATACATATTTTGCAATGGCAAAGGGTTATCAGGGCGAAAAGGGAGACGTTAAGGCACTTGCAATGAAAAAGTGGTTCAACACAAATTATCACTATATGGTGCCTGAAATAGAAGACGACATTGAAATTTCATTGAAAGGAACAAAGCCGTTTGACGAGTATTGCGAGGCTGATAAAAACGGAATAAAAACAAAACCGGACATAATCGGTGCTTTTACATTCTTGAAGCTTGCACGTTTCACAGGAAATAAAAAAGCGGAGGATATTGCAGACAGTGTTGCGCAGGCTTACTGCGAAATACTTAAAAAATTCAACGGCTTAGGTACAGAGTGGGTTCAGTTTGACGAGCCTTCATTGGTAAGAGATTTAAACGATTCTGACAAGGCGCTTTTTGTATCACTTTATAAGAAAATTCTATCGCAAAAGGGCAGCGTTAAAGTTTTGCTTCAGACATATTTCGGCGATGTTCGTGATTGCTGTAACGAAATCAGCTCTCTTGAGTTTGACGGTGTGGGCCTTGATTTTGTTGAGGGAAAAATGTCTCTTGAAATTGCTGATAAAATTGACGGTAATAAGGCTCTGTTTGCAGGAGTTGTAAACGGAAAAAACATTTGGAAAAACAATTACAAAAAGACAATAGACATAATTAATAATTTGAAAGGTCATTTCAAAGAGATTGTTCTCAATACATCTTGCTCGCTTCTGCATAGCCCATATACCTTAAAAAGCGAAACAAAACTAAGTGAATCGTATACAAAGCACCTTGCATTTGCCGAGCAGAAATTAAGTGAACTAAGTGAACTAAAAAAGATTCTTAGCAGCGATGATCCTTTTGAAACTTCTGAATATAAAACGAACGCTGAGTTGTTCATTAAGAGCAGAGATTGCGAAAACAAAGAGGTTCAGAAGAAAACTGCCGAATTAAGCGAAAAGGATTTTGTAAGGCTGCCTGAATTTGCAGAGCGTGAGAAAATTCAGAAGTCAGTATTCAATCTTCCGCTTTTCCCAACGACTACAATCGGTTCGTTTCCGCAAACGGCTGAAGTTAGACAAAACCGTGCTAAATTCCGCAGGGGAGAGATCTCAGCAGAGGAATATGAAACGTTCAACAAGCAGAAAATCAAGGAATGTGTTGAGCTTCAGGAAAAAATCGGACTTGACGTTCTTGTTCACGGTGAGTTTGAGCGTAATGATATGGTAGAATATTTCGGTGAGTGCTTAGACGGATTTATATTTACCTCAAAGGCTTGGGTTCAGTCATACGGAACACGCTGCGTAAAGCCTCCGATTGTTTGGGGAGATGTTTCGAGAGCAAAGCCGATGACAGTAAAGTGGTCTGTATATGCTCAGAGCCAAACAGAAAAGACTGTAAAGGGTATGCTCACAGGACCTGTAACTATTCTCAATTGGTCGTTTCCGAGAGAGGATATTTCGCTTAAAGAATGTGCTTATCAGATAGCTCTTGCAATTCGTGAGGAGGTTCTTGACCTGGAGGCTAACGGGATAAAAATAATTCAGGTTGACGAAGCTGCTCTAAGAGAAAAACTGCCGCTTAGAAAATCAGACTGGAGAACGGATTATCTCGACTGGGCAATTCCTGCATTCAGACTTGTTCACAGCGGTGTTAAAGCTGAAACTCAGATACACACTCATATGTGCTACAGCGAGTTTACCGACATAATCAAGAATATTGACAATATGGACGCAGACGTTATAACATTTGAAGCGTCGCGTTCTGATCTTACTATACTTGATTCGCTGAAGGAAAATAATTTCAGGACACAGGTAGGTCCCGGAGTTTACGATATTCATTCACCAAGGATCCCGTCTGTTGATGAGATCGTTTCTGCTATTGAAAAGATGCTTAAAAAAATACCTAAAGAAAAACTTTGGATCAATCCCGACTGCGGACTGAAAACAAGAGGTAATGAGGAAACTGTTCCTAGCCTTCAAAACTTAGTAAAGGCTGCAGAGTTATCAAGAAAGAATGCTTAATTAAAAGAATTACAAGTAAAAAACTGCTGTACTATCAAAAGCACAGCAGTTTTTGTTTTTATTCAATTATTTCATAGCCGCATTCAGATATAAGTCTTTTAAGTTCTGTAATATATTCCTTAGCAAATCGGCTAAGGTTCATTTTAGGATTTATTATATAACCGATTGTCATATTTTCGTCAGTTTTAAGCGGAACTGAAACTATATTATCGCCGTTTAAGTTACTGTTTAGAATTCCCGAGCATATCGTGTAACCGTTAAGACCTATAAGGAGATTAAACAGCGTTGCACGGTCGCTGACGTGGATTATCTTTTTTCTTGGAACAGTACTTAGAATTTCCTCAGAATAATAAAATGAATTATTTATACCTTGCTCAAATGAAAGAAAGGGAAAGTATTTTAAATCGTCAATTGTAACCGATTTGCTTTTTGCAAGAGGATGTTCGGAGCTTATAAAAATATGCGGATCTGCCGTGAAAAGAGGGTGGAATTCAAGTCTGTTTTCTGAAAACATTTTTCGCATGACCTTTTCATTAAAAGCATTGATATATAAAACGCCTATCTCACTGCGAAAATTGTGAACGTCTTCAATAATTTCAAATGTACGGGTTTCACGAAGAGTGAATTCATACTCGTCTGAATCAAGTCTGTCTATAAGATTTGAAAAAGCATTTACCGCAAATGCGTAGTGTTGAGTGGAAACCGAACAAAGCTGTTTTGAAGGCTTTTTATTTTTGTATCTTTGCTCAAGCAGCTCTGTTTGTTCAATAACCTGTCTTGCATAGGAAAGAAATTCTTCACCTTCAGCGGAGAGCGAAATTCCTCTTGCAGTACGGTTGAATATCTCAATGCCAAGTTCAGTTTCCAAATCCTTTACTGAATTTGAAAGGCTGGGCTGAGAAATAAAAAGACGTTTTGCCGCCTCTGTTATAGAACCGCATTTTACTATGGTTATTATATATTTTAATTGCTGTAAAGTCATATAAGCTCCTTATCAATTATTATGATATTATTATATTTATTTGACATTTAATTGTCAACCTGCAGCGATGAAGCTGCATCCGGTGCGGCTTTTGAATAAATTTACAAAGGGCAAGAAAACGATTAAGGTAAAGAAAAACAATGTAAAAATAAAGAGACTTAAATCAAAGAAGAAATACTTTGTAAAAGTAAGAGCTTTCTTGCCTCTTGAAGGTATATTATAATGAATTTAATTCCTGTTGCAAAAAACTGCGATTTATGTTAGAATAGCCTTAATCGAACAATGCTTTCTACATACATAAAATATATAAATATTAAAGAAAGGAACATACATACACAATGAATGAGAATATTAAAACGTCAAAAAGTAAAAATGTACAGCTATTGCCTTGCGTTGCAATGAGGGATATAGTTTTGTTCCCTAATATGGTAATGAATTTCGACGTTGCAAGGACAAGGTCTGTGCTTGCGCTTAAAGCAGCGCTTGATAATGACAGAATGGTATTTTTAACTACCCAAAAAGATTTGATTGTTGATAAACCGGAATTTAGTGATTTATATAAAATCGGTGTAATAGCTGAAATAAAACAAATTATTAAAACACCGGAAGGTTTTTCAAGAGTTCTGGTAGAAGGGCTTTATAAGGCAAAGGCACAAAATGTTTATTTGGGTGAAAACAACTATCTTGAGGCAGAAGTTAAAAAACTTCCCACCTATTCACGTGAGAAAATGGACGAATATGAGCTTCAGGCGGTAATGCGTGAGATAAAGCGTACATTCAGAGAGTATGCTGAAAATGTTCCGAGAATGCCAAAGGAGATTATAGCGTCGGTATATTCGGCGCAGACTCCTAAGGATTTATTTGAATCTGTGGTTTTCAATATAGCTCTGTCGACTGAGTATAAGCAGACGCTTTTAGAAATTAAAACTGTCGGCGATAAGCTGGCCAGTCTTATCACTATATTGTCAAGTGAGCTTGAGGTTTTATCAATTGAAAAGGAAATCCAGTCGCAGGTTTCTCAAAATATTGAAGAAAATCAAAAGGAATATTATCTAAGAGAACAGCTAAAGATCATACGTTCAGAACTGGGAGAGGATTCTGCAGAAGATGATATTGAACAGTATACAAATAAAATATATGAGCTGAGATTGCCGAAAGATGATGAGGATAAGCTGTTAAACGAAGTCAAAAGACTTGAGAAAATGCCTTCAGGCTCTCAGGAGGCTGTCGTTATAAGAACTTATCTTGATACCTGTTTGGCGCTTCCGTGGAACAAGTCTACTGAGGACACGGCAAATATTGAAAAGGCAAGAAAAATTCTTGACGACGACCATTACGGACTTAAAAAGGTTAAGGAAAGAATACTTGAGATTCTGTCGGTGAAGGCTCTTAACCCTGACATTAAAGGGCAGATAATCTGTCTTGCCGGCCCTCCGGGAGTGGGTAAAACTTCAATAGGAAAATCTATTGCCCGTGCGCTCGGAAGGCAGTATGTAAGGGTTTCGCTCGGCGGAGTTAAGGACGAATCTGATATAAGAGGACACAGAAAAACCTATGTAGGTGCAATGCCGGGAAGAATTATAACTGCTCTCAAACAGGCAGGAACAAACAACCCTGTAATGCTTCTTGATGAGATTGATAAAATGAGCAATGATTTCAGAGGAGATCCGTCCTCTGCAATGCTTGAGGTTTTAGACAGCGAGCAGAATAAGGAGTTTAGAGACCACTATATTGAAATGCCGTTTGATTTGTCTAATGTATTGTTCATTACTACGGCAAATAACCTCAATACCATTCAAGCACCTTTGCTGGACAGGATGGAGGTAATTGAGCTTTCAAGTTATACGAGAGAGGAAAAATTCAATATTGCAAAGCGTCATCTAATACCTAAGCAGTTAAAGGCTAACGGAATGAAGTCAACGCAGATGAAAATTGCCGACGACTGCATTTATACCCTTGTTGACAGCTATACCAGAGAAGCTGGTGTCAGAAAACTTGAGAGATGTATAGCTTCACTTTGCAGAAAAACGGCAAAAGAAATTGTGGAAAACGGCGTTAAAAAGGTTACATTTAAAGAGAAGAATATCGAAAAATACTTAGGCGTTAAGAAATATCTTCCTGACCTTGTCGCTAAGGACAGCGAGGTAGGTCTTGTAAACGGTCTTGCGTGGACGGCAGTAGGCGGAGTTACTATGCCTATGGAGGTTTTGGTACTTGATGGAAAGGGAGAGATAACTCTTACCGGTTCGCTCGGCGACGTTATGAAAGAAAGTGCTAAGATTGCTGTTAGCTATTGCAGAAGTGTGGCAGATAAATTTAATATTGATAAGGAATTTTATAAAAATAAGGATCTACATATTCACGCACCTGAGGGAGCAGTACCAAAGGATGGTCCTTCGGCAGGAGTTACTATGGTAACGGCTATGATTTCAGCACTGTCGGGCACACCTGTTAAAAGCTCTGTCGCTATGACGGGCGAGATAACCCTAAGAGGAAAGGTTCTGCCGATTGGCGGTTTAAGGGAAAAATCTATGGCGGCTTATAAGGCAGGCATTAAGACAATAGTAATCCCGTATGACAACAAGGCTGATATTGAGGAAATTGACGACGCAGTTAAATCGTCTGTTGAAATTGTTCTGGCAAAGAATATAAGCGATGTGCTTGAGACCGCACTTGATTTTAAAGAGAGTGATGATAAAATCTCGCTTGGTATGATTGCAGGTGAAACATCACAAGAAAGCATTACTGCTGCGGTTTAGTATTAAAATCTCATACAGCCAAAACGACAAAAGGAGGAATGCCCAAAAGGGCATAATTACAGACTTGAATTTTAACAATGTAGAATTTAAAACTTCATACGGCAGGCTTGACCAGATACCGAAAGCAGAGCGAATAGAAATAGCTTTTTCCGGGCGTTCAAATGTCGGGAAGTCATCGCTGATCAATAAAATTTTCAATCGCAAACAGTTGGCAAAGGTAAGCTCTATGCCTGGAAAGACTGTTACTATAAACTTTTTCAGCTTTGAGAATATTTATATTGTCGATTTGCCGGGGTACGGTTATGCTAAGGTTTCAAAGGGTGAGAAGAACAGATGGGCAAGTTTGATAGAGGGTTATTTGAATGATAAATCAAGAAGGCTTGATTTGATATTTCAGCTCATTGATATGCGTCATGCGCCATCAAAAGACGACCTTCTTATGATAGATTTTATGGTCGAAAACGAGCTGCCTTTTGTTATTGTGCTCACAAAGGCTGACAAACTCAAGCCAACAGCGAGAAAACTTAGGCTGGAGGCTTTCAAGAGCGAGATACCCTATTTTGATGATATAACAGTTATACCTTGTTCTGCACAGACGGGTGAGGGTATTGACAGGATAAAAGAGATAATTGAAGAAGTAAGCGATAATTAACTATTTTATTGCTATATTTTAATCAAAATCTGAAATCTATAAGGAAGGATTGTTTGTTCTTATGAAAATACTTTTTTTAATTGCAATTATTATTGTTTTAATTTGTATTTTATTAGAACAATTCACTCGTGTAAAAAAAGACGGCTTAGACAAGCTTGGAATTATAGGATTATCTCTGTCAGTTATAGGAATTGTAATAGTACTAATTTCATCTTTATTTATTTGAATCTAATTGAAATAAATGTTTACTGATCAGACCGCTTGAGCAGAAATGCTTGGGCGGTTTTGTGTTGTTACTTTCAATTATTAACTATCGAATAATTTTGCTCTTTACTTTTGCGTTTTAATGTGTTAATATAGAAATAGACTTATTCACGTTGTAAAGTGTGAAACTATTTGAACGAAGTGCGTATAGTCATACGCAGAACGGAGGATTATAATGAAGGACGGCATCAGAGATAAGAATATGAATGATTTGTTTAAAGCGATTCTGTGTCTTGAAACTGAGGACGAATGTTTTGCTTTCTTTGAGGATTTATGCACTATTCTTGAATTGAAATCGTTGTCGCAGCGCTTTCAAGTGGCAAAGATGCTTAACGAGCATTATGTATACAGTGATATAGTAAAAGAGACAGGAGCGTCTACGGCAACTATAAGCAGGGTAAACCGCTCTATAAATTACGGCAGTGATGGGTATAAGGTTATATTTGAACGAATGGGAAAGAAAAATGACTGAAAGTAATTACACAGTATTTGCAAAATACTATGATGATTTAATGTCAGATGTAGATTATCAGCAGATAGCGCAGAAGATAAACGATATTGTAAACGAGTATTATCCTGAGGCTGATTTTCTAGTTGATATGGCATGCGGAACAGGTTCTTTGAGCGAGGAGCTTACAAAGCTTGGCTTTAATGTTCTGGGGGCTGACATTTCCGAGGAAATGCTTTCTATTGCCGAGAATAAAAAGATAAGCTCGGGATTGGATATGCAGTATATTTTTGGTGATATGACAGACTGGTCGCTTGGAGAAAGCAAAGCAGACGTAATTGTCTGTATGATGGACAGTCTTAATCATCTTAACAGTTTTGATGAAATAAAAGAGGCATTTATATGCGTTTACGATAATCTTACTGACAGAGGATTATTCATTTTCGATATGAATACTCCGCATAAGCACAAGAATATCTTGGCAGACAACGCTTTTGTATTTGAGAAGGAGAACGTATACTGCGTATGGCAGAACGAGTATAACAGTGAGGACAACAGGGTAGACATTTTTCTGGATTTCTTTGAAAAATCTAACGATAATAATTACAAAAGGTATCATGAGGAGTTTTCGGAGATTTCTTGTGAAAGTTATGCTATAAAGGAGTTTGCCAGAGGTACGGGGTTTGAGTACTTAGAGAGTTTTGACGATTTTTCAGATAACAAGGCGAATGAAAAAAGCGAACGTATACTATATGTTTTCAGGAAATGATTTTGATTAAGTAATAATTGAGGTATAAAATGAGTAGAATTGTTAGGTCGATATCTGCTGACGCATCTGTTGTATGCAGTGCGATTGACGGAAAAGACATTGTTTCGGAAATTGAGAGGATTCACAAGACATCTGCCGTAATAACGGCGGCTCTGGGAAGACTGTCTATGGGAGCATCGTTGCTGGGCTTTGGTTTAAAAGGGCAGAGCGACACGCTTACGATAAGAGTCAACGGCAAGGGACCTGCGGGCAATCTTATTGCAGTATCAGACAGCTATGGTAATGTAAAATCTTACGTTGCCAACCCTGTAGTTGAGATACCATTAAACAGCAAGGGAAAGCTAGACGTAGCAGGAGCAGTAGGCAAAGACGGATTTATAAGCGTTGTTAAGGACTTAGGACTTAAAGAGCCATATTCGGGGCAGGTGCCAATTGTTTCGGGGGAGATTGCTGAAGACATAACAAACTATTTAGCGGTAAGCGAGCAGACTCCAAGCGTATGCGCTTTAGGCGTTTTAGTTGACACTGATTTATCTGTAAAGTGTGCAGGTGGTTTTCTTATTCAGGTTTTGCCGTTCGCCTCAGAGGAAACTATTGGTATAATTGAAAACAACATTAAGGGTATGAGTTCGGTTACTCAGATGCTTAGCAGCGGAAAAACAGCGAAAGATATTTCTCTTATGGCTCTCGAGGGGCTTGAGCCGAATGTTTTAGATGACTTTGAGGTCTCATACAAATGTGATTGCAGCAGAAAGAGAGTTGAAAGAGCGCTTATAAGTCTTGGTAAAACTGAGCTTGAAAGTATGGCAAACGACGAAAATACCGAAGTTTGCTGTCATTTCTGCGATAAAAAATATAATTTTTCTTCAAATCAAATAAAAAATATCATAAAAAGTATTGACAAATAAAATCTTATGTTGTATAATATACAAGTCGCTGATTTTAAAGGTGATAATTGGGAGCATAGCTCAGCTGGGAGAGCATCTGCCTTACAAGCAGAGGGTCACAGGTTCGAGCCCTGTTGTTCCCAC
>CANQUM010000040.1 GCA_947627045.1 uncultured Clostridia bacterium
AAAATCAAGAAATATAGAGCTTGAAAATACAAAAGGTCAAAGGAATGTGAATGGATAGTGGAACAAAAAATCAGAGGGTGCGCGAAAAACGGCGCTCCCGAGAGGGGAGACGGCGCGCGTGAGTGAAACAAGAGAATTAGAGCAGGGATACGGCACATCGGCCAAAAATAAGGAAAGCACGATATGCGTTGCGCTTGAATATCGGAAAAAGCCGGTATACGACTTCGTTAAGCGTACCTTTGACATTGTGGTTTCTCTGCTGTGCCTTACAATACTTCTTCCTGTCTATCTGATAATAGCGGTCGCCATTGTAATAGACGATCCGGGAAATCCGTTCTTTGTTCAAAAGCGCGTCGGCAGAAACAACCGCGAATTTAACCTCATAAAATTCAGAACGATGTACAAAAACGCGGACGAGATGAAAAAGAAGCTTGAAATAAAGAACGAGTGTGAGAGCGTACATTTCAAAATGAAAAACGACCCGAGAATAACGCGGGTAGGCAGGCTTTTAAGGCGCACCTCACTCGACGAGATAACTCAGTCTATAAACCTGCTGACAGGCTCGATGACCGTCATAGGTCCGCGTCCGTTCATACCCTCTGAGCAGGCGCAGCTCCCGACGGATCGCCTCTGCGTACGCCCGGGACTTTCCTGCTACTGGCAGATAACCGACACGACAAAAATGAGCATAGAGGATCAGCTCGAGCTCGACTACAAATACATACGAGAGCGTTCAATAACAACGGATTTAAAGATAATTTTCCTTACAATAAAGCACGTTTTTAAAGCGGAAAATTGTTGAAAAACAAACTGATTTTATAGTCTTTAAGTAATGAAAAGAAGTGATCAGATGAAAGGCATTATACTCGCAGGCGGCTCCGGCACGAGGCTGTATCCGCTGACAAAGGTAACCTCAAAGCAGCTTCTGCCGATATATGACAAGCCGATGATATATTACCCGATGTCCGTTTTAATGAGCGCGGGCATCAGAGACATATTGATAATATCAACACCGACGGATACACCGCGATTTGAAGCGCTGCTCGGCGACGGTAGCCAGTTCGGAGTAAATCTTTTCTACACCGTCCAGCCGTCACCGGACGGACTTGCGCAGGCGTTTATTCTCGGTGCGGATTTTATAGAAAATGATTCAGTCGCGATGATTTTGGGCGACAACATATTTGCGGGCCACGGACTGAAAAAGCGCTTGATAAAGGCGGTGAATAACGCGGAAGACGGAAACGGAGCTACGATCTTCGGCTACTATGTGGACGACCCGGAGCGCTTCGGAATAGTTGAATTTGACAAGGACGGCAGAGCGGTGTCACTTGAAGAAAAGCCGGAAAATCCTAAAAGCAACTATTGCGTAACCGGACTTTATTTCTATGACAACCGCGTTGTCGATTACGCCAAAAGCTTAAAGCCTTCCGCACGCGGAGAACTTGAAATAACCGATTTAAATCGAGTGTATCTCGAAAATAACGCGCTTAATGTCGAGGTGCTAGGACAGGGCTTCACATGGCTCGACACGGGAACGCATGAAAGCCTTGTCGATGCAACAAACTTTGTCAGAACAGTGGAACTGCATCAGCACAGAAAAATCGGCTGTCTTGAGGAAATCGCTTATATAAACGGGTGGATATCAAAAGAAAATGGTGGGGATTGTTTTGTAAAGTATTCTGTCTGCTCTGTGTTTACTTGTTTTTTTATAAAGCTTATAACGGGATTTTACTATTTATGTTATGTGAAGGCGAGGAGGGTAAAATGATGAAAGTGTGCTTAGTGGGTTCAAGCGGCGGTCACCTTACACATTTGTATATGCTGAAGCCTTTTTGGGAAAATAAGGAACGATTTTGGGTGACGTTTGATAAGGAAGATGCAAAAAGCTTATTGAATGGTGAAAAAATGTATGGATGTCATTTTCCGACTAACAGAAATATAAAAAATCTTATAAAAAATACAATACTTGCATGGAAGATTTTGCGAAAAGAAAAACCTGACCTTATAATTTCCTCAGGAGCTGCCGTTGCGGTACCCTTTTTTTGGTTGGGGAAAATGAAGGGGTCCAAGTTGGTATATATTGAGGTTTTTGACAGAATTGACAAACCGACCCTTACAGGAAGGTTGGTTTACCCCATAACGGATAAGTTTATTGTTCAATGGGAAGAAATGAAAAAGGTTTACCCGAAGTCTATAAATTTAGGAAGTATTTTTTAGGATTGATTGGATGTGATCTTATGATTTTTGTTACAGTCGGAACCCACGAACAGCCGTTTAACCGATTGGTTAAGGAAATTGATCGTCTTGCGGAAACCGGAGAGATTAACGAAAAGGTGATAATCCAGACCGGTTATTCTACATATGAGCCGAAATACTGCGAATGGAAGGCATTGTTCTCATATAAAGATATGGTCAGGAATGTTGCCGAAGCCGGAATAGTGATAACACACGGAGGACCTTCAAGTTATATTATGCCTCTGCAAATAGGAAAGATTCCTATCGTTGTTCCTCGTATGAAGCAGTATGGGGAACACGTTAATGATCATCAGGTGGAATTTGCAAGAACTGTGGCCGAGCGGCAGGGTAATATTATTGTCGTTGAGGATATTAAGGAAATCGGTAAGGCTATTTTGAATTTTGATAGTATTATAAAGGAGATGCCCGCTTTTTTGGCAAGCAATAATGCAAAATTCAACGAAAAGCTTGAGAGAGAAGTGGACGATATTTTTAAGAGAGGCAAAAAATGATAAAAGCCGGAATAATGTCAATGCAGCGGATATGCAATTACGGATCCTTTTTACAGGCATACGGTCTGAAAAGCATCCTTGAGGAATTGGGCTGCGAAGTGGAGTTTGTTGACTATCATGTCGGGGAGTGTATCGGAAATTCAAAACAAAAAAATGGATTTTCAGTTAAAATATCTAAATTTACGGAGGCTATGAAATATAAAGCTCCGATTAAGAATAAGATAAAATTTCTTGAAAAGTATGACCTTGTCGGTAAGATAGGTGAATGACTTAAGGATTTTACAGAGAATGGCCGAGGAGGTTTTTATGTGAAGGTCTTGGTTATAAATACTGTTCCGTTCAGCATAAACGGAATTTCAAATGTAATAATGAATCTTTATCGTGGCACACGTGAGAGTGTATGTTATGAGTTTATTGTAAACGAGACAATAGATGACAACTATCAAAGAGAGCTTCTGAAAAATAATTCCGTTTTTTACATATTGAAAAGAAATAAGAATATTATGGGATATATTATTTCCCTGTCAAAAATCCTCAAAAAAGGAAATTACGATATTATACATATCCACGGCAACAGTGCTTTAATGTCCGTTGAGCTTATGGCGTGTGTGTTGAGCGGCTCAAAGGCTTTGAGGGTTGTACATGGGCATAATACGAGTTGTACGCATAATGCTCTTCATAAGATTTTGTATCCTTTATTCAAAGGAAATTATGATTATGCAATTGCCTGCAGTAAAACGGCAGGTGAATGGCTGTACGGAAAGAATCCGCATATTGTATTAGATAATGGAATTGATGAAAAAAGATTTGTTTTTGATGATAAAGTAAGAAAAAATGAAAGGCTGAGAAATAATATTTCAGATAATGAAAAGGTAATACTCCATGTAGGTGTGTTTAACGAACAAAAGAATCATACTTTTCTTATAGATATTTTTTCAGAATTACTCAAACGAGAACCGGACGCATTGTTGCGACTTGTCGGAACAGGACGAAAGCTTGATGAAATTAAGCAGAAGGTGCATGATTACGGTATAGATGACAGGGTACAGTTTCCGGGTACCACCGAGTATCCGGAAAATGAATATAACCTTGCGGATGTATTTGTGTTGCCCTCCCTGTATGAAAGCTTCGGACTGGTGACAGTAGAAGCACAATGCAGCGGTCTTCCCTGTGTGCTGTCGGATAATGTTCCAAAGGATATAATGATTACCGACAGCGTTTCGTTTGTGTCCCTGGAAAGTCCAATCGAAGAATGGGTAGGTCAGATTGTTAAATATCTAAATAATGCGTCAGAACGAAAAGATAATTCCGAATCGGTGATTGCCCACGATTATTCTATAAGTAAAAGTGCTTTGAAATTGGCTGCATTTTATGAGTCTGCTATAAAAAAAAGAGGTTAGATATGGAAAAGTTGAAACTTATTTTTTGAACGAGCTTGTCTGTCGATTATATTTGCACCGCTGAACTTATTTAAGTTTTTGTTTGGTATAGGGTTCGGAGAAGTTTGTCTGTCTGCGGATATTCCAAAAATGCGTAATTATTCTGTTTGGAAAGAAATATTGATTTATCTTTATATACAAAGGAAAGGAATGGTCATAATTATGAGTTATACACCATTTGAAAATGTGAAAACACTTATTGCAATGCTTAAAGCATACAACATAAGGCACATTGTGCTTTCTCCCGGAACCAGAAATATTCCTCTTGTTTATATGGTTGAAGAGGACGATTTTTTTAATTGCTATTCGATAGTTGACGAACGATCGGCAGCTTTTTTTGCGATCGGACTTATACAGAAGCTGAATGAGCCGGTTGCAATTTGCTGTACATCGGGTACATCCGTATGTAATTATTGCTCCGGTGTTACGGAGGCATTCTACCAGAGACTGCCGCTTGTTGTCCTGACTTCCGACAGAAATCCGTATTATCTTAATCAAAATGAAGAGCAGATGATACCGCAGGTTGATATTTTAAAGGCGGTTGTAAAATGCTCAGTCCAACTCCCGAAGATAAATACCTCAAAGGATCTTTGGTATTGTAAAAACAGAATTCACGCTGCTTTATTGGAGCTTGACCATGGTGAGCCGGGACCGGTGCAGATAAATTTTCCTGTTGAGGAGGGCATTGGAGATTGCTCCGACGGATATAGGGAAACCTTGCCTGTAATTGACAGAATATACAGATATGAAACCGGCATTAAGCAGAAACAATGGGAGGATAAGAGAAAGGAACTTGAACAGTCGAAAATAATGATTGTATTCGGTCAGTCGAATATAACAGACAAAAGACTTACTGATGCGATTAATAACTTTACAAGGCACTATAATGCCGTTGTTGCCGCAGATTTGCTTTCTAATGCCGATTGCAGAAATCAGCTTAATATATTTACTCTGTGTGAGGTCGTTTCGGAAAAAGAACAGGATGAAATGTTGCCGGATATTCTTATTACTATTAATGGAAGTACTGTATCCGGAATAAGGGAGTTTATCAGTAAAAGAAAAAAACCTGTCAAGTATTATGAAATAGACAGAAGTGGTATGGTCAAGGATTCATTCAGATGTATTAATTGTATATTTGAATGTTTGCCGGTTGAATTTTTTGAATATTTTTCTGAAAGCAAAAATAAATCGGATGATTCCTACTATTCAATGTTAAAGGCAAGGAATGATATGATCGGTATTCCTGATATGGAATACTCGAGCTTTTATTCCGTTAAGAGGCTTATGGAGGAGATACCCGAGGACAGTATATTTCATATCGCAAACTCTATGAGTGTCAGATTAGCAAATATGTTCACACTTAAGAAGGGGGTAAGGGTATACTGTAACAGAGGGGCAAATGGAATTGATGGTTCGTGTTCGTCATTTATCGGTAACTCGCTGTTATCTCAGGATAAGCTGTGTTTCCTTTTGATAGGTGATTTATCGTTCTTCTATGATATGAACTCACTGTGGAACAGATATTCAAACAGCAATATCAGGATAATGCTGCAAAACAATGAGGGGGCAGAGATGTTCCATTATACATTCGGGCAAAAGCTTTCGCACATTAATAAGCATATTGCAGCAGAGCATTTTGCAACCGCTAAGGGTTGGGCTCAGGATAGGGGATATAAGTATCTTAGTGCAAGAAATAAAGAAGAATTTGAAGAAGCAATGAAAATATTTATGTCGCCCTCTGACAAACCCGTATTTTTCGAGGTGTTTACTAAGAAAGATTTGGATGCGGATATACAACGTAAATATTATGCGGATAACAGGAGCTTTGATGCCAAGAAAATGCTGAAGGAAAAGGTTAAGAAGATTGCACATGGAAACAGTCTTATTGAGTCTACACTGCGTAAGGCAAAAAATAAGCTTGAAAAGTAGGGTATCTTCTATAGTTATCAGGAAATCGGTGGAATTTAATGGTAAAGGGAAAAGTCGGAATTATTACATTTCATGATTCAAGGAATTATGGTGCCGTTTTGCAGGCATATGCACTACAGCAAAAGGTGAGTGAGGAATTTCGGGATGTAGAGATAATAAATTATCAGAACCCGGAAATAGCTAAAGTAGTAAAATTGTGGAATTATTCAGGTGGGGGAATAAAAGGTCTTATAAAGACATTTCTTGCATTTATGTTCCGATTAAGAAAAAAAATTGCTTTTGATGGCTTTGCAAGACGTTTTCTTAATTTATCATCAACAGTATTTGATGATACCATCGCGGATTTTTCCGATAGATATGCTGCCGTTATCACAGGAAGCGATCAGGTATGGAATACGGTGCTCACTGCCGGAGATATCCATTACTTTTTGGATTTTTGTAATGATAAGCAGTTTCGCATAGCCTATGCGGCGTCATTCGGCGACAGTAAAATAGAATTATCGGAGGATGTGAAGAGGGAAATTTCCAAATTTGATCATATTACTTTGAGAGAAGAGGATATGGTTAATGATGTCAGTGAATGTATAGGAAGTACCCCCGAAGTCTGCTGTGACCCCGCATTGCTTCTCGATGCCGCAAGGTGGCACAGTAATTGCTCAAAAAGACTTTGCTATGAAAAATATGTGTTTTTATTTATGATAGACGAGTCCGACGGCATAAAGAAATATGCAAAAAGACTTGCAGACGAAAAGGGACTCAAACTGATAAGCAATAAAAATGATTTTTCATTTATCCTTCGCCCGTCACCCTCGGATTTTCTTTCTTGGATTTATAATGCAGAATATGTTGTAACGGATTCATTTCACGGAACCGTATTTTCAATTCTGTTTCATAAGAGATTTATATCCTATATTCGCAATAAAGAGGGGTTGCCTAAGAAAAGAATTATAGGACTTTTAGAAAAAGTCGGATTATCTCACAGAAATACGGATAACTGTGATCTTAAGGTTGATGAAGCCGAGGCTTGGGATTCTGTGGATGAAAAGGTGGAGAATATGCGTATGACTTCATGGAATGTGATGAGGGATACATTTAAGGATTTGGAGATGAGTTAGATTATGTCAAAAAAAATTAAAATTCTTGTGTCACTTAGTTCTCTTGGCATGGGAGGAAATATAATTTTTGCTATGAATTTCTTTCGCCATATTGATACGGATAAGTTTCAGATGGATTTTATCATTCAGAATGACACGAAGATGGACTTTTATAATGAGATTGTCAATCGTGGGAGTAAAGTATTTGTTTTAAGAGGAAAAAAATTCGCCGAAAGAAAGAAAGAATTGAAGGAAATAATCGAAAAAGAACATTATGATATTATTCATGTTAATTCCTGCTCGTTCAAAGGGCTTTTTCGTGTTGTGCTGCCTGTTTCGTCATTGAAAAGCAGAACTAAAATAATAGCCCATTCACATAATCCCGGTTTGCCCAAAAATAATGCGGCGGACAGGATAATGAGAAAATTATTGAAGTCTTTCCTGACTTCAAAGATTGATTGCGGTTTTGCGTGTTCGGAAGAATCCGGTGAAAGCAAATTTACTCCGGAATTTATGAAAAGCAACAAATTTTATGTTATCAATAATGCCATTGAGACAAAAAAATTCGAATATCGTCAGGATATAAGGAACGAACTCAGGAAGGAATATGGAATAGAAGACAGATTTGTTATAGGAAGCGTAGGAAGATTAGAACAGCAAAAAAATTATTTGTTTTTTATGGATGTGCTGAAAGAACTCGTCAAAACCCGACCGGACGCTATGTTTCTGTTGGCGGGAAGGGGAAGTCAGATGGATGCCCTTAAACAAAAGGCATCTGATTATAATTTAGAAAATAATGTGATATTTGCCGGAAAGATTTCAGATCCGGAAAGATTTTACATGGCAATGGATCTTTTCGTATTACCATCAATTTATGAGGGCTTCGGGTTTGTGAATATTGAAGCTCAGGTTTCCGGATTGCCGTGTGTGGTATCCGACAGGGTTCCAAAGGATGTGGATATTTCGGGGCGTGTTTCGTTTGTTGAATTGGATGTACTTAAGTGGGTTGATGCAATTCGGAATACAGATGTTAATGCCGCCGAACGAAAAACCTGTTTCACCGAAAAGTATGATTTGAAGTGTGAAACAAAAAGATTAGAGGGTATTTACAAAAGCTTATTAATATGAATTTTGGTGTTATTTATGAATGAAAGCTGCTTAGTTGTGCAGGAAAAACATATATTTCCGTATATCGGATTTATGTTAATGAATTTCTATTATTGTATTAATGATACAATGTTCTCCGTGTCGTTTTCGGAGTATTTTCTTCTTGGCTCGGTTGCCTGTTATATGATTGGATGCCTGATGAAAGGAAAGTATAAATTAAAATATGTTCTGGTTGCGGCTGTTTTTTTGGGACTGTATCTGTATAGCTATACTTTCGGGCATGACTCGAGAATTCTGGTTTTTATTATTACGGTTATAAGTGTAATTGATATAGATCTCAGAAAATTGCTGAAATTGATTTTTTTTGAGAAGCTGGCGATTTGTTTATTTACAATAGTGGCAGGTCTGGGGGCAAGCGGATATACACTCGGATTCATACATGAAAATATTTTTATGTTGCACGTAGCGGAACTGATTTTATTATATATTTGTATTTATTGGAAAAATATGCCGTCGTATGCTTTTGTGGTAATTTTAGGTGTAATATTTGCAGCCTTTTACATTTCCGGTTCCAGAAGCGGTTTGGTGGTGTTGATTGTTGTATATTTACTTTTTCTGCAAGTCAAGTTCCTGCCAATCAAGGCACTTAAGTATATGAAAATTACAGCATTTGCTTTGCCTCCGGTGTTGTTCGGACTCAGCATTTTGCTTCCGTATATCCTGATTCAAAAAATAAAGACATCTCCCGAAATTCTGGATTTTGTAGTCAAAATCAATGAGCTGCTCACCAACAGATTAGTTCTTTCGGCGAACAGATTGGTAAATATTGATGTCCATCTTTTTACATCGGATGTCAATGAGGAAGCTATGGAGCTGTATAATTATCAGGTCGTAGATTCCGGATATGTCAACCTCTTGGTGGTATTCGGTATATTGGGAAGTATTCTGTTCCTCGCACTGTATGCCTTTATTATTCATAATGTAAATAAGCTTGATTATCTTGGAAGAGGAAAGTATGTGTTGCTGTTTGCTGTTTGTGCGATAAGTCTGTATTCATTTACGGAAAACGTATTTGTTTCTCTTAAGTATAATTTTACATTATTATTTATACTACTGATTTATCAAAAAACAGGAAAAACAAAAGGAGATTAGTTCAAAATGGAAAAACCCCTTATTTCGGTTATAATTCCAATATATAATGCGGAAAAATATCTTGAGCAATGTATGGACAGCATCCTGAATCAGACATATAAAAATCTTGAGGTTATACTTGTTGACGATGGCTCAAAGGATAATTCTTACGGGAAGTGTAAACTATATGCTGAAAAGGACAACAGATTTTTTGTTTATCACAGAAGTAACAGCGGAGTATCAAACATGAGGGATTACGGATTGGAAATGGCAGGAGGAGATTATATAACATTTCTCGACCCGGATGATTACATTAATGCAAGTATGTATGATAAGCCTTATGTTGCTGTCAGAAAAAACGGTACGGAAGCTGCTATGTGCAGCTTGTAATGTTTCCGGGACTACAGTTTTTATTGAAGGGATGTGTGAATCGAAAATATGAAAATCGAACGTACTCAAAATGCAGCACGTAATATAGTGTTTGGAATTATTTTGAAAATCTTTCATACTTTTGTACCGTTTTTGATGCGTACAGCGATGATTAATTATATAGGCATACAATATCTCGGTCTGAACAGCTTTTTTACTTCAGTCTTGCAGATGTTGAATCTTACCGAATTAGGTGTCGGAAATGCGATGGTATATAGTATGTATAAGCCTGTTGCTGAGGATGACACAGAAAAGGTTTGTGCATTGATGCGTTTATACAGGACATATTATAGGGTTATCGGTTTGGTTGTAATGGTACTGGGAACCATACTTTTACCTTTTATACCGTATTTGATAAAAGATGATCCGCCCGATGATGTAAATATATATGTGTTGTATGTTTTATATCTGGGTTACACAGTCTTATCCTACTGGATGTTTGCTTATAAAAATTCGGTACTTCATGCAACCCAGAGAGAAGACGTCGGAAGCAAGGTTATGCTATTTACACATAGTTTACAATATATCACGCAATTTCTCGCTCTGTGTCTGCTCCGTGACTACTATTTGTATGTTATAATTCTGATTGTTACACAGGTAATTACAAATATTATTGTGGCTATCGGCTCGAATAAGCTCTTTCCTCAATATAAGCCCGTAGGTCATCTCAGTAAGGAAGATGTAAAAACCATAAATCGTAGCATAAGAGATATTTTTACAAGCAAATTGGGATATGTTGTAACTGATTCGGCAGATACGATTGTTATATCTGCTTTTTTGAATTTGACTATACTTGCAATATATCAAAATTATTATTTAATTATAACTTCTATTATCGCATTTATGACCATAATTTTTAATGCGTGTACTGCCGGTATCGGAAACAGTCTTTTGGTAGAAACGCAGGAAAAGAATTTTAATGATCTGAAGAAATTTACATTTCTTATCGTATGGATTACAGGCTTGTGCTGTTGCTGTTTTTTGTGTATGTTTCAGCCATTCATGATACTTTGGATGGGTGAAGAGAATTTGTTGCCGTTCGGAGTTGTTATTTGTATTGTTATTTACTATTTTGTATATGAAATTGACAAATTGTTCTGTACTTTTAAGAATGCAGCCGGAATCTGGCGTCAGGATCGCTTCAGACCTCTGATTACCGCAGGAGCTAATCTTGTGATGAATCTTATTATGGTTCAGTTCTGGGGGATATACGGAATTGTTTTGTCGACAGTTCTTTCTACAGTATTGGTGGGACTTCCGTGGCTGCTTTATAATTTATTCACAACTGTTTTTGAAAAAAAGTATTTCCTCCCATATTTCAAAAAATTTATGTTTTATGTCATTATTGTAGCTGTTGCTTGTGCTATGTGCTGTATAGTGAACAGTGTTCTTCCTTTTAAGGGTATATGGGCATTGGTGGCAGGTTTCCTGACTGCTATGATTGTTCCTAACGCACTTTTCTTTTTGTGCTTCTATAAAACAAAGGAATTTGGCGAATGTGTAAGGCTTGTTGATAATATGACAAAAGGAAAGCTAAAATTGGCAAAGCGATTACATAAGTAAGGTGTGGATATTTAGCGAATATTGTAGAAAGACTAACTATTAAAAGTCAATAGGGAAATGAAAAATTTTCTAAAAAAATTTAATAATCAGAAAAATAGCACG
>CANQUM010000041.1 GCA_947627045.1 uncultured Clostridia bacterium
GTTGCAATAAGCGACTGATGAGCGTCTCTTAAAACTGTTTCAGTAATATTAACCTTAGCCATATAATAATTTCCCTTCAAAAGTAGAATTGAAAATAGCAATTAACTTGCAGATGTAATTAATAAGAACAATTTTAAATGGGTAATCAATAATGGAAAATAGACAATTAATTATCCATTATCTATTATCAACTGTCAATTATTAATTAATTACTGCAAGCACCGTTCCTGTTTCAACAGCTGAACCCTTAGTGGCGTTAATGCTTACTACTTTACCAGAACAAGGAGCATTAACGTCGTTTTCCATCTTCATTGCCTCAAGAACAAATAAAGGAGCACCCTCTGAAACCGTATCACCTACTGACACCTTTATGTCAAGAATAGTTCCCGGCATCGGTGCAGAAACCTTTGTTCCGTCTGCAACAGGAGCAGAAGAAACAGGTTGAGATACTGTTTGAACAGGTACCGTTGACGATACAGCAGAAGCAGAATCGTTTTCTGCCTCCTCTACGGCAACATCATATGTCTTTCCGTTTACAGTAATGTTATATCTTTTCATATAAAAACCACCTATCAATTTATTTATATTAAAATGGGCTGTTGCTGTGCTTCTTAGGAAGCCTTGAAACCCTCTTGCCGGCCATAATTTCTATAGCATTAACCAGAGTCTGCCTTATCTCACTTGAGGTAATGACTCCGTCAACACACATCTTTTCAGCAGCCGCTTGAGCAGACGCTTCCTTTTCAATGTATTCACTGACAAGAGCCTCTCTCGACTTAGCCAAATCATCTGTTCCTTTAAGCTTGTCATGGCTTAAAAATTCAACTGCTGCTAAAGGCTCCAAAGCGGAGATAACGGCATTGTCAACAGCAAAAACCATATCTGCATTTGAGCCTTTGCCTGCAAGTGTTATAAAGCTCGGTCCATAAGCCTTTCCTGTAATAACCGAGATCTTAATCGTTGTAGCCTCAGCATAAGCAGACGCCAGCTTCGCCATCTGCAAAACAGCCCCCGACTTGTTAGCACACTCGCTGTTATCAAAGCCCTCTGTGTCAACAAAAGTGATTATCGGAATTGCAAAAGCATCACAGGTTCTCACAAACCTAGCCAGCTTTGAACAATCAGAAGAAGTCAACTTTTCATTTGTCTTATTTGTTGCACATATACCCACCGTTGCGCCGCCTATAGACGCTAATGCTGTATATCCGGCTTTTCCGAAATCCTTTGAAAGCTCTATAACGCTTTCATCATCGCAGACCGCCTTTGCAATATTCTCTGCACTGTCAGCATAAGCACCGTCAGGCTCGTTAAATTCAAACATCGGCACAGGTGATAAGTTGTTCTGAGGTAGTCTAAGCAAAATCTCCTTAGCTTTTTCAATTGCGTCCTCGTCATTATCTGCAATTAATGAAGCCGTTCCGTTATCAGCTGCATTCTGTGCCAGATCCTCAACTTCAGTGTTAGGGGTAATGAACAGCTCAGCGCTCTTTGACATTACCACAAAATCAGCAGACACTGCTAAAATCGCACTTGCACCTGCACAGGTCCCTGCGATAACTGAAATCTGCGGAACAACTCCCGAAAGATTAGAGGCTTTCAGTATCAACTCGCCATAGGAAGTCATTGCAGAAATACCATCGTTTAAGTCTGCTCCAAACGAGTCATAGATACCCACAACAGGAAGTCCTGTCTTTACTGCCATATCGTAGATTTTAGAAATCTTATCAGCCTGAACCCTTGTCAAAGCGCCGTTGTTTACAGATACGTCCTGAGCAAAAGCATAAACAGGATTAGAATCAACATATCCGTAGGCTGTTATTACACCTGATAAATTATCTCCCGCCTTAGCAAAAGCGTCAAGCTCGGTGAACTCGCCTTCGTCAAATAAATATTTCAACCTATCTCTTGCTGAAATAGAGATAGAATCCTTACTCATTTCATTTCCTCCAATCATTTATATTGAGCCAAAAAGGCAATTTTTTCACAATTAATATTGTACTACAAAATTTCTCATTTGACAAGAATATAACAATTAGTTTTTGCAACTTTTACATTTAGACATAAATTTAGTAATAGAGTCAAGACATTTATAATTATTTTGCACAAAGCCGAGCTTCAAAAGACTTTCATTCTGCGGCAAATTAAACCTTGCCTTATCTATGCCCTTCATCATAGCCAAAAACAGTATAGAACGTATTATACCGTCAAAAAGTAAAATATCCGAATCGTCCTGAACAAAATCCACCTCGACAAGCGGTGTATATTCATCATCAATCCCGAAGTGATATATTCCGTACCCGATAGAACTTCCTCCGTCGGTTGCATCTACAACAAATGCCGTATCAAAATCAAGACCCAGCTCTGCAATTTTGTTTCTGTAATTCTCTTTGTTTTTTGTTTGTAAAATTTCTAACATAACCCTAATTCCTTTATTGAATATTAATTTTCATCTTCATCTACATATTCCATAATATCTCCCGGCTGGCAATTTAAAACTTTACAAAGCTTTGCTATTGTTCTAGTATCAATATCTCCGCCCTCAAAAATTTTTTTGTAAGTTGCCTGACCTATTATTTTATCACGCTTTGCAATATAGCTTGTAATTCCTGCTTTATGTAATCGCTTTATTAGTTTATCATATTTAATAGGCACAATTTTCACCTCATTTAAGATTAATATAATTATTTTTATCACTTTTTAAAGTGATAAATTGTACAAAAATTATCACTTATATTTGTGATAATCGCCAATTGAATATCACTATATCTTGTGATAAAATAAGAATAAATAAATACAAAGGATGTGAAATCAATGAAAAGAAAATTTAGAGCTATTCATTTAGTAGACTTTGAAGATGTAATGAAAGAGGCTGAAATGTTGTCAGGACTTGCTCAAGTATGCTTATTATGCTTTATCCATTCATTTGAAGACGACATTTTCAAGGGAGCGTTTGAATGTTTAGCAGACGAAGCCTCAAAATTAAGCGAACATTGTAATGAACTTATGCAAGAGGCTGAAGAATGATTTATCACAGCAATAATTATCAATTATCAATTGTCAATTCTCAATTAACAAACCCGCCGTTTCTCAAACTTTAACATTTAACAAACTACCCAAAGGCGGCACTGCGTTCAGGGGTCGCCCCTGCTGGTTCATTGGTTACCGTTGTATCGCCGTTCTGATAGCCCTAAGCTCATCAGGCTCTAGCTCTCTGTAATCGCCCGGCTTTAACATACCAAGTTTAAGAGGTCCGATAGCCGTTCTTTTAAGCCTTGCGACCTCTAAGCCTACAGCCTCGCACATTTTTCTTATCTGTCTGTTTCTGCCCTCACGAATAACCATTTGCATAACTACCCTGCCTGGCTCTTTAGTGAGCACATTTATCGTGCAGGGCAATGTCATTTGACCGTCTATTTCAACGCCCTCCGAAAGTCTTACTAATTGCTCATCAGTAATGTCAGGACGCACGGTAACACGATAGGTTTTCGTAACGTGCTTTGACGGGTGCATAATATCATTGGCAAAATCGCCGTCATTTGTAAACAAAAGCATACCCTCTGAATTTTTATCCAGTCTGCCCACAGGGTAAACACGTTCGGGAAAATCTTTAAGCAAATCTGAAACATTTTTTCTATCATACTCGTCACTCATCGTTGTAACGTAACCTCTGGGCTTGTTGAGCATTATATAGTAAAGCTTTCTTTTTCTCGGAGTGTATAGCTTTTCACCGTCGATAGTTATTAAATCCTTACCCGAAAATGCCTTATCACCGAGCTTGCAAGGTCTGCCGTTGACCTTTACCCTACCTTGAGATATAAGCTCTTCTGCCTTTCTGCGGGAGCAGTAACCTGCGTCAGCAATAATTTTTTGTATTCTTATTTTTTCCATCTATTTGCCTTTCGTTATGTAGAGAACAGGTTTAGCCTGTTCTTATTAAATTAATCTCCATATCCTTTGTATAAACCTGCCGAAATCCGTTCTCTCCGACTCTTTTGCTTTTACGCTATCATCGGCTTTTATTTCTGTCTGACCCACAAATACATTATCTATATAGTATTTAACATACCCTATAAGTTCTCCCTCTTTTACAGGGGCATAGTTTAACTTATTCAAAACAACACGCTGCGTAATTCTGCCAGCGTCATCTTTATATACGTTTAATTTTATCTCATCAGAACAGCTTGCCGTAACTGTGTCTTTATCCGCTCCGACCAGCGGTGCCTTAAACGAATTTGTCTCAGGAGAAAGAGTAATGCTCTTATACTGAGAAAATCCAAAATCGTATAGATCAGAGTGGTCAGCCCAATCGTTCCTGTCGTTAAGAGTAACGCAGACAAGCGTTGTACCGTTACGTCTGCAAGCAGAAACAAGACATCTTTTTGCCTTATCTGTAAAGCCTGTCTTAACTCCTATTACGCCCTTGCACGAAGCCATCAGCTTATTGGTATTGGCAAGCCATCGGTGATACGGAGGATTACCGTATTTCAGCTTAGCGCTTCTTGTAGAACAGATCTCTGCAAAGGTATCGTTTTTTAGAGCATAAACAGTGAGCTTTGCCATATCGTAAGCGGTCGAATAATGGTCGTTGGTATAGTCGTCAAGACCCGACGGAGTAACAAAGTGAGTAGATTTAAGACCCAGTTTTGCCGCTCTTTTATTCATCATCTTAACGAATTTCTCAACGCTTCCCGCAATTTTTACAGCAGCTGCATTAGCGGCATCGTTACCGCTTGGAAGCATCATACCGTAGCACAAATCTCTCATAGTTACCAGATCACCGCTTTTAAGACCCATAGATGAGCCTTCTACCTTTATAGCGTTATCGTCGACCTTAAACTGCTCGTCGAGATTTCCTTTTTCAATAGCCAGCAATGTTGACATAATCTTTGTAGTGCTTGCCATTGGGAGTTTAGTATATGCGTTTTGTTCATACAGAATTCTGCCGTTTTCAGCGTCAATTAAAATTGCCGCCTTTGCAGAAGTGGACGCCGCTTCACCCGTAATAGAAAACCCAAGACCGCTGAATGTAATAGTTAATATGGATAATAGACTAAGTATTTTTTTCATAAACTGTGCACCTCATTCCTAAAATAATTATGCACAGCTTAACTAGAAAAATACATATTGTCTTATTATCATATAACTAGAAATTATTCATCGGTTTTTCTGTTGTTAATAAAGTCGGTTATCTTGTCTACAACATCAGGAATCATATTGATAAGTGCATTTTCCTTGCTTGCATTTACAGACATCTGAAGAAGTTTTACCTCGCCGTTTGTAATGGTAATAAAAGCAAGCGGCTGTAATGTAACTCCTCCTGCCGTACCTCCGCCGAACAGATCCTTTGAGCCTTTAGTAGGCAGGTCAGAGCCTCCCGACGTAAATCCCACAGACACCTTAGATATTGGAATTATCGTTGTACCGTCTGCAATTATAGGCTTGCCGACAACAGTTTCGCAGTCTGCAAGCTCGTGAATTTTCTGCATTGCAGTTTCAACAAGTTTCTCTAAACCATTATCACTCATTTGCTAACAACTCCTTACTATTTAACATTAGCTTACGCTTTAATTTATATTGCTTCTTTGCCTTGTGACGCTTTTTCAAGAACATATACAAAAACTGAACGCCGAATACTATTACTATTTCCAAAACGGTACTCGGTCTTATCCTTATTTTGCCCGATAGCTTATATTCAAACACCTTTTTGTCAAATACGCATTTTACCTCTGCCCTTTTCGGCTTATATAGAGAGAATACCGTTCCTACAACTCCAAGCCCGTGAAAAAGTACCGCATTAAGCCTGCCGTACTGCATCGCTGCTTCATAAGCGTCGTTCTTTCCTGCTGTAATTTCTATCTCGGTATCATAAAACCTTATTTGCTTCAACAGCATTCTAAACGACTTCCATGTCATTGGAAAAAAATCTTTATATCTTTCCCAACGCCTGCGGATATTTTTAATTTTTTCCTTAAATCCACTCTCTTTCGGCTTGTCATTATTTGAATTCTTTATGCGTTTGTCTTTTTGTTTCTTATTGTTATCAATTTTTTCAAAAGAATGCTTTTTTTCTGTCTTCGGAATCTCACTTGCCTGCTTTACATTTTTCTCTTGCCTATCAAGCTCCTTTTCCAAAGCCTTTATCTTATCGTCCAGTTCGTCCTCCGACATTTCAACGAATTCTTCTTCAATCTCAGATATGTCTTCTTTTAAAGTCTGCTTAGACTTTTTAGGTTTCTTTGATTTTTTATTTTTTATCTTGATAGTCTTTGGCGGTTTGTCAGGTCTAGGGTAAATGTTAAACCATAGCCATTTTGCAGACAGTTTGACTTCGTCTGTTTCGCTGTTTGCACGATAGGATACCGTTACAGAAAGTCGCAGGATAATATATACGGCTAAGATAATTCCTATAATTATATACAAAGCTATAATACTACCAACCCCTTTCAAATACAAGATGCCGGAGACCTGATGCAAGAACTTATCTATCCCTCTAAATTCTAATTAATTATCCATTGTCAGTTTACTAATTGTCATACACAATCACTTTATATCAGTTTAATCTTCTCTATACTCTAAAATATCGCCAATATCACATTTGAGTAATTTGCATAATCTTGAAATATTTTTATAAGACACAATTTTGTTTTGCCTTAATAGTTGTATTGTTGCCTCTGCCAATAATTTTTCCTTTCTTAAACGTGATGTATTATAGCCTTTTGATTTTAACTCTGCTAAAACATTAATTTTATACTGAATAGACATACTTATTAATACCTCTTTTAATTTTTTTCATTAATAACACCTAATCCCTGTGTGCAATATAAACAATAATAAACTTTTATTTTTGTGTAATATTACATCTTGATTTACACAGAAATTCTGTGTATAATATAAATACATTTTATCAAAGGAAGTGAAATTAATGAATAACACAAATAAAAAAATCAGTAATATTGACATTGAAGAAATAAAATTAAAAACCGATATTATTGCAGGTCTAACATCTGTTTGTGTAATTTATCTTGACTACACAGAAGAAGATGATCAATTAAAGGGAGCTCTTGAATGTCTTATGGGAGAGGCATTTCGATTGCAGGATAAATGCAACTCTCTTTATTACACTGACTAAATAGTTAGACTTTTTATAATTATGCCGTTTATCTGATGTTTAACATAAATCAAACTACCCTAAGGCAAAGTTCGTGCAAGACAAAGCTTTACTGCTGTTCTATATCCTCTAATGTAACCTGCTGTTCGTGATTTGGCAGTGAGGGCAATTCATCAAGCGATTTCATCTTAAAGCAACGTAAAAAGTTTGCAGTTGTTTTAAATGCTATCGGACGTCCCGGAACATCAATTCTGCCTGCTTCTTCGAGCAGACCTTTCTCGACGAGCGAGTTTACAACGCTTGAACTGTCAACTCCCCTGACGTGTTCTACAAAGCCTTTCGTAACTGGCTGATTATATGCGATAATCGTAAGCACCTCAAGTGCCGCCTGAGACAGCTTAGAGTTATTTTTTGTCTCCATCGCCTTTTTTATGTATGAAGCATATTCTTCTCTTGTACCCAACTGATACGAATTATCAAGCTGATATACAATTAACGCACTGCTTATTTCAGCATATCTGTCATTTAACAAACACACCAGCCTGTCGAGAGTTGACTTGTCAGTGTCTGTTGCCTCCTGAAGTCTTTCAGAATCAATCGGATCGCCGCTTGAAAACAGTACCGCTTCTAAAACTGAAATTTTTTCATCTATATTCATTTATGCAAATTCCTTTCATTTGGGAAAAATCGCCTAAAAATATTTATGCCCTTGTCTTTTCTCTGCCTTTAAAATAAAGCTCGGAGTTATCGTCGCTCAGCAAAATTCTGCCAGACTTTGTAAGTTCTAAAACTGCGAGAAAAGTAGCAACTCGCTCTGAGCGGTCGGTAACTCCCCGATAAAGCCCGTCCATTTTGCAAGTACCAGTTGTATAAAGTTTTTTGAGAACAAAAATTATCTTTGAAGTAACAGAAACTATTTTTTTAGAGACGATAGGCTTAAATACCGAAGCGTCGAGCGGAGCAGCTTTTTTAGTCCTTACCGATATACCCATATACGCCTCAACAAGCATTAAAGGCTCATGTTCTCTTTTGTAGGTTTTATCTATCTCAACAGGTGCAGGCAGACGCACAAAAATCTCACCGCCTGCATA
The DNA here is from genome assembly GCA_947627045.1 of uncultured Clostridia bacterium. Classification (GTDB taxonomy): domain Bacteria; phylum Bacillota; class Clostridia; order Oscillospirales; family Ruminococcaceae; genus UMGS1601. The sequence goes on from CANQUM010000041.1 coordinate 8,200, forward strand.
ACTTTTTTTAAGCAGTTCTGCGGTCTGCTTGCAAAGAGAATACTCAATAAGACGTCCTTCAAGCTCTTTTTTAAGCTCTTTCGCCTCATTCGGCTGAGGAAGAAGCGAGACTGTCTTTATATAAACAAGTCTAGCTGCCATCTCCAGAAACTCGCCTGCTATCTCGAAATCCTGTTCTTTTAAGCCGTCTATATAGTCAAGATACTGTTCAAGCAGCAGCGAAATTTCAATATCGTTGATATTCAGTTTATGCTTTGAAATCAAATGAAGGAGCAAATCAAGAGGTCCTTCAAACGCTTCGAGTTTAAATTGAAGTTTTTCCATTGAAACTAATACCTTTCGGTTTGCTATTTACTAATTAATAATTATGTTCATCAACATATCCAGCCAGCCGGTCATAAAGTCAAACAGATTAAAAATCTTATCACCTATCCATCTAAGCGGACCGTCTAATACGTTGAAAAACAACACAAACACAATAAACAAAATATAAATGATATGTTCATACTGAGCAAGCTTATATTCAAAGCTGTCGGGCAGAAAGTAACATAAGATCCTTGAGCCGTCCAGCGGCGGAACAGGAATAAGATTAAAGACAGCTAAAAAAATATTTATAGTTATAAAGTACTGAAAAATAACATTAATATAAGCAAAAGTATTTGAATAATAAAACTCACCGCCGAAGGCGATCCACATTATAATTTTGAGAATTATCATTGCAATATAAGCAACAATAAGGTTTGACAAAGGCCCGGCAAGAGCTGTAAGCGCCGTACCTGCTTTTCGGTTTTTGAAGTTCAGCGGATTTATCGGCACAGGCTTTGCCCATCCAAAGCCTGTTAGAAGCAAACAAATTGAACCCAAAATATCGATGTGAGAAAATGGGTTCATAGTGAGTCTGCCCGAATAACGTGCGGTATTATCGCCTAGCTTATATGCGACCCAAGCGTGAGCGAACTCATGAACAGGCAAAATCATAAATATAATAAGTATTCTGACGCCGTACTGTAATATTGTTTCAACATTCATAACATAACACCTGCATAAATTGATATATTTATTTAATTATACAACAATCAAACGTAAAATTCAAGAAAAATAGCAGGAAAAATATGAGGGCTAATCAACCATAGATCAATTAAAATAGAAACGATAAAAAAGACACATAGATTTTTTAATTCTATGTGTCTAAATATTTGAAATGAAATTCCCTGTGGGTTGTATATAAATAAAACATTTAAAATAATAAAAATCTTTTATAAAATAGGTGTAGTGTTTTTTCTAACCAATAGTTTAGGTACTTTTTGATAGCTAATATTCTTTGATTGTAAATATAATAAATCCTTTTTTGTTTCTTCATATAAAATAATACTCTCTTCATGGCTAATTGTCGAAATATAACAACGCTTATTGGGTTTATAAAAACAAATATCTTCAGGCATCATTTCATCTCTATCCCAACAAAACAAGCTTTTACATTTACTTAAGTAATCAATAAAAAGTTTATTCAACTTAAATTTATATACTAAAGAATAGTATCCAAAATCTGAATTGCCATATTGCTTCGCAACTGATACACTTATAATTTCATCTTTAATTATGTCAATGATTCTATTGCACTTTTTTACATATTGTTTATATGAATCTTCAGATTTATTAATAAAATCCGTTATTTTATTAAATTTCAAAGCCTTATCACACGATTCAAAATTCGGTAAATGAAAAGACGCATATATAGAATTTTTTAAAATCAAATCAAATAACATTTCATATTGATTACTTTTTTCGTTAATATTGATTATAACCATTTAGATGTTCCCCCTATTTTCAATTATATCTTGACCTTTATTATTTGTCAAATATGCTCATTTTTCAACTCCTAATGAAAAAAGGTAATTTTGTTTAAAAAGCCCAAAAATAAAATGACATAACCGGCTAATTTAATTGACTAATTCCGACAATTATGATATATTTTTAATATCTAAATTTCGCAAGCATTATAAAGATCAGCAGTATTTCTTATTAAAATGATTGGAGTTGGAAATATGAGATTTGAAAGCATTGACGAATTTCATAGGAAAATCAAACGCATAATTATTTCCGAAGAGGAGATAAAGGCAGCAGTAAAAAAAGCGGGAAATATGATTAACTCGTCATACGATGGCAGACCGATACTGCTTGTAAGTATACTGAAAGGTTCATTTATATTTCTATCTGACTTGTGCAGAGAGATAAACGTACCATGCGAAATAGGTTTTATGGCAGCCAAGAGCTATTATGAAGGAACTCAATCATCAGGAATTGTCAAAATTACAATGGATCTACAGCAGGACGTGAGCAAATATCATGTAATCATTGTAGAAGATATTGTTGACACTGGAAGAACGCTTAAAGATGTAGCTAAACTTATCAAATCAAGAAAACCGATTTCCTTTAAGGTAATTACTTTGCTGGACAAGCCGGACAGAAGAATCGTGGATTTCAATGTTGACTATTCTCTGTTCACAATCCCCGATCTGTTTGTAATAGGTTACGGTTTAGATTGCGGAGAATATTTTAGAAATCTTCCATACATAGCTGAATTTTCAGAAAATGAGGTGTAAAAAATGTTAGAGAAGATATTTAAACTCAAGCAAAACAACACAAACGTCAGAACGGAAATTGCCGCAGGTATTACCACATTTATGACAATGGCTTATATACTGGCAGTAAACCCGAGTGTTTTATCCGATGCAGGAATGGACAGTACTGCAGTACTTATTGCAACGTGCTTGGCATC
>CANQUM010000042.1 GCA_947627045.1 uncultured Clostridia bacterium
ACCGTTATCCCCTGCATCTCAGCCTTTGGAAGCATATTTTCATCTATTGCCGTTCCCTCAGCAAGAACTATAACGCTCATTTCGGTAAGCGCCGCAACTGCAACTGCGTTGATGTTACCCATAATAGTTATCCAAACGCAGTCCTCAAAGCCCTTTGACATAACAACGCTTAATAAGTCGCAGCAGTACACACCGCTGATATTTCTCTCTTTATTTTCATCAGGAAAATTTAACACCTTAAATCCTGCTTTTTCAACAAGCTGAGAAGCCGTCATAAAAATCCTCCTATAACATTTATTCCGAGCTAAATCTCTTTTAAATCACTTGATAATTTATGTATATACTCACGAAGAAGATGAATACAATCCTTTTCATTTGCGATTCCCCTGACAATATCCTCAGCTAACGCCTTGCAGGTCGGGGCTCCGCAAGAACCGCAGTCAAGACCGGGCAGCTTTTCGCAAAGCTGTTCGACCTGCTCCATTTTTGCCAGACCGTCAGCAAAATCACGCCCTAAGTTAAATACAGGCTGATACTCTAAATCCTTATCCCAGTAAGCCTTATTAACTCCGTTTGTTTCCTCAATATGATTTTTGGCAACAGGCATATATTTTCTAAGGTGTTTCAGCTTTGATTTTGCAACATACGGGTTTTCCACCTGCAAAACTCCGCCTACACACCCGCCGGAGCAAGCGTTAAGCTCTATAAAATCAAGGTTTGAAATTTTTTGGTCTTCAAGTTCCTCTAACACCTTTATAACATTTTCTATGCCGTCGGCGGCAAGATAGCTGTCTGTTAAAAGACCTCCTGCTTCTCCGCCTGAAGCTCCCCAGCTTATGCCTATTTTTCCTGCTTGCAAAAGGTCGTCGCTCTCGTTCTGAGCCTCGACCATATACGGCAGGATTTCTTTATAAACGTGCTTAATTGCGACAACTGCGTCTATTTCTGATTTTTCATTAACTATCGGGTGCTTTGCAGCCGAAACCTTTGCAGGACACGGGGATAAAAAAACTATTCCTATCTTCTCTCTCGGAAGCCCCGTATCTTTGAGCGCTTTCTTAGCAGCCTCTTCGGCGGCTATTTCAACAGGTGCGTTTATTGGCAGAATATGCTCGATAAGATTCGGAAATCTCACCCTTATAAGCCGCACTACCGACGGACAAGCTGAGCTTATAAACGGAGCATTGTCCTTATGCTTTTCTATGTATTCTCTCGAAAGCTGCGAAACAAGCTCAGCCGCCGCAGAGACCTCGAACACGTCGTCAAACCCCATATGCTTTAACGCACGCAATACTATATTAATATCCTCTAAATTGTTGAATTGAGCATAAAAAGACGGCGCAGGAAGCGCTACCTTATATTCAAATTTATCTAAAATATCCAGCGGATCGTAATGGGTTTTCTTTGCGTGGTGAGGGCAAACCCTAATACATTCGCCGCAGTCTATACAAAATTCAGGAATAATATGAGCTTTTCCGTTTCTAACTCTTATAGCCTGAGTAGGACATCGCTTTATACAGTGTATACAGCCCTTGCACAAATCCTTATCAAGCCTTACCGAATTTGTAAAATTCTCCATTCCCACACCTCATTTCTTTTAAACTATGTAAAGCGTTCCAAAATATCAATTAATTTTGACCTTCATAACTACTGTAGTTCCCACACCGAGTTTAGTATCTATTGTCAGTTCATCAGAATACTTTTTCATATTGGGCAGACCCATACCTGCTCCGAAACCAAGAGACCTTATATTTTCATTCGCTGTTGAATACCCTGCCTGCATAGCCTTTTCAACATCGGGTATTCCCGGACCTACGTCCTTCAGCGTCATTATTATTTCTTCAGGGGTAACTTCAACGGTAATATCTCCGCCCTTTGCGTGAACGACCATATTAATTTCGCCCTCATACATAGCAATAGCGACTTTTCTTACAACATCAGGACTTACTCCCATTTGCTTGAGCTTGCCCTTAACATTGCTTGAAGCCTCCCCCGCACGGGTAAAATCCTTCCCGTCAACGGTATACTTGAATGTTACAGACGTACTCAATGCTTTGCACCTCCACGAAGTCCCTTTTCATATAAAATTCCGCAGGCTTCAAACATTCTCATATCTGTTGCCATTAAAACAAGTCCTCTGTCTGCCGCCATTTCAATGATAGTTTCATCAGGAACCTTGCCCCTCACAAAGCATATACAGATAATATCCATCATCTCGGCAGTTCTGATGACCTGCGGATTGTTAAGCCCCGTTATCAGCACAGACTGATCCTTGACAAACGCAAGAACATCGCTCATCATATCAGAACCGCAGGCTGTGTGAACGTCTTTTCCGATATACTCGTCTCCGCAAAGTATTTTTGCTTCAAGAAAATCCTTAACCTCTGAAATTGTCATAATGATCCTCCTTAATAGATTAGACGCCTGGATAATGCGTCTTACATTTATGTAATGTTTGAAATAAAATTAATGTTTAAATACAATAAAAATCTTTGTTGAAAAAATATTTCTGAATTTTAATTTTTATACATATACATTTATATAATAACATTTTTTCAACTTGTTTTCAAGACCATTTTGCCCGTTTTACTGCTTGGAAAATTATGAACCGATATTTTTTTACCTATTAACGTGCAAATTGTACAGTTTAAACAAAAAATATAGCTTGTCTATGTTCATAATGTTCATAGCAGTTTATTTAATAATATGTTATAATGTTCAATAAGTGATTATTATGCACTTATTGAGGTGTTATAGGGGAAATTACTTTTCTACTATAATTACGATTACGCTGAATAACTATAACAGTATGTGATTTGAAATTCAGCAATTTAACTATGTTTGATTTTACACTAAATATTAAGGAGGTTCACAAATGGCAGCAAAAGAATGTTCTATCCCTTTCTCAGGCACTAAAGAACAGGAAGAAAAGCTCAGAGAAGTTATCGCTTCTCATAAAAACGATAAGGGAGCATTGATGCCTGTTCTTCAGGAAGCGCAGGAAATTTACGGATACCTTCCGATTGAAGTCCAAAAAATCATTGCAGCTGAAATGGATATCCCGCTTGAGAAAATTTACGGAGTAGCTACCTTCTACTCACAATTCACGCTGAACCCAAAGGGAAAATACACTATTTCCGTTTGTCTTGGTACGGCTTGTTATGTAAAGGGCTCAGGAAATATTTTTGACGAGCTATCCAAAAAACTGGGTATCAAGGGCGGAGAAACAACTTCCGACGGTAAGTTTACACTGGTTGACTGCAGATGTATCGGTGCTTGCGGACTTGCTCCTGTTCTAACTGTCAACGATGACGTTTACGGACGTCTGACAGTTGACGACGTCGACGGCATTATCTCAAAATATTCAGACTGATGATGACCGAAATATCACTCAATGTATTAGACGTCGCACAGAATTCTGTCAAAGCAAACGCATCATTAGTTGAAGTATCGGTTATTGCTGATACAAACGCCAACAAACTGACTATTAAAATCGACGACAACGGCTGCGGAATGACAGAAGAACAGGTCTCACAGGTCTGCGACCCATTTTTCACAACAAGAACTACCAGAAAAGTAGGACTTGGGGTGCCGTTTTTCAAGGAAGCCGCAGAAAATACAGACGGCTCGTTTGAAATAAAGTCAAAGGTCGGCGAAGGAACGCAGGTTACCGCAATATTCACTCTCGACCACATTGACAGAATGCCGCTTGGCGATATGTCAAGCACAATGCACAGTCTTATCACATTGAACAAAAATATTGATTTTGTTTACACTTATACGGTGAATGACAGATCTTTTAAACTGGACACCAGAGAACTTCGTGAGATATTGGGCGATGTTCCCTTTGATGTTCCCGAAGTTTCAGCCTACATAATGGATTTTCTGAAATCAAACAAGGCTGAAGTCGATGAAGACCTTATTTTTTAAAAAGCGTGCGTGAAAACGCTCTTTCACGCTAAACACTATAATATAATAGGAGGAAATATAAATGAAATCACTTGAAGAGTTAAGAGCTATCCGTGAAAAAATGCAGGGACAAGTCGGACTTCGTGATGAAGACGATAATGTTACCCGTGTAGTTGTCGGAATGGCAACCTGCGGAATAGCAGCCGGTGCAAGACCTGTGCTTAACGCTTTTGTCGAAGGCGTTGCAGAAAAAGGCATCGGAGACAAGGTTATGGTTACACAAACCGGCTGTATCGGTATGTGCAAATATGAGCCGATAGTTGAAATTATGGAGCCGGGTAAAGATAAAGTAACATACGTCAAAATGACTGCTGAAAAAGCAAAGGAAGTTATCGACCGCCATTTGATAAGAGGTCAGGTAGTTTCTGATTATACAATTAGTTAAGGAGGAGTACATATATGTATCGTTCACACGTTTTAGTATGCGGCGGAACAGGCTGTACTTCTTCCGGAAGTGCACAAATCGTTGAAAAGCTGGAAAGCGAAATTGACAAAAACGGATTATCTGACGAAGTTCAGGTAGTAAAGACCGGATGCTTCGGACTTTGTGCTTTAGGTCCGATTATGATTATCTATCCTGAGGGAACATTCTACTCAATGGTAAAGGTAGATGATATTCCTGAGATCGTTTCTGAGCATCTGTTAAAGGGAAGAATCGTTTCACGTCTTGTATACGATGAGACTGTTACTGACAAAGGAATTAAATCACTTAATGACACAGCCTTTTACAAAAAGCAGCACCGTGTTGCTTTGAGAAACTGCGGTGTTATCAACCCCGAAAATATTGAAGAATATATAGGAACAGGCGGATATGAGGCTTTGGGTAAAGTCCTTACCGAAATGACGCCTGAAGACGTTATCCAAACTATCCTCGATTCAGGTCTGAGAGGAAGAGGAGGCGGAGGTTTCCCGACAGGTATGAAGTGGAAGCTCGCCCGCAACATCGTTCCAGACGCTGACCAGAAATACGTTTGCTGTAACGCCGACGAGGGCGACCCGGGAGCATTTATGGACCGTTCTGTTTTAGAGGGCGACCCGCACGTTGTTTTAGAGGCTATGGCTATCGCAGGTTATGCGATAGGAGCTTCACAGGGTTACATTTATGTTCGTGCTGAATATCCTATCGCTGTTAAGCGTCTGGAAATAGCTATTAATCAGGCGAGAGAATACGGACTTCTGGGCAAAGACATCTTCGGAACAGGCTTTGACTTTGACATCGGTCTGCGTCTTGGTGCAGGAGCTTTCGTTTGCGGTGAGGAAACCGCTCTTATGACGTCTATCGAAGGCAACAGAGGCGAGCCTCGTCCCCGTCCTCCGTTCCCTGCTGAAAAGGGCTTGTTCGGCAAGCCGACAATTCTAAACAATGTTGAAACTTACGCAAACATTCCGCAGATCATCGTAAACGGTGCGGATTGGTTTGCTTCAATGGGTACGGAAAAATCAAAGGGTACAAAGGTATTTGCACTCGGCGGTAAAATCAAAAACACAGGTCTTGTTGAGATCCCAATGGGTACAAAGCTTAGAACTATTATCGAAGAAATAGGCGGCGGAATCCCTAACGGAAAGAAATTCAAGGCAGCCCAGACAGGAGGCCCTTCGGGCGGTTGTATTCCTGCTGAGCATTATGATATTGAAATCGACTACGATAACCTTATCGCTATCGGTTCTATGATGGGTTCGGGCGGACTTATCGTTATGGATGAGGATAACTGTATGGTTGATATTGCTAAGTTCTTCTTGGCATTCACAGTTGACGAATCCTGCGGAAAATGTACGCCTTGCCGTATCGGTACAAAACGCTTGTATGAGCTTCTTGACAAAGTTACAAAGGGTCAGGGTACGCTTGAAGACTTAGACAAAATCGAAGATCTATGCTACTACATAAAGAACAACTCCCTTTGCGGACTCGGACAGACTGCTCCTAACCCTGTTCTTTCGACTCTACGCTACTTTAAGGACGAGTATATCGCACACGTTGTTGATAAGACCTGTCCTGCAGGAGTTTGTAAAGACCTCCTCAAATACGTTATCGACAAGGACAAGTGCAAAGGATGTACTCTTTGTGCAAAACAGTGTCCTGCCGGAGCTATTGAGGGAAGCGTTAAAAATCCACACACTATCGATCAAAGTAAATGTATTAAGTGCGGAGCTTGTATGGAAAAATGCAAGTTCGGCGCAATATCAAAGAAGTAGGGAGGCGTTTTAGATGGATATGATAAATATTAAAATCAACGGAGCAGATTATCAGGCTCCTAAAGGTTCAACTATTCTGGAAGCGGCTCGCCTTGCAAATGTCGAGATTCCTACACTTTGTTTCTTAAAGGAAATCAACGAAATAGGAGCTTGCCGTATCTGCGTTGTTGAGGCGCAGGAAAAAAGAGGCGACGGCTTTGGACCTAAGAAAATCGTTGCTTCCTGTGTGTACCCTATATCTGAGGGTATGAACATTTTCACAAGCACACCGAAAGTTATCGACTCAAGAAAGAAAACATTAGAGCTTATTCTTTCAAATCACAACAGATCTTGCCTTTCATGCGTAAGAAGCGGAAATTGTGAGCTTCAGAAGCTGGCTAAAGATTATAAGATAGAGGACGAAGGCATTTACGACGGCGCTAAAACAGAATCTATTCTTGACTGTTCATCTGCACATATGGTCAGAGACAACAGCAAGTGTATTCTTTGCAGACGCTGCGTAGCGGCTTGTGCTAAAACACAGGGTATCGGCGTTATCGGCGCTAACGAAAGAGGATTTAAAACAAACATAAGCTGTGCATTCGAGGACGATCTAGGCAATACCTCATGCGTATCCTGCGGACAATGTATTGCTGTCTGCCCGACTGGCGCATTATACGAAAAGGACAACACCTCTGAAGTTTTCGAGGCTATCGCTGATGAAACAAAAACAGTTCTTGTTCAAACAGCTCCTGCTGTAAGAGCCGCTCTTGGCGAAGCATTCGGTCTTCCTATCGGAACAGATGTAGAGGGCAAAATGGCTGCAGCACTTCGCAGACTGGGCTTTGACAAGGTGTTCGACACTGACTTTGCTGCCGATCTCACAATTATGGAGGAGGCTAACGAGTTTGTAGAAAGAGTTCAAAACGGCGGAAAACTGCCTCTTATCACATCATGCTCACCGGGTTGGGTAAAATACTGCGAACACTATTTCCCTGAACTGACGGAAAATCTTTCAAGCTGTAAATCGCCTATGCAGATGTTCGGCGCAACGGCTAAAACCTACTATGCTGAAAAGATGGGTCTTGATCCTAAAGATATTGTTGTTGTTGCTGTTATGCCATGTACGGCTAAGAAGTTCGAGATAGGCAGAGATGACGAGGACGCAGCAGGCGTTCCTGACGTTGACATTTCAATCACAACAAGAGAGCTTGCAAGAATGATCGAAAGAGCAGGCATTAAGTTCCTAGAGCTTGAAGACGAAGAGTTTGACGACCCTTTGGGCATCTCAACCGGTGCGGGAGTTATATTCGGCGCAACCGGCGGAGTTATGGAGGCTGCACTTCGTACCGCTGTTGAAACATTGACAGGGGAAGAGCTTGAAAGCGTTGACTTCAAAGAAGTTCGCGGAACAAAGGGCATTAAAGAAGCAAGCTATGACGTTGCAGGTATGAATGTAAAAATTGCAGTAGCATCAGGACTTGCAAATGCAAATGAGCTTCTTAAAAAGGTTGAAAGCGGAGAAGCAGATTATCACTTCATTGAGATAATGGGCTGTCCGGGCGGATGCGTAAACGGAGGCGGTCAGCCTCAGCAGCCTGGCTCTGTAAGAAATACTGTTGACATTCAGGCATTGAGGGCAAGCGTTCTTTACAACAGCGACGCTGCTAAGTCAATCAGAAAATCTCACGAGAATCCAGCTATCAAGCAAGTTTACAAAGAATTTTTCGGCAAGCCTGGAAGTGAAAAAGCTCATCACGTTCTCCACACAACATATGTTAAGAGGTCTCTTTATAAATAATAAAGTTAAATTGTGATACAAATTAAGGCATACGGAAAACCGTATGCCTTTTTGTTTCAATAAAAACTGTCTACGCTTAATTTGTACACAGATTATATATTTACTTTTGCTATTTAACCTTTTATCTTATCGAAAACCCTTATTTACCCATAACTACTTCGACTTTGTGTTCCGTTCCGACCTCAAACAAAGGGAGAACATTTCCGTCGATATGCTTTCCGTCAACGGTTATGCTTTTTATTCCCTTGCAAACATTGTCAGGATTTTTGAATGTTATATTATATCTTATCCCCCTGAACTCTCTCGACAACTCAAAGCCGTCCCACTCGCATGGGATTGACGGATCAAGCTTAAGTCCTGAGTAGTCAGGGATAATACCCAGAATATACTGAGAAACCGCAACAAAGTTCCACGCCGCAGTACCCGTAAGCCAGCTGTTTTTAGCCTCACCGTGACGCTTTGCGTCCTTTCCTGCAATCATCTGTGCATAAACATAAGGCTCTGTTCTGTGAATATCAGATATATCCTCAAGGTATGCAGGCGCAATTTTTGAGTAGTATTCAAAAGCCTGATTTCCGCGTCCTAAGAACGCTTCAGCACAAATTATCCACGCATTGTTATGACAGAATATACCTGCGTTTTCCTTATAACCTGCAGGATAGGTGGAGATCTCGCCGTACTCGATATAGTATTTTGTGAATGCAGGGTTGTTCAAAACAAGACCGTACTTCGTATCGAGATATTTTTTTACGCTATCCATGGTCTTGATATCAAGACCCTTTTCCTTGCCTATCCCACTCATAACGCAGAAGCCCTGAGGCTCGATAAATATCTTGCCTTCCTCACATTCTTTTGAGCCTATCTTATTTCCGCAGTCGTCATAAGCTCTTAAGAACCACTCACCGTCAAAGCCGTGCTTGATGATATTCTCTTTCATTTCGTCAATAGCATTCTGAGCTTTTTCAGCCTCACTGTCAAGACCTTTATATTTGCATAGCTTTACATACTCAGGACCAATAAATGTAAACATTCCTGCCACCATAACAGACTCTGCTACCTTGCCGTCCTTTGAGGTAGATGTCTGAAAGCTCTCGCCCGGCGTAGATGAAAAACAGTTAAGGTTCAGACAGTCGTTCCAGTCGGCTCTGCCGATAAGAGGCAGTCCGTGAGGCCCTAGATTATTCACAACGTGGTAAAACGACTGATGAAGATGGTGCATCATTCTTTGAGACTTAGATTCATCATTATCATATGGAACCATCTCATCAAGTATAGAATAATCCCCTGTTTCCTTTATATACTGTGCAGTTGATAGAATCATCCAAAGCGGATCGTCAGAAAAGTTACCGCCTATCTCGTTATTACCCTTTTTGGTGAGCGGCTGATACTGATGATAGCAGCCGCCGTCCTCTAACTGAGTAGCGGCAAGGTCTAATATTCTCTCTCTTGCTCTTTCCGGGATCTGATGAACAAATCCCAGCAAATCCTGATTGGAATCTCTAAAGCCCATTCCTCTGCCGATGCCGCTTTCAAAGTAAGACGCCGAACGGCTTAGATTGAATGTAACCATACACTGATACTGGTTCCAGATGTTTACCATTCTGTTGAGCTTTTCGTCATCAGTTTTAACGGTATATTTAGAAAGCAGTTTATCCCAGCTTTCTTTAAGCTCTGCTAGTGCTTTATCAGCCTTTTCAGCAGTGTCCATAGAATTTATCATTTCATAAGCCTTGCTTTTGTTGATAGAGCCGTCCTCATTCCACTTGTCGTTATCGGTATTTTCAACATATCCGAGTGTGAATACCAGATCCCTCTTCTCATTCGGATTTAAAGTGATCGCAATACAGTGAGAAGCAACAGGCGACCAGCCGTCGGCAACTGAGTTGTTAGGCTTTCCCTCCATAACAGTCTGAGGATCACCAAAGCCGTTATAAAGACCCATAAAGCTCTCTCTGTCTGTGTCAAAGCCGTCAATATCGCAGTTTACGGTATAGAAAGCAAAATGATCTCTGCGCTCTTTGTATTCTGTGATATGATAAATTGTCGAACCCTCTATTTCAACCTCGCCTGTGTTGAAGTTTCTCTGAAAATTCTCGCCGTCATCCTGAGCATTCCATAAGCACCACTCAACAAACGAAAACAGTTTAAAGGTCTTAGGCTTGTCTGTGGTATTCTCCAAAGTAACCTTTTGAACCTCGCCTCTGAAATTCAGCGGAACAAAAAATGTTACCTCTGCGCTGATACCGTTTTTCTCGCCCTTTATTATAGTATAACCCATACCGTGCCGGCAGGTATAGCTGTCAAGTTCTGCTTTAACAGGCGACCAGCCCGGCGACCACACACACTCGCCGTCATTGATATAAAAATACTTTCCGCCCATATCTATAGGCGCATTGTTATAGCGATATCTTGTTATTCTTCTCAATCGTGCGTCCTTGAAAAAGCTGTATCCTCCTGCTGTGTTTGAAATAAGTGAAAAAAACTCCTGCGAGCCTAAGTAATTTATCCAAGGATACGGCGTCTTCGGATCAATAATCACATATTCCTTCTTTTCATCATCAAAATAACCATACTTCATAAAAATCACCATTCCTGCGTGAACATATTTTCACGCTATTTTCTATGTTATATTATCCCATATATTTAAAATCGGAACTTGTCTTTTTAATTATCATTTAAAATTTTCACACTTTTTTGTGAAAAATCTCTGCCAGCATGAAAAGGTTTCACCATTAGAGAGCTCTGTATAACCGCTTATATTCCGTTCAAGCGAAAGATTAGGAGCGTTTATCATAGCTGTCATCGGCTCAGGGCAAAAGTAACCCTTATTACCCTCGTCATTCCATATGTTCCAGAACTTAAACTCCTTAGAGACCTCATT
>CANQUM010000043.1 GCA_947627045.1 uncultured Clostridia bacterium
GAAACACAATCCGACATATTTGCCTCAAGGCTTTTAGCTCCGGCTTGTGTTTTATGGGGGCTTGACCTGCACACTCCAAAAGAAATAGCTTCAGCTTGTGATATTTCACTTCAAGCGGCAACGATCAGAGCCGAGAGAATGAGGATATTATATAAAAGAAATAAATTCCTTACAAGTCCGCTTGAACAAATGGTATATAAAAACTTTGAGAAATTTATTATAGAAAACAAAAAATAAAAACGCCCCTGCTGAGCGGCCACTCAACAGGGGCAATGCGAATTAATCCCAACCACAATAAAGGGGCTAATTCTGCCTTTTTATTGTAGCGCATAAATTTTAATATGTCAAGATAAAAGGAGTTATTTATGAAAACAGCAGCAGCTTATATAAGAGTTTCAACTGATGATCAAATAGAGTTGTCTCCGGGAAGCCAACTAAAGAAAATCAGAGAGTACGCAAATAAAAACGGATATATTGTTCCTGATGAATATGTATATAAAGATGAAGGGATCAGCGGAAGGAACGCTTCAAAACGTCCTGAATTTAATAGAATGATAGGAACAGCTAAAAGCAAGCCAAAGCCGTTTGACGCCATTCTGCTTTGGAAATTCAGCCGTTTTGCCCGCAATCGTGAAGATAGTATTGTTTATAAATCAATGCTCCGTAAGCAATGTGGAATTGATGTAATATCTATTTCTGAGAGCTTGGGAGACGATAAGATGTCAATACTCATAGAGGCTCTTATAGAGGCAATGGATGAGTATTACAGCATAAACCTCGCAGAAGAAGTAAGACGTGGAATGATGGAAAAAATCAGTCGAGGCGGATTGGTCTCGAGTGCTCCACTTGGATACAAGGTTGTTAATGGTGAACTTATAATAGATGAAGAAACATCAAAAATTGTTAAATACATTTTTGATAGTTACCTTTCCGGAAATACTATGCTCGGCATTGCAGCAGAACTTAACGAGAAGGGTTTAAAAACTAGATCAGGCGGTGCTTTTGAAAACCGAGTAATAAAATATATTCTTCAAAATCCGACGTACATTGGGAAACACCGCTGGTGTCCAAACGGAAGTCAAGGCAGTAAAACACATTACAAAAACAAAAGTGAAACTCTGATCTACGATGGACAACATAAACCTATTATTAGTGAAAATGAATTTAATAAAGTACAACAGAAACTATCACTTAATAAATCTTATGCAAGAGAAACCTCTAAGCACGAAAACGCTTTAAGAGGTCTTGTAAAATGCCATTCTTGTGGAAATACAATGTCTCTTTTAGTGAATAAAGGAATTAAATATCTACAGTGCACAGGGTACACACATGGCAAATGTAAGATTTCTCATTCTGTTAAATATGACTATGTATACAATTCCGTCATAAACTCATTGCAAAATATTGATATAGTTCATATAAGCAAACACATAATTCAAAATGACAATCAAAGTCGAAATAAAGAAATAAACAAACAAATTGAAAAAGAGAAACTCAAACTTACTAGATGCAAAGAAGCATATCAGGCAGGAGTCGATACGCTTTCTGAATACAAAGAAAACAAGGAGCGAATTGAAGTTCGAATTGCCGAACTAACTTCAAATATAAAACAATACGATGTAATAAAACAGGCAAAAATCATTCGTCAGAACATTTTGACCTTTATGCCTAAGCTTCTTGGTGATGATGTTTCTCTTTCAGATAAAAATGCTATTTTGAAAAGTATTATTGATAAAGTCATTTACGATAATACTACAAAGAGGCTACATTTATTTTTTTGCTCTGTACAATAACAAATGAAGTTTGGCGGTCCTGACGGAGAGTTAGGCGCTGCAATGCGTTATTTATCGCAAAGATATACTGCTCCCTGCAACGAGGTCAAAGCTATACTGTCAGATATTGGAACCGAAGAGCTTGGACATATGGAGATAGTAAGCGCCATAGTTTATCAGCTCACAAGAAACCTTTCAATAAAAGAAATCAAAGAAGGCGGCTTTGACACATATTTTGTGGACCACACAACAGGACTGTATCCACAGGCAGCATCGGGAATGCCATTTTCTGCTGCAACATTCCAGTCAACAGGCGATCCTATTACTGATCTTACAGAGGACTTAGCCGCAGAACAAAAAGCCCGACTTACTTATGATAACATACTAAGACTTGCTGATGATCCGGACGTTCGAGATCCTATCAAATTTCTAAGAGAACGTGAGATAGTTCACTTCCAGAGGTTTGGTGAACCTTGACGTACAAATTAGTACAAAAAACAGAGCTGTCGGTTACCGATAACTATTGGATAAAACCATTTGACAGCAATCTGACTTATGACGATGTAAAGTTTGATAATGACTGCTTTTCTAGCCTCGCTTATATGACTAATTTTGTGTGTTGTCAATAAAAAAAGATTAAGTAAAATGAAGTTACATACCAAGCCCTTAAAAACTTTATTTTGCCTTTCTGCCTTTAAGCCTTCTTTTTCTGAAAGAGAAGTAAACAGTGTTCAGTCCCAGCAGAAATGTTACCAAAAATGCTAATGGCAGATTTCTCTCGCTTTCACTTCCCGCGTTAGGTGTGTTTCCGTTGTTACCGCCGTTTGTATTGTTGTTTGTAGGATTCTTTGTCTTGCTGTATGGCGGATTGTTTGTATTTTGAGATGATTTGCTTTCTGTGCTCTTTGATTTCTTGCTCTTAGTTGTTTTCTTTTTCTCCTTTACAAGCTTTTTGGTAGTTGGCTCTGTCGGGTTTGTCGAATTGGTTGTATTTGTAGGTTCAGTTGGGGTTGTAGGATCAGTCGGACTTGTCGGAGTCGTCGGCTCAGTTGTAGGATCGGTTTTTGGTTCAGTTGGTTTGTAAATGTTCTCAAACTCTGACTTTTCTTCATTTGTTGTTCCGTCTGTCTTTGTATAAGTATGGCTTTGTACTTCCAGCTTCGATTCATTATCAACAACTTCTACTGTCAGAGTCCATACGCTTTCATCGTAGGTGTAACCTGATGCGGTCCCCTTTTCCTCACTTATTTCGAATGTGTATGTTCCTGCCTTTGTAAATGTGATAGCTTTGAATTTTGTACTTCCTGAACCTGTTACTGAAGCCGTTGTTTCTTTCGGAAGTACTGCTCCGTTTTCAGGATTGTCTGCACTTGCTTTAATGATAAAGGTAAAAGTCTCATCACTTGGAGTTTTTCCTGTTACCGTTTTTTCTGCCTGCGGTGCATACTCTGTTGGTTCTGCACTGTAAGTGTTCGTGAATAATGCTCTTTCTCCGCTTGACGTTCTGTCTGCCTTTTCATATGTATGGCTCTTTACCGTCAGTGCCGAGTCTGTATCTTCTACTACTACCTTTAACGTCCATACACTTTCATCATAAGTATATCCTGCGTCATTGCCCTTTGCTTCGCTTATCTTGAATGTGTATGTTCCTGCCTTAGTGAAGGTAATATCTCCGAAATTTGCGCTTCCTGCTCCCTTAACGGTCGCTGTCTTTTCTTCAGGCATCTCTGCTCCGTTTGGATTGTCTTCACTTGCCTCAATGTTGAAGGTAAATGTCTTATCGCTTGGAGTATCTCCTGTTACAGTCTTTTCGACCTGCGGTGAGTATGATACCTCTGTTATGCTGTAGCTGTTCTCAAATTCAGCATTCTCTGTGCTTTTTGCTCCTGACTTTGAATACTCTGCACTGCTCACCTTTAACTGTGAATTATCATCTGTTACTTCTACTGTAAGAGTCCATACGCTTCCGTCGTAACTATAGCCGGGTTCGTTTTCTTGTGTTTCTTTTATTTCAAAGTTATATGTTCCCGCTTTTGTAAAGTTGATATTCCCGAAATTTGCTGTTCCCGAACCTGTTACCTTTGCCTCTGTATTTGTCGGCAGGTTTGCTCCGTTCGGGTTATCAGCTTTTGCTGTTATACTGAACGTAAACGTCTTTTCCTTTGACGGATCGCCTGTTACTGTTTTCTTTACTTTCGGCTGATACTCTGTTGATTTGACTGTGTAGATATTTGTAAAGACTGCTTCTGTTGCGCTTTGCGCTCCTATCTTTGAATACTCTGTGCTGCTCACCTTTAGCTGTGAGTTTTCATCCGTTACCACTACTTTAAGTGTCCATACGCTTTCGTCATAAGTATAACCTTCGTCATTTCCCTTTGTTTCTTTTATTTCAAAGTTATATGTTCCTGCTTTGCTGAATGTAATTGCATTAAAGTTCGTACTTCCTGCTCCCGTTACAGTAGCTGTTGTATTTTCAGGAAGCTTTGCTCCGCTTGGGTTGTTTGGCTTTGCAGTTATACTAAACGTAAAGCTCTTATTATTTGCAGGCGTTGTTCCTGTTATCATTTTTGTTACCTTTGGTGCATACTCTGCCTTCGTTACATTATACCTGTTTGTAAACGCTGCACCGTCTTCATTTGTTATTCCGCCTGCCTTTGTATAGCTATAGCTTTCAACTTTTAAGTGTGAATCATTATCTGCTACCTTTACTGTTAGCGTCCATAGACTTTCATCATAGGTATACCCTGCTTCATCACCCTTTATTTCTCTTATCTCAAATTTATACTCTCCTGCTTTATTAAAGGTAATTGCTCCAAACCTTGCAGTTCCTTCTCCTGTTACTGTTGCCGTTGCATCCTCAGGTAGTACTGCTCCGTTTTCGGGATTATCTGCTTTTTCCTTTATACTAAAGCTAAATGTTCCTTCACTTGAAGGTATTGCTCCTATCAGCGTTTTTATTGCTTTGGGGGTGTATGTAATTGGTGTGGCTTTGTAGTTATTGATATATTTTAATACGGCCTCCTCATTTCCTACTATTACTCCGCTCTGTTCTGGTTTATCAGGCGTGTATCCATCAGGAATGTCTACTTCTGTTACTGTGTATTTTGTTCCGGCAGGCAAATCATTTATAGTAATACTCTCATCGTGCTTTAATGTTATTGTACCTCCGTTCTTTATCGTTCCTTCTTTTGAGCCTGTATAATTAAACTCTTGCTTAATGGGATTTCCGTCTTCATCTGTAAATGTTACTCTAAACTTAAATTCCTTTTGGTAATTTGGCACATCTCCTTTTACTGTTTTGCTGATTGTAAGATTGCCTAAAGGAGGAGAATAGGT
The DNA here is from genome assembly GCA_947627045.1 of uncultured Clostridia bacterium. Lineage (GTDB taxonomy): Bacteria > Bacillota > Clostridia > Oscillospirales > Ruminococcaceae > UMGS1601. Next base: position 5,109 of record CANQUM010000043.1, read on the forward strand.
ATTCATAATATCAATCTCTATTGTTTTGGTATCATGGTCTACTTCTGCTTTAGAATAAGAAGGTACAAAATTATCCGGCACAGGATCCTCAACAACAGCATATGAAACATTGTCTAATGAGTCAGGAGAAGGTAAATCATCAAATGTTGCCGTCCAATTATTATTGGAATTCAACTTAACAGAATCTAATTCCGTCTCATTGATTTTAAGATAAACCGTCAGCTCTTTTTTTAGACTTTCATCTGTCGTGTTTTCCCATATCTTTTTTACAATTAGAGAGTAATCATTATTTTCATCACCCATAATAAAACCGCCGTTTGTACCAATTCCGCCTCCTCTCGGTGCAGAATTGCCCGTAATAAGCAGAGATGCGGTGCTCATCGCAAGCGATTTTGCACTATCACTCGCAACCGCTTTTAAAACATAAGAATCTGTGGCGTCGTTAATATTAGTTATCGGATCAGGATCTGTATTTGGGTACCTCTGCACTGATTCATCTGCAACACCTAACCTATTATCACTTTTGTCATCTTTTTGAGTTGTATTGAGCTTTCCATCTAAATACCATAAAACCTGACCGCCGCCTAACATACGATCACTCAGTGTCAAAACATAGTCTTCGTTATTGGTATTTTTTATAGAAGCAACGTCATCTCCGGCTTTTTCCGCTGTATTGTCATATACAGCAACACCGTTTGTTATAAAAACCTTCACATCTCCTGTCGGGCAAGCCCAAACGCCGCCGCCAATTATAGAAGCTCTATTTTCTTTGATTACTGCGTTATAAACTTTTACAATATAGGGTATACTTCCGCAATATACGCCTCCTCCTTGCAAACCGGCTTCATTGTTCTGAATTTTTCCTCTGTTAAGAGTAACACCGCTAGAGGCAATGTATACTCCGCCGCCGCAGCCATTTACAGAAGATGACGCTTTATTGTTATTGATAGAGCCGCCCTCCATAGTAAATTTACCGCCGCAGCAAGCAACACCGCCTCCCATTCCATTCGGTACGCTATTATTAGATATTTCACCATTCTTCATTATAAGCGAAATGTGTTCGGAAGAATATACATTTTGACGATCAATATTGTCCCAAATCATAATACCGCCGCCAGCACCGGTTTGATAACCTTTATCATCCCCAGCGATATTATCCCTTATTGTTCCGCCGTTCATAATCATTTCAGCTTTTCCGTCATTACTATAACATCGTATACAAACTCCTCCGCCGTAAAGTGCTTGACATTTCTCAATTACTCCGCCATTCATAGTAAAAGCAGCACTCGAATCTTTTGATTGCCCTTCAACTAATACACCGCCGCCATATAAATATGCACTGCAATTGCTTATTGTGCCGTCGTTCATTATAAAAGACGCCTGATTATTGACATAGACACCTCCGCCGTTTTTTACATTTTTTATTATCCCATTATTTAAAATAAATTCTGCTTCAGGTCCGGTAACATTGATAAGTGATCCTGAGCCTAAATTTCCATTCTTCATATCAATTGTGCCATTATTAAACTTAAATGTACCACTACAATTTACAAAACCTCGTGTACTTGTATTCTCATCTTTAGTAGTAAAGGTCAAATTTCCATCAATGGTCAAAGAACCTTCTTTTTCAATTTTAAAAGCAGTGCTTGACGACGCCAATTCAATGGTATAATCTCCGCCCTTGATAGTAACATTCTTTCCGGCATCGATTGTGATTTGTTTGTCCAATGATGTATTTGCTATGACCTCAACTGTGCCTTCATCTTCAATACTATTTACTGCGCTCTCAATTGATGTATAGTTATTTTCATTTACCTTAGCTACATAGTCTTCAGCAGATACATCTAAAAATATATTTGTACTAAAATTAGTAACAAACAAACATATTGACAAAATCATTGCCAATGTTAATTTAAAATCGCTTTTTAACTTCATAATTGCTTTTTCCTTCCTGCAACTAAACATAATTTATAAAATAAAGTCATTCATAGCATAATGAGTACACACAAAAACAGTATAGCCCATAACGGGTATACCGATCTGTTAAGTATTAAATATTTTGTGCACAATAAACAATAGTATAAATTATTGTGCCCCCCCCCATTTACACAAAATGGGATTAAACATATTGCACAAATCATTTTAGTTATCCTTAATTAAAATATATACTTTTTTCACTTTATTGCTCATAATAATATTTATAGTATATCAAATTGTAAAAATAAAGTCAATAGTCTATTGAATAAAATAATTATATACTATAGTCTTATTTTATGGGAGTTGAATTTTATGAATATAGCAGAAATATTTGGCAGGCAAATAAAAAGCTATCGCAAAGCTTTAAGTTTGAGCCAAGAGGAGCTAGCTGAGAGATGTGGATTGCACTCTACTTATATAGGGCAGGTAGAAAGAGGTGAAAAAAACGCATCACTAGAAAGCATACAAAAGCTATCACGAGGTTTAAACATACCTATTGCAAAATTATTTGAATGTTTTACATTCGAAACAGATGAATCCACTCCTGCTGCAAAGATATATTACACTGTACTAAATATGGAAAATGATACACAAAAGCATATTTTAAACATTATCAATGAAATCTCTGAGATCAACAAAAATCGGTAGATGCTATAAAGCGTCTGCCGATTTTTTTTATTTGTATATGAAATTATAATCTACATTTGAAACAAAACACGCAATAATAAAAAATTCACGTTTCACAAAATGCGAAACGTGAACATACTCCGGAAGCTTGCCGGTGGAAATACTTATCAATAAAGATTTTCCTATATGAAAATAAGCCAAGCGATCTTCGTTTAAAGAAAACCGCTCGGCTAATATATTTCTTATTGACTTTTGGCTACTTTTTTTGTTTTCGCTTCAGAGCTGTTAATTCAAAGCTCATATCAAGCAGCCATTTTATTTTCTCATCATCTGCACTTCCGTCTAAAGCAATAGTTATCCAATTTGTTTTATTCATATGGTATGCAGGATAAAATCCCTTTTCCTGCCTTAGTGAGCCAATTACGATAGGGTCGCACTTGACATTGAGTATATCTATCATTTCATTTTCTTTTAATCCCAACCTGCTTTTGGGAATATCCATAATAAGTGCAAACCACTTTTTATTATTTCGATGCCTAAACACTGAAAACTCGGGATATTTTTCCCACGGATGTTCTTCATCCACACTGTATCTGTCAGATATGTATTGCAATAGTTGATTTCTGTTCATATAACAAACGCCTTCTATAGATAATCTCAAAGTTATTATACTTCACAGATGACAGATTTTCAAGTAATTTCAGTATCATTCTAATCTTTTGCAGCTTTGTCTGCCTCTATAGACTTAACAAGCCGCATATAGCTTTCATCGCTCAGCAAATTTGACGCTGCCTCGCCTACTTTTTTTGCAAGCTGCTTTCCAAACTCAGGCTTCAGCATATCCGATACATTTTCCTCAGAATAGTTATAAATTAAAGCAAACGGATCTTCATTCTTTCTTGACATTTTAACACCCCTTTAACATTGATATTACTTGCAAAGTTTGGACTATTCATATCTATTCAAATTAAAATTATAAGCTCTTTTATTACCGCTTTAAATCAAATAAATATTTTTGCTATGAACATTAAAAATACAGTTGACAATTCTGACTGGGTTTTTAATCAAAGCGCAAAAAAGCGCAGTATGCCTTTTGCACACTACGCTTAAATTCATATTATTCTTTAATATCAAATCTAATTATATCTCATAATTTCCGCCGTTTAAGTTCTTTTGCATTTCAACCAATTCCTCAAGGGTAATGCTGTCAACAACATTGTTGATAGCCTCATATAGCTTTTTCCATACATACAATGTAACGCACGATTCGCTTCTGTCGCACTCGTTTTCCTCACCTTCAAGACAAGCTACAGGCGCCAGACTTCCCTCCGTAAGTCTGATTATCATTCCCACTGTGTAATCCTTAGGGCTTTTAGCTAGCCTATATCCTCCGCTTGAACCGCGCACGCTCTTTACATATCCCGCCTTTGAAAGTATAGTTATAATCTGCTCAAGATACTTGTTTGAAATACCCTGACGCTTAGAAATAACCTTTAAAGAAGTATATTCGCCGTTGTCATTAGCCGCTAGATCGACCATAAGTCTAAGTGCATATCTTCCCTTTGTTGAAATTTTCATATGCTTTCATTCCTTAAATCATACTATATAACTAGATTATATAATATATTCACCAAAAAGTCAACCGGCAAGGATAACCTTGCCGGTTTTAATATGCGAATGTTTTTTATTTATCATAGATATTTCGCCTGTGTCCAACATTTAAAACTAAGATTGTAACCTGTTTATCCTCAATTTCGGTAATCAGCCTGTAATTTCCAATGCGATACCGCCATTGACCCGACCTGTTGGCTCCTTTTCCAAAACTTCGTGGATTTGTACATCCCTCAAGATTTTTCTCGATCCAACCGATAATCAACGACGCTGTATGCCTGTCTAGTTTTTTCAAGTCTTTTAATGCTCTGTCAGAAAAAACTACCCTGTAACCACTCATATACCTAACTCCTTTTTAACTTCATCAATAGAATAGGTTATAGGATTTTTTCTGTGTTCTGTAATGGCTTCCTCATAGCACTTTAAATCGTATTCATCTTCAATTTTTTCCATTACCGCATTTCTAATCAAGTCCGATAAGGAAATATTATTAAGCTCCGCATATTTTTTAAAAAGCTCTGTATCTTCATCATTTAATCTTACCGAAATAGTCATAGTATCATCTCCTTCTGTAATACATTGTATTACACTTTTTAAGATTTGTCAATAATATTTTGCGATTTTTATTCCGATTCAAACTTAAATATCAGCAAAAAATTATTCTTTCCATTATGTATAATTACTTAAATTTTTCACTGTAAAAATCCATATCAATAGGACCGATATTCTTTTCAAATTTAGAAATATAACTGTTAATCATATAACTCAATTGCCCTTTTAGTGAACGTCCATAATATTCAGAGACATAATGAATTTTATAAAATTTTTCTTCATCAATATCAAAATGTATTTGTCTGATTTTTGTGTTTTTATTTTCCATTTTTAATTCCTCCTGATTACAAATTATACCTCTTTCATATGTGCAAATTTATTATATCACAAACAAATATTATTATTTTATTTTAGTCAAAAAAAGACTAAAACATAAAAATAAAATCTTTTTATATCATATACCTTTTTTGCCCAAACCCAAACATATTATAAAAATATCCAATTAAGGTATTCCTTTTTTGTGTAATTTATGTTATACTTAATTATAATTAAAAAAATACTGCGGAGGTTTAATAATGAGAGCTATAGTTACCGTAATAGGAAAAGACGATATAGGTATTCTTGCTAAGGTT
>CANQUM010000044.1 GCA_947627045.1 uncultured Clostridia bacterium
AAAAAAGGTATCATATCATAAAAGCTGAGCGTCATAGGTATGCCTACCTTAGCTATCGGCTTTTCGGGCTTTATGTCGCCATACGACCTTACCATATTGTATTTGTATTCAAACATATTCTCAGGCAGGTTCTCGGTCTTTATACCTGCGCCCTTTTCGCATCTGTTGCCCGAAATAAATTTGTGACCGTCGTTGAATCTTATTATAGTCAGATTGCAGTTTGCACCGCAGCCTCCGCAATGAGCAGAGGTCGATTTGTACGAGAAATTCTCTAACTCATCTTTTGAGATAAGCCCTGATTTTTCTAACTTTTCTGACTCGGCTTTTTCTTTTGCGTATAAAGCGCAGCCGAACGCACCCATCAATCCAGCGATAGCAGGACGGGTCACGTTTCTGCCCATTTCCATTTCAAACGAGCGCAAAACAGCGTCGTTTAAGAATGTTCCGCCTTGAACGACAATGTTTTTGCCCAGTTCCTCAGGAGATTTAGCTCGAATTACCTTATATATTGCATTTTTTATAATTGAGGAGGAAAGTCCTGCCGAGATATCCTCAACGCTTGCGCCGTCTTTCTGAGCCTGCTTTACCGAGCTGTTCATAAACACAGTGCATCTTGAGCCAAGCTCAACAGGTGCTTTGGCAAAAAGACCTAAGTTTGCGAAGTCTGCTATCTCATAGCCCATTGCCTGAGCAAAGGTTTGAATAAATGAGCCGCAGCCTGAGGAGCATGCCTCGTTAAGCATAATGCTGTCGATAGCGTTGTTTTTTATCTTAAAGCATTTGATGTCCTGACCGCCTATATCTATTATAAAATCAACGTCGGGACAAAAATGCGCCGCAGCTTTGAAATGCGCAACAGTTTCTACAATGCCGTAATCAATACCGATACTTGCCTTAATAAGGTCCTCGCCGTAGCCTGTTACAGCAGAGGCTTTTATGTTTATCCTGCCGCCTGAAAGCCTGTAAATCTCTTTTATTTTGTCAGTAATTATGTCAAGCGGCTGTCCTTTATTAGAGCAGTAGTGATTGTAAAGCAGTCCTCCGTCGGGAGTTATAAGCACAAGCTTTGTGGTAGTAGAACCTGCGTCAACGCCCAGATAAGCGTCGCCCTGATATGTATTTATATCTTCATATTTAAGGTCTGACTTTTTGTGTCTTTCCACAAACTCGTGATATTCTTCCTTTGATTTGAATAACGGCTCTCCGACAACTATGTTATCTGTAGCTTTTGCGTTTAGTATTTTTTCAAGAGCCTCATCTATAGTCATAGGTTCAGCTATCTGCTCAGCCTGAAGCGCACTTCCATAAGCCATAAAGCAAGGCGCAAGCTCAGGAAAAACAGCGTGTTCGTCATCTAACTTGAGTGTCGTTACAAAAGCCCTTCTAAGACCGCTTAGGAATGAAAGAGGTCCGCCCAAAAATAAGACTTTTCCTGCTATCTTTCTGCCCTGAGCAAGTCCCGATACGGTTTGGTCGACAACTGCCTGATAGATCGACGCTGCAATGTCCTCTTTTTTTGCCCCCTGATTTAAAAGCGGCTGAATATCAGATTTAGCAAAAACTCCGCACCGTGAGGCGATAGGATAGATTTTCTGCGCCTTTAACGAAAGTTCATTAAGCTCGTCCGGAGTAACGCCTAGAAGCGTTGCCATTTGGTCGATAAAAGCACCTGTTCCGCCTGCGCAAGAGCCGTTCATTCGCTGTTCAACCCCGCCTGTGAGAAAAATAATTTTAGCGTCTTCTCCGCCGAGCTCAACAACAACGTCTGCATCTGGATAGCTTTTGTTTACTGCAACAAATGCCGAGTAAACCTCCTGAACGAATTCAATTCCGCTGGAGTTTGCTATCCCTAAGCCTGCCGAACCCGTTATTGCGATTTTAAATCTTTCGCCCTTGTATTTATCTCTTATTATCTTTAACTGTTCAGCAACAGTTTCCTTGACCTTAGAATAGTGTCTCTCATATTTATTGTATACTATTTCTTCACCGTCTAAAATAACGGTTTTAACTGTCGTCGATCCGACGTCAATACCAAGATTATAAATTTTACTCATAAAACTCTCCGTTCTTTATATGGATTTATCTCATCTTAGTATAAGTTAAAGTTTATTTTCGCATTTAATTAGAGTTTATAATTGTCTGTGTTATTTTTTGTACCTTTAAATTATACTATAAATTTTCAAAAAAATAAAGGCTTTAGACAAAAGATTTATTGGTAATCATGCATATTGTATGCCAAGAGTTCAAGTGAATGTTAAAAAACAAGGTAATGTTTTTATTATGTGATAAAATGTTTATAAACAGTAAGTTAATACTACTTTTTATATAATTATAAAAAGTTAATAAAATTATTGACTTTGTTTGTTATTTTATTGTATAATAATTATAAGTGGGATTTTTAGTTTTTAGTTTGGAATATGGTTTAGAAGGAAATTATAATGAAATTAAAAAGAGTAATTGCGGGAATTTCGGCAGCTGCAGTGGTATTAAGTGCTATGTCGTTTTCGGTTTCAACTGCTGAAGAAAAACCTGCAGACAATGTTTTTGACAATCTTAATCAACAGCAGATTACTCATGCAATGGAGCCGGGCTGGAATTTAGGAAATCAGCTTGAGGCTGTTAGCGGTAATACACCTTTGGAAAACCTGTACGAATTCAGTTAATAAGAATGAAATTACAATTAAAAGCAAGAAGCTCAACAAGAAAAAAACTTGTTTTGTTCGAGTAAGAGCATATGTTATATATAAGAACGTTAAGGGTATTAATAAAAGATCCTATAGCAAATGGAAGAGGTCAAAAAAAGTTAAATTTGTTTAACAGATTTGATAAATTATTTATTTGTTGAAAATAAAATAAATATAGAAAAGGGGTATAAAATTGAAACTAAAAAATTATTTTGCAGGCATATTAGCGTTTTGCACATTACTGGGAGCTATGTCTTTTCAAGGTATTGTTACAGGTGTTGCAGATGGCGTTGATAACGGAGTTATGCGCGATGATATGACTGCGCAGGATTATGCTGATGATATGGGTCTCGGAATTAATCTGGGAAATACTATGGAGGCATATTATCTTGACGGAAAAATTAGAGAAGGAAATTGGCTTGAAGAAGGACGAATTGACTCTGGTGCACAGATTATAGGGAATAACAGTCCTAAGAATTATGAAAAATGCTGGGGTGCGGTTGAAACAACTCAGGAGTGTATCGACGGAATGAAAAAGGCAGGTTTTAATACTGTAAGAATACCTGTATATTGGGGAAATATGATGGAGGAGAACGGAACCTTTACCATAAATCCTGAATATATTGGCAGGGTAAAGGAGATAGTGGACTACTGTCGAAATGCAGGAGTATATACTATTATAAATATCCACCACTACGATGAGTTTTTAATAAGACGTTACCTTGAGGCAGGTTCATTAGAAGAATGTGCTGAGACCTTCAAGAAGCTGTGGACTCAGATTGCGGAGTATTTTAAAAAATATTCTGACTATCTTATGTTTGAAGGTTTTAATGAATACTTAGGCGGAGGTCCATATGATCGTGATGAATTTGGAAATGTAAAAACAGATGAATGGGATAACGCTAAGGTCAAAGATCTTCCTAAGGACGAGGCATATAAGTGGACTAATACGTTAAATCAGACATTTGTTGACGCAGTAAGAAATACAGGCGAAAATAACGAAAAGAGAGTACTTATTGTATCAGGTTACTGGACGAATATTGACAATACTACAAAAGATGATTTTAAGATGCCTGAGGATAATACAAAGGACAGGTTAATGGTATCTGTTCACTATGTAGACAATAACATGTTTTGGTCTAATCAGATAGGCAGTAAAAACTGGATCAATTATAGCAAAGGTCAGTTAGAGGAATTAAAAAATGCGTTTACAAAAAGGAATATACCTGTATTTATAGGTGAGACAACATCAATTTATCCAAGTGATAAACAAAACAACAACGATCACTTTTCGTCAAATGCTATTTTATATGAATCATACACTGCTTTGGATTATATGCTCAGACTTATTAAGAGTTATGGTTTTGTTCCAGTATTGTGGGATGTAAATGATGGTTTCTATTCAAGAACTCAATGCAAAATAAAGGCTAAAGCTAATTCAGAGGTTATAGAAATTTTGGCTGATGAGCTTGCTCAAGGAAAATTTACTCCGCCTGAGACGCCGACAAGACCTACAGCACCAGATGATACGTCAGACAGCAATGCAGGTTCTTCGTCTAATTCAGGTGGAACAACACCGGAAAAAACTACTCCGACTCAAGCGCCTTCATCGGCATCGTCAACCGAAAAAGTAACTGTAGCTAAGCCTGCAAAGGTAGTTAAAGTTAAGCTGAAAGCAAAGAAAAAGAAGTTAAATGTTTCGTGGAAAAAGGTAAAAGGCGCAACAGGCTATGAAGTTAAAGCAGCTACAAATAATAAATTCACCAAGAATAATAAGAAAGTTACAGTAAAGAAAAACAAGGTAACTCTCAAAGGACTAAAATCAAAGAAAAAATACTATGTAAAGGTAAGAGCGTTTAAGACTGTAAAAGGTAAGAAACGTTGCGGTAAATGGTCTAACGTTGTTAAGAAAAAAGTAAAATAGCGGCGAGCAGTCAACGGTGACGTTGTATCCTGTACTGCCTTTGGAAAGTTATTGACAAAATATCTTATTAAACGGCAGACTGAAATAAGTGTTGAAAACACAGAAGCGTTCGGAAATTTTCCGAACGCTTCTATTGCTTTTTACAATATGATATTTGTCTATAGAAGAATTACAGCCGTTTACGCTTAGAGCTTATAACCTTTTGTTATTTTTTCAATAGTATAAGAGCAGAAATAGCGTCAAGCTGAACCTGACCTGATACTTTTTTGTTTGATTTTGATTCATCTTCGCCGTCGGAGTTTGATATTACTGCATACTCCCCCTCAGGAAGATTAGCAGTCCTGACATTTGTATACGGATTTAGCAATATTGCGATGACTGATTTATTTTCAAGTTGGTCATTTGTAAGAGTAAATCCTATGATACTACTGTCTCCCGTGTCAAAAAACCTCATATTTTTTTCAACATCTTCTCTTTTGCTGAGCCTTAACTGAGGATATTTTTTTCTTATCGCAATAAGGTCTTTATAGTATTTAAAGACGTTTATGTTTTCCGATTTCTGATTCCACTTTATCGAGTTAGTTTCATCAGGCGCGTTATAACTGTTACCGTTAAACGGAATGTATTTGTTTTCAAGAGTTTCCCTTTCGTTTGAAGCGTTCGGCTTTGAACGCAGAAAATCCTGCCCTAACTCTAAAAACGGAACCCCCTGTGACAATATAATTATAGCCGCTGAGAGCTTGTCCATTTTGATGCGCTCATCATAGGTGAATTGTTCTGCGCTGACTGTTAGCTTATCCCAAAGCGTGTGATTATCATGTGCTTCGCAGTAATTTATAGTCTGGGTGGGATTGTAAGCAAAGCAGGCATCTTCATTTCCGTTAAGCTGACTGTGAGGAATACTTCCTGCAAGACCTCGTTTAATTACGTTTGAGTTGTGAAGATTTCCGCTTACAAATCCGGTATTATGAATATTAAACACTTCGCCTTTTACAGCGTCACGCAAATTATCGTTGAAAAGACCTACCCTCGCAAATTGATAGGAATTCCACTTGTAAGCCAGCTTAACCGAGGGTAAAGGAGATTCACCGCCAGTCCACCCCTCTCCATACATTAATATCTGCGGATTGATCTCAGTAAGCTTGTCTCTTATCAGGTTTACTGTCTCTATATCAATAAGTCCCATGAGGTCAAATCTAAAGCCGTCTATCTTGTACTCTTTAGCCCAGAACTCAACAGAATCCAGAATATACTTTCTCACCATTGCACGTTCGGAAGCAAGCTCGTTTCCACAGCCTGAACCGTTTGAAAACCAGTTATTAGAGGTTCTGTGATAATAAAAGGGAAAGGTTTTATGAAATGCAGATTTCTCGCTTTCATATGTATGGTTATAAACCACGTCCATTATAACCCCTATATTATTTTGGTGAAGTGACTGAACCAACTCCTTGAACTCTTTTATCCTAACCTTCGGGTCGTAAGGATCTGTAGAGTATGAACCCTCTAAACAGTTGTAGTTTTTTGGATCGTAGCCCCAGTTGTAGTTTTGGTTTTCGGTTATAGGAATTCTCTCATCAATAGTTGCAAAGTCAAATACCGGCAGCAGATGAACGTGAGTAACACCCAGAGACTTCAAATGATCAAGACAGGTTTCCGTACCGTTATAAGAAGTTCCGTTTTCGGTAAATGCCAAAAACTTACCTCGATTTTTCTCACTTACTCCGCTTGTTTTATCAATAGAGAAATCCCGTACGTTTGTTTCATAAATAACAGCGTCGCAGGGGCTTTTGCACTCGGGATTTTTGGTGTTATCCCAGTTTTTTGGGTTTGTTGTTTTAAAGTCAACAACTGCGCCTCTGTCTCCGTTGACGCCGCACGCTTTTGCATAAATGTCAACTGTTTCAGTGCGCTGACCATAGTATTCAAACGTGTAGGTATAAAAAACACCGTCTAGGTTTTTTGAAACGGTTGTTGCCCATACGCCCTTTTCTAACTTTTGCATTGGAATGCTTTGAATAAGATTATCTCCCTCTCCCTCGCTGTAGAGATTTAAAAAAACGACAGTTGAATTTGGCGCCCATACCTTGAACTGAGTTTTGTCATCAATAATCAAAGCGCCTAAATCACTGCCGAAATAAGCATTTTCTCTATCAAACTTTTCATAATCCTGAATGTTCATTAAATTGATCCAATCCTTGTAAACTTATAAATTTCTTATTAATTTAAACTGTTTTCAGTTTAATATGCGCAGTACGGCGGACTATTTTAAAAGAGGGGCATACCTTGTAAGAGAGGATGTCCCTCTAAACAGATTTTGCCGGCACTCAATACCGCAATTTATTATATAATCTATATTTTAAGCGCAAAAGCAGTAACAATAAGCGAGATAATAATTTGAATGATACTGAATCTGAATACAACCTGAGTATCACTCCAACCCTTTATCTTTCTTACATGGTCGTGAATAGGAGTTCTAATATTTTTCATAAATTCCTTTAATTTTAAGTATCTAATAGCGCTTATTTTTATTAAGCCGAGTCCGCCGTCGAGTATGAGCATAAACGCAGCAAAAATAAAGGTGAACGGCGAGCGGGTCTGTAAAAATGCAATAGCCAGAATTACACCTATCGCTCTTGAACCTGCGTCTCCCATAAGAAGCTTGCTGGGGGAAGCGTTAAACCAAAGATATGTTATGACTGTGATTATAATTATTAGAAGCATTGGAATAAAATCCTGTCCTCTTCCCATAAAGAAGAGCATGGTAAATGCCGTCATAAGAGAAATTGCCGAAAGGCTTCCGCAAAGACCGTCAACTCCGTCTGAGCAGTTTGTTACGTTAATGGCAGCCCAGACAAGTATTATACCCAGAATTATAAATATTACCGCAGGGATCTTTATGTTTCTTAGTCCCAGCATAGAAAAGTTAATTACGCTTCCGTTAAATGAGTAGTATGTAACAGAAACGCCAGCGGCAACGATCAGGTCAATCAATCCCTTTTTGAATTGTCCCCAAGGGACTTTTGCTCCATCGTCTAAATACCCGCTCAGCATTTCTATAAAAATCAGACCAAGATAAATAATCAGCTCCGAATTAAGCGGAACAAACAAAACAGACGACAATATAAATGTGATAATCAATATAATACCCGCACCTCGAGGCTTTCCCTCTGAAAGCTGACCGTTTACAGCGTATTCTCTTCCCTGATCCTTAGGAAGAAATCCGCGAAACAGCTTTATGCTGCAGAATGTTATGAAAAAGCTCGCAAGAATTAAAATTCCGTAATAAATGTTTGTGTATTGTTCAGGTATCAAATTGCTAAACACATTTCATCATCCTTTTTATCATATTTCAATTCATTATACTACCTTTGGCATAAAAATGCAAGAACAATTACCGCTTTGGAGTTCTGTTAAAGATGTCAGTTTTTTGTCAGAACAGAGATTGAAATGTCAAAAAAAATGTGATATACTACATTGTGTTTAAAAGTTATTTTAGTTAAACACTAAATATTTTCGGAGGAGCGTAAAATGGATAAGAAAAAAGGCTTTATTGCCGAATTTAAGCAGTTTATTTCAAGAGGTAATGTTCTTGACCTTGCAGTAGGTTTGATCATAGGTTCTGCTTTTACTGCTATAGTTACGTCTTTGGTCGAGGACCTTCTTACGCCTATTGTAGGAATAGTATTAAAAAAAGCAGGAATAGAAAAATTTGCAGACTGGGCTCCGGGCGGATTCGGGATCGGAAGCTTTATAAATGCAATAGTCAGTTTTTTGCTTATATCGTTTACAGTATTCTTGATTGTTAAGGCTGTTAACAAGGCACAGGAACTGGGAAAAAACAAAACCGACGAGACGGAAGAAGCTGTGCAAGCTGTTACCGACATCTCGCTTTTAACTGAGATAAGAGATTTGCTTTTAGAGGCAAGAAACCAGAAGCAAGAGGCAGAAGAAGAAAAGCAAGAGGCAAGAGAACAGAAAACAGAAAAAGAAACCGAAAAAGTATAATACATAGCTTTCAAGGCTTGGGCAATAAGTCCGAGCCTTTTATTTTGACAAAATTATTTTATAAAATATAACAATTTTCTATGTTCAAAATAATCGTATAAATTTTAGTTTTATGTAAACAATATTACTACATTGTTTATAAAAATAAATGGAGGAAATAAAAATGAAAGCTACCGGAATAGTAAGAAGAATTGATGATCTCGGAAGAGTTGTTATTCCAAAGGAAATAAGAAGAACATTAAGAATAAGAGAAGGAAGTCCGCTTGAGATCTACACAGATAATGACGGAAATGTAATATTCAGAAAATATTCGCCTGTTCATGAGCTGAGCGAAACTGCAACTCAGGCGGCTGATGTTATCCACAAGCTGGACGGAGGTACTGTTGTTGTATTTGACCGTGACCATGTAGTTGCGGTTTCGGGACAGGGTAAGAAGGAGTATTCTGAGAGGAGAGTTTCACAGGCTCTTGAGGATTTCTTTCAAAGCGGAAAATCGTTTACCTATGAGGACGGAGAAAATCCCGTTATGCCGATTGAAGGAGTGTCTAAAAAAGCGTTGGCTATATCGCCGATCATCTCTGAAGGTACGGTCACAGGAGCTGTTGCACTGCTTGCGGGTGATGACAACGCTAAGGGAGATCAGAATAAATTGATTTTAACAAAAGCAGCTGCAATGTTTTTGGGAAAGCAAATGGAAGAATAACATAATTTAAAATATCAATCAATTATTTACGTAGTTAAATAGCTTTTTATTAAAAATGTCCATTAAAGCCTTATGCCATATACTGGGATAGGGCTTTTTTGGAAAATTAATAATAATATTTGCTTCCACCACTTGACAAGCAGATATTAATTAGTTATAATTACTTAGTGAAAATCTTTGCGATTTCGACCGCAATTTTACAATTTAACATACTAGGAGGACGAACAGTGCGAAAAGTAAAAAAGCCCGTGTTCTTTATCGTTGTATTGGTAATTGCTATACTGGGATACCTTACATTCTTTGGTATACATTCACAATACGGTGATACAAGGACCTCATACATTAAGGGCGTAGATGAGATCAGATGGGGAATCGACATTCGAGGCGGTGTAAACGCCACTTTTGAACCTGCTGACGGATATAGTGCTTCAGAGGCAAATATGGACGCAGCAAAATCAGTTATTGAGCAAAGGCTAGTCAGCCTTAACATAACTGACAGTGAGGTTTATGTCGACTATAACAACAAAAGAGTTGTAGTTGAATTCCCATGGCAGGCAGGAGATACCAGTTTTGATCCTGAAGCTGCTGTAAAAGAATTAGGTGAAACTGCTATTCTGAGCTTCAAGAAAGGTCAGGAAGATATTAACGGTGAAACGATCCTTACAGGCGATCAGGTTACCAAAGCAGAGGCTACCATTCAGCAGACTGAAAACAATACAACAGAAAATGTTGTAAGTCTTGAGTTTGACAGTGCAGGTACAAATGCTTTTGCTCAGGCTACTTCTGAGCTTGCAGGAAGCGGATACATTTCCATTTATATGGACGAGGATTGTATATCTGCACCATCAGTAAATACGGCAATAACAGACGGAAAGTGCATTATCGAGGGTGACTTTACATACGAAAGCGCAAAAGCGCTTGCGGACAAAATCAA
>CANQUM010000045.1 GCA_947627045.1 uncultured Clostridia bacterium
GACGGTACATTTGATTCCGCTACAGACGGTACATTTCAAAGTGATATGGGCGGTACATTTAATCCGATGCAATCATTACACTATTACCATGATAACCTAAACCCGAAATAAAATGTCCTTTTTTGATAGTATCTGTATAAAGGTTCTGTATAGTCATGATTATAATATATATATTGTTGGTTAGCTCTATTCAGTAGATTATTTACCGACGCATAGACAACTACTCCGGTTTTCTTTATTTTGAAATATCTATTAATGCTCAAATCCAAAGATGAATAGGCGTTATATCTATCTGTGTTATATATTCCATAAATAGGGATATAACAATCATTATACTTATCAACTCCTTTTAATGGAGTATATCGGTATCCGGGTCTTATAGTGTAATTTATGCTAACATTAAAAAGTTTTGAATTGTAATATGAAACATATGCTTTTAACATATAATCAATATCATTATATCCAAAATACTTCTTTCCATTAAGAATATGCACGTCTAATAATGCGTATGATAGACCAACATCAACAATATTTCGGTGAAAATATTCTATAGATAACTCTGCTCCTTTGATATCTTGCTGTGAAAGTTGAATCGCTCCAGTATTATCGTAAAACATTGGCATTGTTTCCGTTTTGTCATATGCACTTACTGAAATCTTCCATGATAATGTATTATAAGTATAATCAAGAGAATATTGATTGGATTGCATATGGTAAATACTTCGTATATCATTTTCCGGAACAGAGTAAGCATTGTATTTCCCTAACGAGAGAAGCAATGAATGTTTCTTGTTAAAATTATATTTGATACTTCCTTGATATGACAGGTAATTATCCTGTTCATCAGTTGGCATATTCTTTCTGAACCCCAAACCTAATATTATCTTATTATGCCAATTCCATTTTGCATATATGAAACTTTCCAAATTTATATTTTTGTGAACCTCATTAAATTCCGATGCGGGGTCAAAGGGACTTATTGCAGAATAACAAATCGGATATTCTCCTTTTAAGCGATGTCTCCAGCTATCCATAGAAAAACCACCTTGTAGAGTAATGTTTGGTTTATCAAAGTAATATTGTGCATTTAATGATGTATATAATTGGAATGACTTATGGTTTTGATTTATTGCTCCGAACCTATAATCAGAAATAGATGAGTCTGTACCAATGTTCAAATCAATAGAGAAAGGGCTTTTGTTATAAGAAACATTTACTATATTGAAATTTCTTTTTTTTTGAGCATCACTTTCACCGGTATAGTTATAAAGGCTATATTCAGAATTGTACATTTCATTTATAAAGTAAGAATAAAAATTAATATACAAATGTTTATGCGCATTAAATCTATAATTTATACCAGAATCGTGTGAAGAGAATTTATTAATATATCCCAAATATGGATTTATTGATTTATAAAAAGGTGAAAACTGATAGTTGCCAAATAGCTGAAAAAAATGTTGTTTATTGATTTTTTGAGAGTACACTAACCCTACATTTGCTAATGAAGCATCAAAAACAACTGCTGTTTTATCAATATTATCAATCGTTTTGGCATCGATTAATCCAGCTATTGAGCCACCCATTTTTAATGGAGGATTACTTGGATATATATCCTGATACTTTATCATCTCGCTATTCAAAATACTAAAATTGCCAACTCCATTTAATTGTTGATTCCTTATAGGTTTATATAAGGGAACATTATTTAGGTAAACTCTGGAGTTATCTCCAGAGCTACCTCTCAATTCAGGTTCAGCACTTTCAGTTGCACTATTGAAAACACGTCTGGATATTGCTCTCAATGGATCTGCTCCAGCCGATGGTGTCATATATATATCTATAGCGTCAATTCTTTCAATGGCAAATTCTTTACTGATAGACGATGATGCAAAAACTACGACCTCTGATAATTCCTGCGTAGCTTCTGTTAATGTTATTATATTGGAAGAAGCGTCATTATCAATAAAATATTTTACTGGAAGATACTCGGTATTATATCCTAAATAGGATATTTGTAAAGTATCCATAGACTGTTCTTCATCAATTGTCATCGTAAAAAAGCCCTCATTATTCGTAGCTGTACCTATGGTTGAATTTGGAATTGAAATACTGACGGCGAATAATGTTTTTTTTTGCAAGTCAACAACATATCCTGACACGATATGTTGCGGATATGCAACATATCGTGAAGTTATAATGAAGAAAATGACAAAGAATAGTCTATACATATTTTATGTCTAAGGGATATATTAAAGACTTTTTAATGCTCTACTACTTGGATATAATGTAATTGCTTCATCATAGACTTCTTTAGCTTTATCGCTCATTTTTTTAGATTGATAGTAATTAATGAGAATTATATAAGCATCCTCTTTACCCCATGTCGGTAAATAAGGATTATGACTATTAGGTTCGGTTAGCTTGATAGTCTTCTTTATATATTCTTCACATATCATTTGCCCCCCATATTCTTTAGGAGTATAATAATCCAACATTCCTGCAACATAATATGCTCTTGGATTTTTATTACTTGATTCTATTGCACGCTGGGCATTCATATTCGCCTCTTTTGAGATAATACCGGCTTCCATACCTTTGGCAAAAGCTATTGAGAACCCCTGAACATAAGCTAATAATGCGAACACTTCGGAATCTTTACCCTTAATATCTTTCAAGATTTCTATTGCTTCATGGCAGAACTGTTCACTTTTAGCATGTTGAGAAAGTTCCGAATATTTAGTTGAAATCATAAAATACACATATGCTTGCCAATAATTTACTATATTGTTAGCAGGCTTAATCTTATCAATTTTTAAAGATAGCTCATCTAATTGCGCAATACTCTCTTTGGCATCTTGTATTAAGTACAAACTATCTACTTTAGACTGGAAGTTATAAAGCAAATCTGTCTCGGCCTGTGAGTAAGCATTTGTAACTATGCTAGTCAAGAAAAGGATAATAAAACAGTGTCTCATAATTCATTTATAATTAAAATTTTTACTAAAAATGCAGACATAATGCCCCACACAAAAAAATGGACTATCCAATATATGCTAAGATAATACTTATCATTGTAAATGGCCTTTATCGCATCATCTGAATTATCATGAGCATTTAATATATCTTTCTTACAAATGATGCCAAATAGCATAACCTGATAATCTGAATGAAATGGATTTAGATCATTAATTATTTGTATAATAAATGCATAGGTAATTTCAGAGTGATAATATCCTATCAATAAGTAAGCTACAAAACATATAACGGTTATGATATTTCCTGAAATCAGGAATAAATTTCTTTTATAAGGCAGGATTCGATTATCGTACACAGCTACATAAAGACTGGGGTAAGGTTTCATCGTTACACCTATCTTTTTTATCGGAATACGTAATAACATGGCTGTACCAATATGGCCCAGTTCATGAACTATCATTAATATTATAATATATAGTATTGTTTCCAGTATTACCATATTATCTTTTAATTTGAAGTTTACTATATTGATAAACAACTATAATAATTAGAACAAACATCCAAACAAATGAAGAGAATAAGGCATATACAATACTATCGGTTTCTCTCATTAAATCTAACACAATGTTAAACGGATTTAAATAAGAGAACTTACTCATATTAGGATATATGTTTGTGATAGAATAGAATGTATTACTTAAAAATAGCATTGCATAAAAACACATATTCGTTATGGAAGAATTTTGTGAATTTTCTTTTGTCAATCCGGCCAAAAACATACCTATAAAAGAGAACAGAATTGTTCCTAAAATTACAGACAATGACATCAGAAAGTATTCATTTAGACTAAATTGAATTCCAAATAGCAATATCCCTATTAACAACAAAAAGATTGTAGCTATATATATCAATATTAGCCGACTTAATACTAATACAAACAAGTGAAATAGTATATTTTGAGGAAGTACTCTTAGAAATTTGATTTGATTGGTTGTGTAATAACCAGAAATAACAGCTCCTATAGAGAAGATAGCATCACTTGCAATAGTCAATACAATAACGCCCGTAAGTATATATTTTGAATAAAATAAATTACCATTCCCCCATATAAACGAAAATAGCACAAATAGAAAAGCTGGGAAAATGAATGAAAAAAATACAGCTTTTTTCACTCTAAGTAGATTTAAAATCTGATAGTATGTACCCCAAAATAATGCTTTCATCGTTATCGTTTATTAATTATGCGAATCAGTAGTTGAAAACGGCTTCTGATTCATGATTTAAAAGTTTGTAATTCAGTTAATTATCTCACTGTTTTTGTTTTGCAATCTCCCTGCAAATCAGTAAATTAGAAGAATAAAACCACTCATTTTTCTAATTATGATTCCCAAGGAGAAAAAGTTAAAACTAATCGGTTTGTATATGTATATCTGTGATGTATATAAGTCTTCTCTGCGTTTCTACTGCCGGAGATTCAGTAACAATTCCAAACCCGTGTTTACGGATGAGGAGGTTCTTACCGTCTACCTGTTCTGCAGTTACTGTCAGAGATACTTCGACATCAAGGAGATACATACTTTCGCCAAGGAGTATCTGTCATCATGGTTTCCAAAACTTCCGTCTTATCAAACGTTCTGTATACGCCTAAATATGCTTTCAGAAGCATTTAAGATACTGGTGGAGACCGTGATACAATCATTCAAGCCCAAAGATTGCGATTCCATCATACCCATTGTAGATTCCATGCCGATTGTGACCTGTAAAGGAAAAACCAGGAGGGTAAAGCAGCTACGGAGATAACATCAAAAGGGTATTGCTCCACCAAGAACATGTACTACTATGGCATGAAACTGCATATAGTAGGACAGCGCAGGGAGAGAACCTTGCCTTTCCCGGAGATGATAGCTCTGACACCGGCTTCGGAAAACGACCTGACCGTATTCAAAAGCGAATGCGTGCCATACCTGTCCGGAAAGACGGTTCTCGCAGACAAAATTTACAGCGACTTCTCTTTCTTTAATGAAAGCAATCCGGTTAAAGTACTTACTCCGCATAAAGAGATTAAAGGAGAACCGGATGTACTCAAACAGATGGAGAAAGCCGCCAGAGATCTTTTTTCGCAAGCCGTTTCAAAAGTCAGACAACCTATCGAATCCTTTTTCAACTGGCTGAATGAAAAAACAGAAATTCAAAGAGCGTCTAAAGTAAGAGCTACCAAAGGGCTGTTGGTACATACCTTTGGAAAGTTGGCCATTGCTCTACTTACATTTGTTAATTTTTAATTTTTGAATCAGGAGCCAACTACTGATTCGTATTAGTTATATATTGGTATATATCTATTAGTTCTATGGGTAAGACCGTGAACTTACTGGTTTGTTTCTTTATCCTCTCAAGTTTTGTATTAGCGTCTTTCTCCTGAATGAAGAATATTTTTTTTCGATGCAAAATATAATCTGGAGAAATATCAACAGGGATTATTTCATCAATTACGATTTTCTCCTTGAGAGAAACTTTATTAAACAAAACATTAATATCACAAGGCGCTAAAACCAATGAACCGTTAGACAAGAACACAACTTTATTTGCGTATTCTTCCGCTTCTTTCCAATTATGTGTTGTGAAAATTATCGTTCTATCAGAACTTAATAGATTTTCCCAAACAATATTTCTTACATATGGATCAAGCTCGGAAGTTCCTTCATCCATAATTACCAATTGAGGGTTATGCAGCAGTGATAATAAAATTTGAACACGTTTTAATTCTCCTACGGATAGGAACTTCATTAATTTATTTGCTATGACATCTATTTGCAAATCATTATATAATTTATCATCGACTTTTACTTTATACAGTGATGATACATATTTTATGACTTCTGTCACTTTGAACCATGGATATATCGTTATATTATCCCAAACGACACCTGTATATCGTTTGTATTTATCGAAATTTCGTCCGTCAAATGAAATTATTCCTTCCGTAGGCTTTAATACACCAGTCAATATTTCTAATAATGTAGTTTTTCCAGAACCATTTGCACCCAGCAAAGCAATACAATCCCCGCTCTGTATAGAAAAGGAAATATCATCTAATATAATCTTATTCTTGACAGTGTATGATATGTTTTTAATTTGTATCATAATAATCTATTTTCCTAATACAATTATATTCTGGATACTTTCTGTTGCACCGTCTATATCTAAGATTTTATTTATATCGTCATCAATAAAACCACCCAACATACATGATGAGAGACCTATCGCTTCACATATCAATGATATATTCTGGGCGACAAAGCCGACCTCTTGCATAATGAAACGATAACCTCTTTCACCATATTTTAAAAGTGTTCTTAAGAACATGGATGTTACGAATATTATACAACAGGCATTATTCATATTGATATTATCACACGCTAAAGCATTAGTTATATCTTTGATACCTGCTTTCTGTGAAATTAATTCTATTGCGTTAATGTCTGGTCTATAATGATAGATTCCAGATTCAATATCCGCATTTTGCATATAAATATATATTTCAAGAGGATATAATCCACCTCCAGAAGGAGCAGCTCTGTAATTCCAATAACCATCTTCGTTACGAAGTTTCGCTTTTCCCGTAATGCCATAAGAATAATGCAAAAGCTGGTAGATCTCACTTAATGAGATTCTATATTCAATGTAGTCCCTTCTACTTCGTCTATTACCAATTGTCTTGAAAAAATCAACGGTTGGTATTACATCTTTGTAGGGTTCCAGCGTTGTTATTTTTGCTGCAGGATAACACTTATATGGTTTGGTAATTTTGTTGACCATATGAGATGTTGCAAAATATGCAATATTGGAACTTTCCTCTATAAAACTGAACTTATCGAATTTGGATTTTTCTTGATATTGAATTGCCAGATAATCACATAGTTTCCAATACCCTTCGAAATTATAATCCAAAGAGTTAATAAGTTCATTATTATTTTGTAAATACTTTTTCATGTTTCTATTTTACATTATGGGAATGGGTGAGGAAATTTATTTAATTCTTCAAATGATTTCTTTTTCAGACCTATTGTCTGTGGAACTTCATATAATCGTTTACCTCCCAAATGATAAAAAGGATAGGCTCCACTCATTGGTAGAAGCTGGGGTACAACAATTCTTACACAAAAGAAACCTGCTTGATTCACATCCGGTGTTGTCAAATCCTTAATTAGAACATTGTATCCTTTAGATTTTAATTTCAACAATATGCTATTGATTTGTTCTTTAACAGCAGTCTGCTGTGAATTGTCATCAAAGTCAACGTTTATTCTCTCTGGAGCATTTCTCCAATCATCAAAAACATATAAATATTCTGGTCGCCGATTATAAAAAAGAGAATGATCCTCAAAATTCATCAGCTTATTGAAATCTAAATCAGGTATCCAATCTTTTCTTTTTGAATGAAGATACCTATAGTATGGAACAGATTGTGCTGTTTCAAGGATTACTTTCTTTATAGCATCACCAATTGTATATCTTGTAGCAGTCGATACTATTATGAAGTTGCCATATTCTGCCTTTCCCAAACAGATACTAAAAACACTGGGAATACCAAGGTCATAAGTTATATCGAAGAAATGCCACTCATAATTATTGGGGAATACAGACTTAATGTATTTACTTATTTCAGGAGAAATCTTAATTTTTCTATTTGTAATTTTATTATGCCATGTAATTACAAAAGAATCACGCTCTATCACTTCAAATAAAGCAGTTAAAACAGCCTTATAGTAATTTGTATGTGCTGCAAGTCCTGTCGATGCACCAAACATAATGGGGTTTTTATCTGAACTCCACGGTAAATATATGTATGTACAAGGACATAGAACTTCTTTTTTATTTGTAAGGTCGAGACAACATGTCCAATATATTTCTGTATCTTCCTGAAACTTCTTTATCTTATAATTTTGGCTTTTGTAATATTCAAATTGCCGCTCATGATACAAAGCAAACTTATCAGGATGAATAGCCAGTTCTTGTAAATTATTGTAACTGCTGGATACAAAATCATTTAAGTTATAATATGTTGGAGAATATCTCTCAACAGTTTCTCCAATAGTGCTTAAAAAAGCATCTGTCTGCGTAAAGGCACAACCACTACTACGTCCTTCAAAAAATTCACCTCCAAGGTATGTTGTATTTCCTACAGAAACTCCATAGCTAACAATTTTTGGATCATTGTTACCTCTACTAATGCTGATAACATGCTTTATTACACCTGTTCGCGGCGAAACAAGTTTTTTACATCTATATATGGTATTATAAATTGTTTCCATAAATATAATTATAAAGAAATTTTCTCTTGCCAAACACTCGGTGTATATGCTAATTGAGGATTACATACAGTACAAACTGGAGCCTTTAAAAAATAATGTTTTTCTATGTTGTAAGTATTGGAATTAAACAACAAGACGTTTCTCCAAGTTTGTGGGATTCCATTATTTGTCAAGAATTTCAATAAATCAAAGACAATGATAGAAGATGTCATATCCAGTACCAAATTAGATATAGGATCAAATTTGGCATTAATATCATGTTTGCTTAAGTATTCGATATATTTAGACGAAAATGAAGCATTTGCATCATTGCTCAGTATCCTTTTCAAATAACACTCATAACAGCCAGTAGTCTTTCCATGGAAAATAGGACCGATGGAGAAATACAAACCATCAATCGGTCCCTCAGTCAATAACCAAGGTTTATCGCTATCCAATGCGCATTGATTTAATGCTTTCGTTAAATTCGGATTAAAAATAATTTGGTCATGAACAATAAACCCTGAACGAGAAACAAAATCATTTAATTCCCTTTCTGATATATTTTTAGAAGAGTCTAAAACGAGAACATTATTCAACCCGTTATTTTTTAGCTTACTCTTAATAAGTTGAGTAAAAGTTGATTCTCCTATTATACCGATTGTTAAATCTAAATTAACAAAGGCAGAAGCAATTTGGAATTGTTGAAAGTTAAAAGTATTATTGGAATCTTCAAAATTGTCATTATTAAGAAGTCCACACTCTATCAACTCATTAACTACATCGTATATCTTTTCGCATGAAAATCTTTTATTTAGTATATTGCTAATCTGAGAGTATGTATAAAACTCTTGTTTATTATACAATTCGATTATAGCTTTGAAGATTTCCTCCATTACTCCGTCATCACCAGAAAAATCAATCACGACACAATTATTCTTCGTTCTAACTTGATAAACAGAGTTATCACTATCATAAAAAATATCATATCTATTTTTCATATATCACATTTATTTAAAGTAACAACAAGAAGCATATAGACACAAGGGAGGATATCTGCCATAGAGCAAATATCCTCCCTCATTTTACACATTATGCAGCACAGCTACAAGAAGAACTACAACAGCAGCAAGCCGCTGCAACCATCGTTCCGCTCATTGCGGAAGTCAATAGGCCAGAATAGGCCACTAAACGCTTTGCTTTCATAAGGCAGTATTTTTTTATTGAGGATAACGTATCCTCATTCGCAATATAGCAAAAGATTTTATCTAATGCAAATGTTTTCGCTTTTTTGCATACTATTTTAAGGAATTTTAGTCAAAGTATTGTTGTGCAGATACTTTTTATTGTAAATGTTCATTCATTGTTTTAACTTGCGGCATATAAGAATGGTCAGCGTGACACAGACAACGAGAAAAGCGGCGGTACAGCCAAGCATTTTTCACAGCAATGTGCTATGTATAAGACGGGTGTTCGCGGCGCAGGTACAGACG
Organism: uncultured Clostridia bacterium; assembly: GCA_947627045.1. Classification (GTDB taxonomy): domain Bacteria; phylum Bacillota; class Clostridia; order Oscillospirales; family Ruminococcaceae; genus UMGS1601. The sequence continues at coordinate 9,764 of CANQUM010000045.1, forward strand.
AAAGCCACCGCAAGGGAAATGATTGTCCCTACCATGCACCAGAAAACGGTTGCGGAGATAGGCACGCGGTCATTCGCCGAGAGGCGTCCGGCCAGCCTCACGCAGGGAAGAAACAGCTCCGTCCATTTTGGGCAGGGCTTCCGAAAGTCTGTTTTCAAGCTTTTCCACATTAGCACTAAGAATGCGTATAGCTTCATAATTGTTTTCCAGCACTTTGAT
>CANQUM010000046.1 GCA_947627045.1 uncultured Clostridia bacterium
AGTACGTCGATCAATCTCTTGTGAGTTCTCATTTCAAACTGCTCACGGCTGTCCTTATACATGTGAACAGCACGAAGGATAGTAATGATCTCCTTGTCTGTAGGCAGAGGGATCGGTCCCGATACCTTTGCGCCCGAACGCTTAGCCGCATCAACAATTTTAGCTGCTGCAGCGTCAACTACTGCGTGCTCATAGCCTTTGATTTTAATTCTGATTCTTTCATTGACTGCCACTTAAATCGCCTCCTATAAATTTTGACTGGGGGCTGAAAGCCTTTAATAATGTATAAAAGCCTTTCTGTAAATTTACACTGTACCGTGTGTTCCGTGAAAGTCTGTTAAAAAAAGCCGAAAAACTAACGTGGTTTTTCGGTCGACATAACACAACGATAAGTATCTCCTTATGCCAAAAAGCAGTATTAACCTAATTAGCCTGCCCTTCGCAAGAAGCATAAAGCACATACCGTGTTCAGTATTACAGTCGCCCGGTTTAAAATCGGACATACTCTGCGAAAATTACCCGGCAAACCGCCGGCAACCTTTCGCTTCATCGCATATCTGTTGCAGCCGCAATGCGGGAATTAACCGCAGTGCAAGATAAATTGTACCATTTATATTAAACAAAAGCAAGTAGATAAAAAAATTTATGTTGTAGAATTTTAAGGTAAATTTATCCTCATTTTTATGCAAACTGCACAAAATGTATTTTGGGCAACTGTTATTTAGTGGTTGACTGATAGTCTAACACTATATCTAGAATTAAAAAGCCGTATACAATAGACAAACCTTTTGCCTATTCGTTAACATTCTTATTGGGTATTATCCTCCTTTGGTATCTGCACAGGGTTTTCAATATCCTGAATTGCATTTTTCTCTGTGATCTCTACTTTATACGAATGTATAACTTTCTCTCCATCACTGTCTATAACAGTATCCTCTGTGAAGTACAAAAGCTCATTATTTTCATCAAAATAAAACCTTGCAATAAAGTCTGTAACATTTCCCTCGTCCGAAGCTGCACCTATTTTCTCCGGGTCATATTTATGCTCAACACAAGTTACACCGTTCTCCTCCGAAACTGACGATTCTTCAACAGCATTTGCAGAAAAGATAATAAGACCCTCATTGGCTTGCGGATGAGTAGAGTCACGGTCGTAAGCCTGAAAATCCTTATCTCCCCGCTGAGTAAAGGTATACTCGCCGTTTTCTGATGTATAACATTCATAACCGTTATTGTACTGTGCATAGCTTTCATCTTGATACTTTCCCTCATAGGCAAAAGTCAGAACGTCCTTTTCGTCGTATTTGAACACAAATGTCTGCTCAATTTCATTAGTCTCGGTATTTGTCATAATGACTTTCGCACTGTCGAGCTTTGTATATTCCTCTCTGGCTTTTTGAACAAGCTCACTGCCGGCAACATCTTTCATACCGCAGCCTGCAAACAAAGCTGAAGTCATAATCACTGCTATATATAATAGTATACCTTCCTTTATTTTCATTTTATCGCTCATTCCTTACACAAAATTACAGTATAAAATCGGGATGAAATCTTTTAAACCTCATCCCGATACATCATTTATATTTTAATCATCATAGTAGTATCTGTTACGGCTTACTACCTTTATCGTATATGAAACAGACTTTCCTGTTTTCTTATTTTTGCAGGTTATTTTTGTCTTTCCGGTTGAAACCGCACGGAATTCCACATCATCTCCGTAGTGGTTATAGTCTTCAAAGCGAACAACAGAAGTGTTTTTAATGCTCCACTTCAGATTTTTGTATTTTACTCCGGCAGACTTTCTTACCTCTAAATCGAAATCTTCTCCGACTGCGATAGTACGTGTTTTAGGTCCTATGCGCTTTATAGTTCCCTTTGAAGAAGCTTTCTTGACAACTATTGTTGTATATGCTTTCTTATTAGTTCCTGCAATTTTACAGCAAACTTTAGCCGTTCCCTTTTTGAGGGCAATAAACTCTTGTTCATCGCCGTCTCTGTCGTAATCCTCAAATCTGATTATGTTTTTGCCCTTTACTATTGACCATACAAGACCGTCGTCATCGGCATTATATGGCGAAACTCTGGCATAAAGCTCAAAGTGATTTCCCTTTTTAACTGTTTTCTTTTTAACTGTCATTGAAACACCGGTAGGTCTTACGTCGTAATAATCAGCAGACACTGTCGCTGAAGCTGACAATCCGGTCAGAAGAACTGCTGCTGTCAGCAAAGAAATGATTGATTTTCTAATATGATTTCTCTTGCTTTTCATAATAATCCCTCCGTTTAAAATTCTGTACCTTTAAGTAAATTGACTTACATTATATAAATACCTTAGCGGTACTAATACCATAAATAAATTGCCCTGTCTAGAAAGCTTTATCCGTCTGTAACCAAAAGCAGCAAATTTCAATAATTTCACAAAACTCTTAAAATGTTCCACCGTTTACTATTTTCTTCTCGATCTGCTTCTGCGGTTATCGCCCGCCCTTTTAAGATCAGACATTCTTTCCTCGCTCGACGCTTTGAACTTACTGAGCATATCCTCAAAATTTGCATCTCCGCTGGTCTTTTGAACAAATCCGTCGCTGTAAACAATATCTTCGTTCAATTCAAGCTTGCTTGCCTGACGGGATTTCTGATTTTGTCCTCCGTGACGCCCTTCAGTCATCGCTCTGCCGTCAAAAGATTTCCCATAGCTTTTAGACTTAACACGCTCCTCTGCCTGCTTGATAGACATACTTATTTTCCCGTCTTCGTTGACCTTTATGACCTTTACCTTTACAACATCTCCGACTTTAAGAATGTCATTGATGTCATTTACAAACGAATTTGAAACCTCTGAAATATGTACCAATCCGCTTGTTCCGTCCTCAACCTCGACAAACGCTCCGAATTTTGTGATTCCCTTAACCTTGCCTTCGTAAACCTTACTAATCTCGACCGCCATAAATTTTAAATCCTCTCTGAAACGTATTAGCCTAAACTTGCTACATAAAAACGGCGTTCATTTGGATAAGCATAGCCGTATCTTTCAATAGCTATTTTTTTCATATACTCACTTTCGTCTTTACCGCTAAGTAAACGTGTATATTCATCATTTTCTTGTTTGGCAACGGTGATTTGCGACTTGATGCCTGCCAGCTCCTTTTGCTGTTCACTTATTTCCGCCTGCTGAGATATAACAAGATACAAAGCATATACCAAAAAAACCAGTACGGCAATCGTTGCGATTTTTGAAGAAAGAGATTTCTTCTTTTTTTGATTTGATACCAATTCATTTAAAGAATCGTTGCTTCTTGCCACTGTTATACCTCCTTTTGCTGAATTAAACACTATCTTTATTATACACTACATTTTTCCCAACTTTCAAGCCTTTTTTCCTACTTTTTATTCTTTTTCTCAAAGATAAGTAATTTTGCACAATTTTGTTCTTCAATTTTGTGTAAATTGGAGTAATGATTTTACTTTTTATCCAATTTTCTGCTTTTTCATATATTGTTCTGATTCCTGTTGCCAGTCTTGTTGTAAGGCTTCCCACCGTGAGCAGATATACGATGAAACCTATAAACATACCAATCAAAATAAACAGCCGTATCTGCCCTCTTGCCAGTTCCGTAGAGAATAAAAAGTACCAAAACGAACAAAAAACGACAAAAGCAAAATCTTCGACAAAAACTACATACCTATGATGCTTTTTTACTATTCTGATAATTCTTAGGACATCATAAACTGCTCCGAATACTAATCCTATTAAAAACGAGAGCAAAAACAGCTTTGTTTCATATTGAAGTCCGAAAATATAATCAGGCACACCGCATCATCCCTTATAAATAATTTATCTATTTAAAAATCTTTTTTAATATTCCCAGACGCTGATTTTTGTCTTTATCGCCGTAAATAAGCGCCCATATATCCCCTTCTACAGAAAAATCTCCTGTTTCTACATTCATCTCATTGATATGAAGATTTTTTCCTTTTATCATTAATTCTCCGAGTTCGGTAAATAAAATCATCTGATTTTCATTAAAGCTGTCCACATCCGTAACTCCCGATAAGAGAAGTCTTTTTCTGTTTTCTAAAATGGCATTATGATTTTTGTTATTTCCCTGCGAATTGAAATCGTTCATAAAAACACCCTCCCGTAACAATAGCTTGCAATCAGCCTTTACTATGTATATTAAACAAAAAACACCGTTATACCTTGTTACATATGACAAGAGGTAAAACATTGTAATTTACTTTTCGTTTTGATATAATATTGCTGATGAAAGTACAATAACTTTTACTTTTTAAATCACAAATAAAAGCAAGGAGGCATTATGAAAATTTCTAAAATAATTGCATTAATGACAGGTCTTTGCCTGTCGGCGTCTGCGCTTGGAGGCTGTGCAGATAATAATGAAAAAGGAAAAGCTGATCCTGCAAAATACTATAACAGTCAGCCGACCGACACGGGATATGAATGGAGCAATGTTAAGATTGTTGGCGGCGGATATGTTCCGGGAATGGTCTATAATGAAACGGAAGAAAACTTAGTTTACGCAAAAACAGATATAGGCGGAGCATACAAATTAAACAAAGATAAAAACGAATGGGAATGTATAACCGACAGCTTTGGCGGAGAAGACTGGGGATATAACTGTATTGAAAGCATTGCCACCGATCCTGTAGAGCCTAACCGTGTTTACATATCCTGCGGAACTTCATACTCAGGAAACGGCTGTATAATGTATTCATATGACTACGGCAAAAATTGGACTAAAGTAGATATGGGCAATATGACAATGGGCGGCAACGACTGGGGAAGAAACACAGGCGAACGTCTCTGCATTGACCCTAATGATAACAGCATTATCTATTACGGTTCTCACTCTCAAGGTTTATTTGTGTCGAAAGACTACGGTCAGACATGGAGCAATGTTAAATCTTTTCCTGATAAAGGAGCTTTCGGCGAGAGCGGCTACACCTATGGTGTGATCTGGGTCGCTATGGATAAATCAAGTTCTAAAAAAGGAGAAGCCACAAAAACATTCTTCTGCGGAGTTGCAAATAAAGAATCAGAGAAAATCTACCGCACCGACGATGCCGGAAAGACTTGGCAGGCTGTTTCAAACGAGTTTTCTGACAACGGCAATATCAAGTACTTCCCTCAGCAGGGAAGGGTTTCAAACAACGGAAATCTCTATGTTACATACTCAAGTATGATGACTCAGGAAAAGAACCCTCCTATGGGAATTGTTTGCAGATATAATATAAAAGATAAAAAATGGACTGACATCACACCGAAAATCACAGGAAACGGCTGGTGCGGTCTGTCGATATGCAACAACGATAAATATAACGGAGATATGATAGCAGTTACTACAATATGCCACTGGGGTTCTGAGGACAATGTGTGTATCAGCTTTGACGGAGGCGATACATGGAAAGGTCTGTGGAACATCGAAACAGAGGAAAAAGACTATAACCTGGATATTTCCGCATCTCCTTGGCTTGACTGGCAAGGTCAGTTAAAGCTGGGCTGGTGGACATCAGGAGTTGCGATAAACCCGTTTAATCCCGATGAAATTCTTTACGGAACTGGCGCAACAATATTCGGCACTGATAACGCAACAAAAATCGGTCAGGAAAAGGTTAATATAGAAGTTCGCGGTATGGGAATTGAAGAAACGGCTATCTTTGATTTCTATTCGCCTAAAGACTGCGGAGAGAACACCCCTGACTTATATTCAATATTGGGAGACCTTTACGGTTTCAGACACGATGATGTAAATGTCGCTCCTAAAGAGCATTGGGGCGTTCAGAGCTTCAAGGCAGAATCTCTGGCGGTTGCTGCAAACAACCCCGACATTGTGGTAAGAACTACAAAGGACGCTGCGTTTGAGAATTCGATCTGCTATTCAACCGACGGAACAAAAACATGGCAGTTTGTAAAAACAATACCTAAAGGTGAAAACATCAACGAAGGCGGAACAGCATACCTCTCTGCCGACGGAAAGGTTTTATTCTGGTCGCCGGGTGCTGCCAGCGTAAACACCTATTACACAGCAAACTGGGGAAAAACGTGGAAAATATGCAAAGGAATTCCCGCAAATACAAATTTAATTCCTGATCAGGTGAACCCAAATAAAATATTTGCAGAAAACGGCGGAACATTATATATCTCGACCAACAAGGGAAAAACCTTTAAAGAGTTCTACAGCATTTTGATTTCTAATGCTGATATTGTCGCAAACCCTGAAAAAGAAGGCGACCTCTGGATCGCTGCAGGTCTTGTTTACCACCTTGAAAACGCAGGCAAGGAAGGATGCGAAATGATCGCTCCTAATAAAGAGATACAGAGTGTTAAGTGTATAGGTCTTGGAAAGGGCGAAAAAGACGGAGATCCTATGGCTATATACATTATCGGAGAATGTAACAACAATGGCGAGGGCGTATACCGTTCTACCGACGGGGGCAAATCGTGGGAACGAATAAATGACGATACTCAAAAATGGGGAAATGTAAACAACAAAATCTCGGGAGACCCGAAAACCTTCGGACGGGTGTATATTTCAACAAACGGACGGGGAATTATTATGGGGAATCCGGCTAAATAAAAACACAAGGGCGTAAAGAAAAACTTTACGCCCTGTTTATTTTTTATCTCTTTACTAATAATGTATAACTAAGCAGAATATTCTCTGACTCTTAGCTCTATTCCGAGCTTTTTACAAAGCTCCTTACATTTCTCGATTTCCTCATCTGAAATAACGTCAACGACCGACAAGATAACTCTCGGGAAAATCTCTTTTGCCTCGACCGCAAAATTGATCATAGCGTCAAAGGCTTTGTCCTTCCACTTGGGCTGGGTAACTTTATTATACTCCTCCTTATTCGAGGCATTAAGACTTATCGAAACAGTGTCAAAAAGCCCTGTCATCAGCTTGCAGGTGCCGTATCCATTTATCAAATCAGAAAGCCCGTTTGTGTTTATTCTTATCGGAGTTTTTGTAACGCTTCTGATGTATTTTGCCGTTTTTATCAAAATCCCAAGCTCGCAGGTCGGTTCTCCGAAACCACAGAAAATAATTTCATCAAAACTGTCTAAATTTTCTCTTTTCAATGCGTCTATTACTTCTTCTGCATCAGGCTGGTGCTCAAGCCAAAGGCTGTCTGAGCCGTATGCACCCTCGCCGTTTCTTCTTATGCAAAACTCACATGCACACGGACACTTGTTTGTAATGTTCAAATATAGCTTATTTCCTAGAATATAGGTTATAGTCATCATAATTAAATCAGCTTCGTAAAGAAGCGTTCCTCCTTTTGCATTTATATTTAAGACGCCGGATGTCTCTTGCTTCTTGCTTCTTGCTTCTTGCTTCTTGCTTCTAGTTATAGTATAACTCAAAAAAAACTATCTTTCAAGTATCACAAATATTCTAAATTTTATCATATGATTATCACAAATGACATTATAATAATAATTAAGATAAATCAAGCAATTTAAAGGAGGTCTCAAAAATGGATGAGAACAAGAATTTGAACAACGAGCCTATAGACAAGGTAACCAGCGTTGATTCCATTGACTCTGTAAAAGACAACCAGCCGGAAGCAGTTCAAACTGAAAACATCACTGCTGCAAATGACGTACCGACAGAAGTGTCTAATACTCCTGCTGAGGAATTTGTATCAAATGAATATAAGCAAGAGTATTCTTATAACAATCAGCAGAGTTATGCTAATTTAAACGAGGTTTCATATTATCCTAATCAGAATAAAAAGAAGAGCAAAAAATTTCTTACCGGTCTGGTAGCAGTTATCTGCGTACTTGCAATTGCAATAACCTCTGTAGTAGGATATGCAATGATTTCAGGCAAAGGAATAAGCATTTCGGTTTCTGACAAAGACAATGCAAACGGCACAAAATCTTCAATCGGGGGTTCGGCAGCCAAAGAATCGGACAGAGACACAAAAAATCTGCCAACATTAACACAGCTTGCAGCTCCTTCAGACGCATTATCAATACCTGAAATAGTCAAAAAGGTTTCAGACTCTGTTGTCGGAATCTCCGCATCAAACTCATCACAGACAGCAACAGGAACCGGAGTTATAATGAAAGAGAACGGATACATTATAACAAACGCCCATGTGGTTAGCGGTGCAAGCAATCTTTCTGTTGTTTTCACAGACGAAGACAAAACTTCTATGCCGGCAAAGCTTATAGGCATCGACTCTCAAACCGACCTTGCAGTTATCAAAATAGACAAAAAAGGTTTAACTCCCGCTGAATTTGGTAAATCATCTGACCTTCAGGTAGGGGAAATTGCAATAGCTATCGGAAATCCTCTTGGATTTGAGCTTGCAGGTTCTGTTACATCAGGAATTATATCTGCTCTTGACAGAACTCTTACAATAGAAGATCAGGAAATGAACTTAATTCAGACTGACGCCTCTATAAACAGCGGTAACTCAGGAGGAGCACTGGTAAATGCTTATGGTCAGGTAATAGGAATAACTTCGGCAAAGGTGAACTCAGCATACGGCGAAGGCTTAGGCTTTGCAATTCCAATTGACAATGCAAAACCTATAATTGATGACCTTATTGAATACGGTTACGTAAAAGGCCGTCCTGTGTTAGGTCTCAGCGGACAAACAATTACCGAGCTTTGGTCGCAGTATTACGGCGTACCTCAAGGCTTTATTGTAAGAAATGTTGAGGATGGCTCTGCCGCTGCTAAAGCTGGAATTAAAGTCGGAGATGTAGTTATAGGTATTAATGACACTACTATAACGTCAATTTCTGAATTTAACAAAATCAAGGCTAAATATAAAGCCGGCGATACGATTACTATAACCCTCTACAGGCAAGGCAATAAAATGAATGTTAAGGCTACGCTTGACGAGGATAAATCAACAGCTACCAGCAGCGAAAGTCAGGGTACCACTGAATCCAATCAAAGCGAGTATTACGACGATAATGACGGATACGGCTTCAATCCATTCGGATTGTTCGGCGGCTTCGAAAGTAATCAGTCGCAAGGTCAAGCCTCATAATTAATTACGCTTACGAGATATTTTATATTTTTTCATATTTCATTACTTCCTTGAAGACGGCTGTTCTTTTTACAAGAACGGCTGTTTTCATTTTTATTTACAAAGGTCTTGCTATAACAGTATTAAAATGTTATACTATTAATAAATAAGACTTATTTGTTATATTCTTAACAGAAAGGTATGTGATACAATGTCATCTGAAAATAACGAATTTCCTGAAATCAAGGAGAATAATGTAACTGAAAATGAAATTGAAGTTCAAACAACTGTTGATGAAAATGAAGAAAATGAATTTGACGGTTACTCCTATAATGAAAACTTTGATAACACAGATGAAAATAAAACAGAAGAGCAAAAAAGTGAAAACAAAGCATCTAAGGTTTTTTTGTACATTATTTATGCGATAGTAATTATTCTTTGTTTGGTTATTATAGCAAGAAACCTGTTTTTCAAGAATAATGATAAAAACAATAATAGCACCTCGTCGGCAGCTAGCTCAGTATCTTCTGCAAAGAACGCTCCGGAAAAGATAATGGATTTATATGTTTTTGCTGATCTTCCCGAAGGTTATGAGCTCATAAATCAAGATATAACCGATACAAAGGCTGTTTCGACATATAAAAAAAATAAAGTCGAAATAGCTCTGACGCAATCAACTATTAAAGACTATGAGCCTGAATATGACATCACCGATTCTGATGTTGATATTTCCGATTTTCACAGCGGAGCAGGTCAGGACTATACCGCATATCAAATTGACGGAAAGTGCTATATCGTATGGACAACCGATGAGTACACCTTTGAAATTAAGAC
>CANQUM010000047.1 GCA_947627045.1 uncultured Clostridia bacterium
TTCAATCTTCCTTTCCTTGTAAAATAGAAAAAGGCAACCGTTCTAATTTAAAAATTAAAACGATTGCCAATAAAAAAAGAGCCAATTATTATACCTCTAAAAATAGAAATATAACAATTGACTCATATATTTGATAATATTAAAATAAGTCGGTTAACGAAACACAATCAATTATCTTTGCACTTAATTAAATTTTGAAGCTTTTCAACAGCTTCTCCCTTTGTTTCGGAATCCTTCACAATTTGAATAATTGAATTCATAAGGACATCAAATTGTTTATCTGTCATATTTTCAAACTCCATGTTTTTTCCTTTCGATAAACTAATTATCATTTCTACCGGAAATAAATTTTTATATATAAGTAATCGAGGCTCATAGTCTTGCTATGAGCCTCGATTTGGCTCCCCCAACTGGGCTCGAACCAGTGACATCATGATTAACAGTCATGCGCTCTCGACTGTGTATATTCATATACCTGTTATGGCAGTAAATAAATTTTTTATATTCTTATTGTGTTCTGTTTGTAATCAAAATTATATCAGTTGATATTGTCAATGTCAATTATCTCAAAAACTGCTCATATGAAGAGTCCATAAGGATTTGTACTGAATATCCCCTGCCTACCAAAATTTCTCTAAAGAGTTTGCAGATTATCATTCTCTGTCTTTCGGCAGGAGCGTTATCAAACTCGTCTGCCCAGCTTACAAATTCTTCATAGTAGTAATCGATCTTACTCATATCGGTTTCTTTGTCATTGAGCTGATTCTGCTTTTCAGTTACTCGCTGAACATTGTCTGCGATTTTAGTTTTTGTAGTTTCAATAGCCATTGCAAGCACATCCGGAGTGAACTTGCTGTCGCCCATCAATGAATTTGCGATTTCCTCTGTAAGCTCTCCAAGCTTTCTTTTCAGAATTTCGGTTTCCTTATTCAGCCTTTTTATTTCAAGCTTGATTTGCGAGATTTGTGTTCTGTACTTCTTTTCAATAGCTGCATCCTTTGGCGTAGCTTTGATTTTATCAAAGCATTTATGCAATGCGTCAAGTACAATTTCATCAACCCTTGCGGCTGAATATACTGACTGTCCGTCACACTCGTTGCGTTTCATTGCTTTGCCTGAGCATAGGTAACGGAATCTTCTGCCGCCGTCATGAGTTGTTCCGTCTTTTGTTGTATATCTGTCTACAAAGCTGTTTGCACACAATTTCTTACCGCAATGAGCGCAGTAAATATTCCCGCCGAGCATTGTTGAAGATTTAGCTGTTCGGGCAAGTTGAGTTTTCTTTTCGTTGGTGTACTTCCTTTGCTCAAGAATTTTCTGTGCTTCATCAAAAACCGCGTCATCAATTATCTGCAATTCTTTGACTCTTTTTGAGGTGACTCCTCCTCGGTTATAATAGCCGCAGTAGAGTGGATTTTGAAGTATCCTCTTAATTGTATTTGACTGAAATTTCGCACCGTTATGTGTAAGCATTTTTCGGTCATTTACATACTGTGCCATTACATATGAGCCGTAGCCGTCCTTGACAGTTTTCTCGAAAATAGTAATTACCATTTCCTTTTCTATAGGGTCAATCTCAAGGGTCGGAAGTTCCTTTCCCCTCTTATTTACCACACCGCTTTTTACAAGCCTATATCCGAAAGGGGCACATCCTCCTGTGTAAATTCCATCTTCTACAAGTTGATGAAGGCGAGTTTTTACACGCATTGATGTTTTCTGACTTTCGCCGTTTGCCTGCCAGAAGCGTATGTAATTCAACCAATTGATTTGAAATTTTAATTTCATATCGACTGGAGGACCTTTATTTCTATAAATCATTTTGCCCTTTCTGCTTTCAATGCAAAAAGGGCAAAAAAATATACCGATAGACTATAGCATTAAAAGCTATAACTTGTCGGCTATTTTTATTTAAGCTTATTCACTTTTTAAAACTTTTAAAATTCCTTTGTCCATTGAATAGACAACATCACAAAGCACCTCAATATCCTCTTTATTATGACTGGCAAGTAAAATAGTTTTACCTTGTTCCTTTAATTTCAAAAACAACCTGCGCATATCTTGAACACCGTCATTATCAAGTCCGTTCATCGGTTCATCTAATATAAGTATATCTGGATCTTCCATAATGGCTTGTGCAATACCTAACCTTTGTCGCATTCCAAGAGAATACTTCCCAACATGTTTTTTACTTTTGGGATTAAGGCCTACTAAAGCTATCGCATCCAAAATTTGTTTATCTTCAATTTTATTCTTTATCATTGATAAAAATTTTAAATTTTTAAAAGCGTTATAATTTGGGATAAATCCCGGATTTTCTATTATTGCTCCAATTCTATCAGGAATATCTATATCTTTTCCTAATTCTCTATTGTTTATCTTTATGGTGCCTTTTGTCGGTCTGTTTAATCCGCAAATACATTTAAATAACACTGTCTTACCTGAACCGTTTCTTCCAATAATACCAATAATTTTGCCCTTTTCAACACTAAAATTAATATTTATTAAAATATTGGCATCTTTAAATGATTTGCCCAAATTATTTATTTCGATAATATTACCCATTGTTTATTCCTCCTCAATTATCGTTATATCCGAATGTTTGTTAGTGAAAAAAATAATTATTATAAGTGCAACGATGATTGTAGTATATGAGATTATAGCGAATTCAAAGGTTGGTAAATCATCTATGCTGGAAATACTCAAATAATCAATATTCGACCATGACACAGGCGAAAACCACATTAATTTAATAAAATTTCTTGACAGCGGTTCACATAAAATCAGGAATACCGCTGTCACTGTTCCCATAAACCTAGTTTTAGTTATACTGTTAATTGCATAAATTAATAATCCTAAAAATACAGAACAAACAAAAGATAAAAGAAATGTAAAAAACATTGCTTGTAACGGAGAAAAAAACGTTGTTATTTTACCGCTTATTATTGCTATAACATTTTCACTGGGATACATACTCAGGGTTCCAAGAGCTGTTCCCCATTCAAAAGACCAATCAATATTAAACACAAAAGGCAAAATACTAAGTATTATAATAAAAATATAATATAAAACCGAAAATAATATTATGTAAATAATATTACCGATTGTCAAAGTATTTCTTCCTGCTCTTATAACCGTATAAATATATGATGAATTTACGAAGGGAGCATTGCAAAAAAACAGCACAGGGCCAAGAAGCAAAATTATTCTTATAAATTTTTGACCATTTAAAAATGGAAAAAGCCAAGGGGTAACTTCAGCATCAATACCCTGTGCATAATCGAATATATCTTTTTCGTATGTAAAAATAAAAATTGCTGCTATAACTAATGCCATCCAAACCCTGATATCAGTTAGTGACAACCTGAATTTTTGCATACAAACTCGTATGCTGCTTTTAATTAAATTCATTGTTAACTCTCCTTTGTACTGCCTTGTAAAAAAGCAAAATAAAAATCACAATTATCGCAATATAAAACAGCAATGAATAAATAAAAGTTAAAAGTGTATTGTTCCCTAATATATTTGAGCAATTCGTAATACGGTTAATATTCAAAAAGTCAGGTAAATAGTCACATAAATTTCCAATAGTGTAATATCCGATAAGAGGCATTGCAAATGAAACAAATTTGTTAGAAATTATAGCCGACGAAAACAGTCCAAACACACACCAAACGCTTGAAAATAAAGAAAATATAAATATTCTTATCAGCAAATAAAGTACAGAATATTTTTGAACTAAAAATCCATATGGAACATCGCTTACGAAATTAAATGCCGTTTCCTCTCCGGACAAAGGTATAAAAAATGAAAATAAGCCTGACAATAACACTAACCCAATAAAACTAACCGCCATACATCCTATTGCGCAAGATGTGATTTTTGATACAGCATATTCTTTTATATTGCATCTTACAAGTACAGAATATATATTTTTACTGTTCCATTCATCACAAAAAACGCCAACAAAAGGCAGTGATATAATTATTAAAATAATATTTCTAAATACGCCAATACCAATAAAATAATCTATTAAATCTATAATAGAAAAGCTCGCCTCATCATTGTTAAAGAATACATACAACAAATCCTGATTGTAGCATAAAAGTGAAACAACTACCACAGAAAATATACATATCAAAGTTTTTAAAGTGAAAATATTCTTCTTAATTTCAGCTTTAAACAGCTTCATAATATCACCTTACCAGTAATTGCATCAATAATATAATACTCATTGTCATTTATTAACATATTACCCTTTTCTCCCTGCTCTTCAATTTGTTCATTAGTTTTTACTACCCAAGTTGGTGTCAATTCTGCTTTTTCTGCGGTCGAATTTTCTTTTATAGGGAAATAATATGGTGTTACACTTTTAACAACGACATCTGATTTTATATTTTTGTATTTATTATTTATAATATCAAGAACTGAATCAACACTTATAATTTTTTTATTCTCGGTAACCGTTTCCTGTATATCATACATACCATATGCACTAAACATTATCAATCCATTGGAATTAACCACAGCATACACTTCTCCGCCATATGTAGGTATGCCGTCCTGAAATACACTTACATATCTGTCATAGTGTTCGAGAGAATTAGTTTTAGAATGAAATACAAATAAATATGCCTCATCTTTTTCGGTGAATTTATATTTCATATTCATTTCCTTGTATTCTTCATCCGTATAAAGCGACTTACTACGATTATTAAGTGATTCATAATCGAGTGCATATATTTCAGGAATTTTATCCACAGGAAGATTTAATTCATCTATTTTATCAGTAACAATATCTAATGAAATATCTTTATCTATTGAGTCCAGTTTTTCTTTTTGGAAGCAATTTGACATTCCATAAAATCCTACCGGGAAATCCTGTGAAGACACAAAAAATGACAAGTCGTCATATTCAGTAGTAGTATATTCAAAAAAGTCCCTATACACACCAAGATTTTCATAATCAGAATGGGCAATGTGTGCCACATATCCCTGATATTCAGTCTCATTTTCCTCGGTTACAGTGATATTCTGAGTTTTATTTATAAAAATTGACTTTAATTTATCGAAATCAAAATCAGTCATTTTTACATTGTAGATATCGAAACTACTGTTTTGAGGATAAGTTATATCAGCATCAACACTAATATAATCAAGTTCTTTTATTATATGGCTTTCATTGTTATCATTTGTATTATATAGATTTTTATCATCTATTTTATTATTATCATCTGCCGACGGAAAACAACCGGATAACACTGTAATCACACAAGCGAATAACACAATTAGGAACATAAATCTGTTTGTTTTCATATAAATTTTCCTTTCACAGTATTTAAAGCAAATGGCAAAGCATAGCTAAACCATTTGCTTTAAAAATCAGATAATTATCAAAAACACCATTTGCCAGAAATCTTCGCAGAACGGTTTCCCATATTGTAAGCAGCAACTCCGCGTGTAATATTCTTAGGCGAATAAGTTGTATAATGATATGATTTATTACCTTTAGTCGATAATGTTCTTGCAGCAGAAACCTTTGTTTAATGTGGTAAAGCAAGAAATACTGCTAATAGTAGAAAAATTAACCCGGCTATTAATAGAATAATTCCTACTGTTTTTTTATTAGATTTGATGCTAAAAACAGAAAAAATTATTGACAGCACTCCTAAAACTGCAAGTAAAATCATTACTAAAAACATTATTATATTCCTCCTGATTAAGTAATTTGTAACTTTGCATGAGAACTTAGCAAACATCAAAATTTTCTCAGCTTTTTGACGGCTTCAGGTAACTTCGATTGAGAAAACCAGAAATTACAAGATGAATTTGCAGAATGTTTTGCCGAATTATATGCAAGCTTTGCCGCTGCGTGTTCAATTACCTTATTTATCTTTTCCATTAAGAACAACCTCCTTGTCATTTATTTCTTTCGACACGCAAATATTATCACGAAACTCGTAATCAAAACCGTACTTGTAATAATTCACCTACGTTTTTGTAAAAATTTAAAGTTTTACGATGCTTCTGTTCATTTTCAGTCTTAAGTATGCTAAAATAGTTCTAAAGCAGGTGAGTCAATGAAATTTAAAATCGCTATTTGTGATGATGAGCAGATTATTTGCTCAACCATGTACAATAAATTGCAGGATTTAGCAAAATCAAAGTCGGTTATATTTGAGATTGACTGTTTTAACTCAGGCGAAGAGCTTTGCAACGAAATGAAACGCACTGATTATGATTTGCTGTTTCTGGATATTGAATTGCCTAAAATGAACGGAGTTGCAGTAGGACAATATATCAGAGAAACACTTAAAAACGAGAATATACAAATTGCATACATATCGTCCAAACAGGAATATGCTATGGAACTGTTTGAAATGCGTCCCATAAATTTTCTTGTAAAACCATTATCAAATAAAAAAATTGAGAGTCTAATCGACAAATTTCTACATCTCAACAAAATAGATACAAATATATTTAATTTTAAAGCAGGGCGCAATTATTACAAGGTACCTCTTTCGGATATTTTGTATTTTTATAGCAACGGAAGAAAAATCAATATTGTAGCGATAAATAAAGAATATGAATTTTACGGCTCGTTAGATAAAATTTACAGCGAAGTAAAAAATAAAAAATTCTTATTTGTCCACAAATCATTTCTTGTTAATTTTAAATATATATGCAAATATCAATATGAGCAACTTACCATGTCCAATAATAAGATTATTCCCATAAGTCAATCTCGCAGAAAGGCTGTGCGTTCTATGTTTGTTGATTTTGAGGAGGTGTGATTTTGTATTGACTTTTACCCTATATAACCTCGTATTTCTGTTCATTAATGCGTTTGTAACGTATTTAATGTACCAATTTATGCGATTGTTTTTTAATAACAACTTTACAAGCAAAAAAGCGTCTGTTTTCCTTTATGCATTGTACTACACGATAACAAGTATCGTTTATATCTTTTTTTCCTCTATTATTGTTAATATGATAAGCTCTTTGATAGCAACTTTTCTTATAACACTTTGCTATGATTCAAAATTTTCAAAAAAAATTGTTGTAGCAGTATTAAATTATGTTACTATTAATACTTGTGAAATGATTGTTGGTGCAGTGGTAGGATTAAGCGGAGTAAATATATTTGAGAGGACTTACTACGGTGATAGTTTTTGCTTAATTTCAGTTGCAATTCTGGAGTTCTTTGTTATCAAAATTATCGGCAAATTCAAAAGCATAAAGGGTGATGCGCCTATTCCAAAATCTTACTTATTTATTGCCATTCTTGTTCCGTGTGTGTCCATACTATTTGAAACACTCTTGTTTATGCAAGAAAACATAAGTGATGTGATTTATGCTCTTTCATTAATCTGTGTTGTTTCTCTCAATTTCCTGGTAATATATCTTTATGATTCGATTTCGAAACTGTTTAATGAAAAGATAGAAACAGAAATAGCCAAGCAAGAGGTTAAGTACTATCATAAACAAGCAGCGCTCATTCAGGAAAACTCGCAGGAATTAAAGCAGCTCCGCCACGATATGAAAAATTACACGATAGCTTTAAGTGAGCTTATTAGGAATAATGAAAATAAAAAAGCGTTGGAATACATATCGTCGTTCTCCGGTATTTTAGAACCGGCTAAAATTTACTGCAATACAGGAATTGTATCCGTTGACAGTATTGTAAATTATAAATTTACAAGGGCGGAAGAAATGGGCGTTTCCATTGATTCCGAAATAACGGTGCCAAATAACATAAATTTAAATTCAAACGATTTGATAGCTATACTTGGAAATTTACTTGATAACGCAATAGAGGCATCATCAAAAGCCGAAAAAAAATATATTAGATTTCATATGTCATATGACAGAGGAACCGTTTTAATCGTACTTTCAAACAGTTATAACGGTGATCTGAAGCTTGAGGGAAAAAACTACAAAACCACAAAAAAGAACAATAAGGCACTTCACGGCATAGGTTTAAAGAGTATAAAATCAGCAGTTGAAAAATACAACGGAGAAATTAAGGTAACTCATACTGATACTGAATTTTCCGTCAAATTATTATTGTTTAATTAATCTAAACCGCAAGCTGCTTTTACCCCCTTTTTCGCGATATCTTTGCTCGGTTTTTATCAGTCCTGCTTTCTTTAAAATCTTTAATAGCCCTTCTTACTGTGGCAGGCGACAGCTTTATGTCGCCTGCTATTTTTTATATCGCGCTTTAAGCCATGCCAACGGCTTTTTTAACGAAGAAAAAGAGGCAAGGTCAACTCGCCTTGCCTGTTCACGTTGTTCCTTTGTAAAATGAATGTAGGTTGAGATTTTTATCACTTCCTTTGTTTTAATATATTTTTTCTTTCTGCTGTAATATCTTATAGTGGGTAGTTCTTGTCTTATCACTGTGACAGGTGGCACCAGTCAGCGTTTAGGTGCAGTTACCCCCTTGGCGGAAAAAAGTAATTTGTCACTTGATTTTATTGATAAATTTTTTCAACTTTGCTAAAATATAAATTGAAAACGAGGTGACCTTAATGAGCAATTTAATTGCCAAAGAATATAAATGCTTTGAAGATATAAAACAAATTCACGATGATGGTACCGAATATTGGAGCGCAAGAGAGCTTGCTACTGTTTTAAATTATTCTAAATGGGAAAATTTTTCAAAAGTAATAAGTCGTGCAATGCTCGCCTGTAAAAATAGTGGTCGAAGTGTGACAGACGATTTTCCTGAGGTCAGGAAAATCGTTAAAGCCGGCGTTACAAGTAAATCAGTTATTGATTACGAATTAACGAGATACGCATGTTACCTTATCGTACAAAATGGTGACCCGAGAAAAGAAGTTATTGCTCTTGGTCAAACATATTTTGCAATTCAGACCTATCGTCAAGAGGTTGCTGACAACTTCAATCAGCTTGATGAAGATAGTCGCCGTCTCGTTGTTCGCGGCGATATTAAACAATGGAATCAGTTGCTTGCCGAAACTGCAAGAAATGCCGGTGTAATTACAAACGAAGAATTTGCCATTTTCCAAAATGCAGGCTATATGGGCTTATATGGTGGTATGACTGTCGATGACATTCACAAAAAGAAAGGATTGGCGATTGGTCAAAAAATTCTTGACTATATGGGAAGCACCGAATTGGTCGCAAATCTTTTCCGCATTTCGCAAACAGAAGAAAAGCTCCGCAAGGATAATGTTTATGATGCTAACACAGCCACCGCTGTGCATCACTCTGTAGGCAAAGAAGTAAGAGAGGCTATTGAAAAAATCGGCGGTACAATGCCCGAAGATTTACCAACTCCGGAGAAAGGTATTGCTCAAATAGAAAAAGAGCAGTTGGAAATTTTAAAGGACAAAGCAAAAAACGGACAACTACTTTTGGATGAATAATATCACTGTTTCAACCCCTGATCACGCTTCTTATCCTGAATCTTCTTCCACAGCTTTTTATCCACTCTCTGACTTTTCTGTTTTTCTTCAAAGTGAAGTTGATTTTGGATTATGCTGCAAAGGTATCGCAGGAGATAAAGTGAAAAACGCACGGCGTTGCCCTGCCTTGAATT
>CANQUM010000048.1 GCA_947627045.1 uncultured Clostridia bacterium
TAAACGATGGCTAGACTTAAAGACGAGTATGTTAGCAGCGTAGCTCCTGCTATGATGAAAAAATTCGGCTACAAAAACGTAATGCAAATTCCAAAGCTAGATAAGGTCGTTATCAACGTAGGCTGCGGCGAGGCAAAGGACAATTCAAAGGTCGTTGACGCAGTTATGGCTGACTTAGCAGCAATCACAGGTCAAAAGCCTATAGTTTGTAAGGCTAAGAAATCTGTTGCTAACTTTAAGCTGAGAGAAGGACAGATCATCGGAGTTAAGGTAACATTGAGAGCAGAAAGAATGTACGAATTCGTTGACAGACTATTCAATGTAGCTTTTCCGCGTGTTCGTGACTTCAGAGGAATCAATCCCAACTCATTCGATGGAAGAGGAAACTACTCAACAGGTGTTAAAGAGCAGCTTATCTTCCCTGAGATAGAGTATGATAAGATCGACAAGGTTCGTGGTATGGATATTAACTTTATCACTACTGCAAATACTGATGAAGAAGCTAAGGAGCTGCTCACATTATTAGGCGCTCCGTTCGCTGACAGGTAAGAAAGAGGAGGAAATCAATATGGCAAAGAAGGCTATGAAAAACAAACAGCAATTACCGCCAAAGTATTCCACTCGAGCTTACAACAGATGTAAAATCTGTGGAAGACCCCACGCTTATCTCAGAAAGTTCGGCATCTGCCGTATCTGCTTCAGAGAGCTAGCGCACAAAGGTCAGATCCCGGGTGTAAAAAAGGCAAGTTGGTAAAGAACATTCATTTAAAGGAGGTTAACTGCAATGCAAATTACTGATACAATAGCTGATTTATTGACCAGAATTCGTAATGCAAGTTCTGCAAAGCACGCAACAGTTGACATTCCTGCATCGAAAATGAAGAAGGCTATCACACAGATCCTTGTTGACGAGGGTTACATTTCAGGCTTTCAATTCATTGAAGACGAAAAGCAGGGTATCATTAGAATTACTCTAAAATATGACGAGAACAACACACCGGTTATTTCAGGACTTAGAAGAGTATCAAAGCCGGGCTTGAGAATTTATTCAAGCTGCGAGGATATGCCTAAGGTAATGAAGGGACTCGGAGTAGCAATTATCTCAACATCAAAGGGAATTGTTACTGACAAGAAAGCAAGAGAGCTCAATGTCGGTGGAGAAGTTCTTGCATTTGTCTGGTAAGGAGGAACAGTTATGTCGAGAATAGGTATTAAACCAGTAAGTGTTCCTGCCGGAGTAGATGTAAAAATTGCTGATGGTAATATAGTTACTGTAAAAGGTGCTAAGGGAACATTGGAAAGAACATTTCACAAGGATATGATTATTACCCTTGAGAACAATGAGATCAAAGTAAGCCGTCCTTCAGAGGACAAATTTCACAAGTCGCTTCACGGCTTGACAAGAACACTTATCGCTAATATGGTTGAGGGTGTTACAAACGGTTATTCAAAGACGCTTGTAATCGAAGGTGTTGGATACAGAGCAGCAAAACAGGGCAGCGACCTTGTTATGAACTTAGGTTATTCACATCAGGTTGTGGTTTCTGAAACTGACGACGTAAAGATCGAGGTTACAAACCCGAACACGATAGTTGTTTCAGGCGCCGACAAGCAAGCGGTTGGTCAGTTCGCTAGCGAAATCCGCGAAAAGCGTCCGCCGGAGCCTTATAAGGGTAAGGGAATTCGTTATGAAAACGAAAGAATTATCCGCAAAGAGGGTAAAGCCGGTAAGGGTGCAAAATCTTAGTAAGGGAGTGTTCACACTATGGTTAAAAAGATTGACAGGGCAAAAGCCAGAAATAAAAGACACCAAAGAATCCGCAATAAGATCTCGGGAACTCCTGAGTGTCCGCGTTTAAGTGTATTCCGCTCCTCAAAGCATATATATGCACAAATTATCGACGACGTAAACGGTGTTACTCTCGCTGCTGCATCAAGTCTTGACAAGGATTATGACGGAAACGGCGGCAACATAGAGGGTGCAAAGAAGGTCGGCGAGGCTGTTGCCAAAGCTGCTTTGGAAAAGAAAATCGAGAATGTCGTATTCGACAGAAGCGGTTATCTTTATCACGGAAGAGTTAAGGAACTGGCAGAAGGAGCTCGTGAGGGCGGTCTGAAATTCTAGTATTTCAGATCATTTGTGCAGACAAAGTAATTTATACACTTTGTTTTAAGTTTTAAAGGAGGTTATACTTTTGGCTTTAATAGATGCTTCAACACTGGAACTGAGTGAAAGGGTAGTTTCCATAAACAGAGTATCAAAAACTGTAAAGGGCGGCCGTATAATGAAGTTTTCGGCACTGGTTGTTGTCGGAGACGGAAACGGTATAGTAGGTTTTGGTATGGGTAAGTCTTCCGAAGTTCCTGACGCTATCCGCAAGGGAATTGAGGACGCAAAGAAAAACCTTATAAAAATTTCACTCAGAGGAACAACAATTCCACACGAAATTGTCGGTGCTTTCGGTGCAGGCAGGGTTCTGATGAAGCCGGCTGCTCCCGGTACCGGAGTTATCGCAGGCGGACCTGTCAGAGCCGTTGTGGAAATGGCAGGAATTAAGGATATTAGAACAAAGTCTCTTCGTTCTAACAATCCATGTAATGTAGTTAGAGCTACAATAAACGGTTTAGCTTCAGTTAAGTCAGCAGAAGAGGTTGCTGCAAAGAGAGGCAAAACAGTTAAAGAAATATTAGGCTAAGGAGGAATAAAGCAATGGCAAATCTAAAAATAACATTAGTTAAAAGTCTTATATCATCAAAGAAAGACCAAATTGCTACCGCTCATTCTCTTGGTCTGAGGAAAATCGGTGCGGAAACAATTCAACCTGATAACGCACAGACACAAGGTAAGATTAAGAAAATTAGTCACCTTATTAAAGTAACCGAAGCGTAATGCAAGGAGGTGCGTATAAAAATGAAATTGCACGAATTATCACCAAACGCAGGTTCTAACAAAGAAAGAAAGCGTATTGGCAGAGGACATGGCTCAGGTCAGGGAAAAACAGCCGGTAAAGGACACAAGGGTCAGAAGGCTCGTTCAGGCGGCGGTGTTAGACCGGGCTTTGAGGGCGGTCAAATGCCGTTGACCCAAAGAATCCCTAAGCGTGGGTTCAACAATATATTCGCAGATAAGGTAATTGCTTTAAATGTTTCTGATTTGGAAAGATTTAATGACGGAATTACTGTGGATGCAGAGATTCTTAAAGCAGCCGGACTTGTAAAAGGCAAGTATGATTCTATTAAGATTCTCGGAAACGGCGAGCTTACTAAAAATCTAACCGTAAAGGCTAACGCTTTTTCAGCTAGTGCTAAGGAAAAAATAGAAAAAGCCGGCGGAAAGGCTGAGGTGATGTAAGGTGTTAGAGGTTTTAAGAAATGCTTGGAAAGTGACTGATTTAAGAAAGAAAATTCTATTCACTCTTTTCATTATCATAATTTACAGAATAGGCGGAGCGATCCCTGTTCCGTTTTTGGATCAAGCTGCGTTGGCTTCCTGGTTTCAGGACACTTCAACAACCGGTAACTTTTTCAACTATTTGAATATTCTGTCAGGAGGTAACTTCTCAAAGGCTACCTTACTTGCATTGTCTATTTCACCTTATATCAATGCTCAGATCATCATTCAGCTTCTTACTTACGCTATTCCTCCACTTGAGAGATTGTCAAAGGAAGGCGAAGAAGGAAGAAAGAAAATCAACAGGATCACAAGGTATACGTCATTCGGAATTGCTGTATTTCAGGCATGGGCATATTATCTGACTCTTAAAAATTCAGCAAATGCTTTGGTTTATACAAGCGGCTGGCAGAAGATATTCTCAGAAATCATTATTATAGCTTGCTTTACAGCGGGTGCGTCGCTTATCATCTGGCTCGGGGACGAGATCAATGAAAAGGGTATCGGAAACGGTATTTCAATGATCCTTTTTGCAGGTATCGTAGCAAGAGGTCCTGCCGCTGTTGGAACTCTTATTCAGTTGTTCAGAACAGGCGAACTCAGATATATGATACTTGTACCGATAGTAATAGTTATATTTATAGCAATGATAGCTTTCATTATCTTTATGGATAATGCAGAGAGAAGAATTCCGATTCAGTATGCAAAACGTGTTGTCGGAAGAAAAATGTACGGAGGACAAAGCTCGTTCATTCCAATCAAGGTTGCAATGTCGGGAGTTCTTCCTATCATCTTTGCAATGTCGTTTATGTCGTTGCCGTCAACACTTGAGCTGTTCATAGCAAGACCGACAAATCCTGATGGATTCTGGCAGAATTTCTATGTTAAGATTCTTCAGTGGTTCAGTTATGACAGTATGGTATACGCTGTAATCTACTTCTTATTGATTATCGGATTTAACTACTTCTATGTATCAATGCAGTACAATCCAGTTGAAATTGCAAATAATTTAAGACAGAATAACGGCGGTATTCCGGGTATCAGACCGGGCAAACCGACAATTTCATTCATAAAGAGAGTATTGTCGAAGATCACTCTGGTAGGAGCTGTGTTCTTAGGAATTATCGCTATCTTCCCGATATTCTTTGCTAAGTTCTCAGGTGTGGGAAGCATTGCTATGGGTGGTACATCTATCCTTATCGTTGTTTCTGTTGCACTTGAAACTGTTCGTACTCTGGAATCACAGATGATGATGCGTCATCACAAGGGATTCCTTGAATAGAAATATCAGGAGCAGTGATTAACTATGAATTTGATTTTATTAGGAGCTCCGGGAGCAGGTAAGGGTACTCAGGCTGAGGTTATATGCAAGGCTTTGAATATTCCTGCCATCTCTACCGGAAATATGCTCAGAGAAGCTGTTAAAAACGAAACAAAAAGCGGTCTTGAAGCAAAGAGCTTTATGGACAGCGGAAAGCTTGTTCCGGATGAGGTCGTTATCGGAATTCTAAAAGACAGAATTGCTGAGGACGACTGCAAAAATGGTTTTATTCTCGATGGTTTTCCGAGAACAGTTCCTCAAGCAGAGGCACTTGACAATATGGGTGTTACTATTGACAAGGTCGTTGAGATCTATGTTCCCGATGAGAAGATCAAACAGAGACTTTCAGGCAGAAGAGTCTGCGAGAACTGCGGAAATTCTTATCACGTTGACTTCAAGCCCACAAAGGTAGATGGCGTTTGCGACGCTTGCGGCGGTAAGACTGTTATCCGTAAGGACGACGAGCCTGAAACGGTAAGCAACAGACTTGCAGTATACCACGAGCAGACAGCTCCTTTGAAGGGCTATTACGAGAAGCAGGGAAAGCTTGTTACAGTTGAGGGACAGGAAGAGGTTTCAGAGACTTCAAAGCTGACGCTTGCTGCAATTGAGGCATAATCAATGTTATATATTAAATCAGACAGCGATATTGAAAAAATGAAAAAGGCAGGAAGGATTACTGCCGGAGCATTAAAAATTGCCGGTGAATCAATAAGACCGGGAATGACCACTAAAGAGCTTGACAAGATAATTCACAAGTATATAACATCGCACGGAGCGGTTCCGTCGTTTTTGGGATACGGAGGGTTTCCGGCGTCGGCTTGTATATCTGTAAACGACGAGGTCATTCACGGTATTCCCGATGGAAGAAAGATTGAAAACGGCGATATAGTTTCTGTTGACGTGGGAGCTTATATCGGAGGCTTTCACGGAGACAGTGCAAAAACCTTTGCGGTCGGAGAAGTATCAGATGCTGCAAAGGCGCTTATGAAATCTACTGAGGAGAGCTTATATCTTGCAATAGATATGGCTAAGCCGGGTGTAAGACTCGGCGACATCGGTCATACGATTCAGAAGCATAATGAGGACAACGGATATAGTATTGTTAAAAAGTTTGTAGGTCATGGAGTAGGCAAAAACCTTCATGAAGATCCCGAAGTGCCGAATTTCGGCAGGGAAGGACACGGATTACGCTTGGTTTCTGGTATGGTTATAGCAATAGAGCCTATGATAAATATAGGAACTGAGAATGTAAAGGTAATGCCGAACGACTGGACTGTAAAGACAACAGACGGTTCGCTGTCGGCTCACTTTGAGCATACAATCGCTATCACTGACAACGGTGCGGTCATTCTGACTCAAGCTGATTAGGAGGTAGCGTTGTGGATATAAAGGTTGGCTCTGTTGTAAAGAGTTGTGCAGGCCGTGATAAAAATTCCTATTTCGTTGCAGTGGGAATAAGCGGCGGCTTTGTGGAAATAGCAGACGGCAAAGAGCGGAAGCTCGAAAAACCTAAGCGAAAAAACATAAAGCACATTTCACCTACCAACGCTTTTATTTCGACAGAGGCTCTAACAAACAGAAAACTTAGAAAGGTGTTGAATGAGCTCTCGACCCAAGGGTTCAAGCAGCCGTAGCTTATTAAGGAAAGGAAGGGTGTAAACATTTATGTCAAAAGAAGATGTAATCGAGGTTGAAGGTACAGTTTTAGAAGCGATGCCGAATGCAACATTTAAAGTTGAACTTGCAAACGGACATCAAATTCTCGCTCATGTATCAGGCAAGCTCAGACTTAACTACATTCGCATTATTCCGGGAGATAAGGTAACGGTTGAAATGTCACCTTATGATTTATCAAAGGGAAGAATTACTTGGAGATCAAAGTAGGTAATTGAACCTAACATCAATCGTTTGAGAAAGCGTAAAGCTTTCGGTATTTAAAGGAGGTATTCACATGAAAGTAAGACCTTCAGTTAAGCCGATCTGTGAAAAATGCAAGGTTATCAAGCGCAAGGGCAAGGTAATGGTAATTTGCGATAACCCAAAGCATAAACAAAGGCAAGGCTAACTAATGAATAATGGAGGTGCAGCTAAATAATGGCTCGTATTGCTGGAATCGACCTTCCGAAGAATAAGAGAGTTGAAATAGGACTGACTTATATTTACGGAATAGGTCAAAGTACTGCAACAAAAATTTTAGAGGCAACAGGGATCAACCCTGATACAAGAGTTAAGGATTTGACAGATGATGACGAATCAAAAATTCGTGATTACATCGACAAGAACCTGACTGTTGAAGGCGACCTCAGAAGAAATGTTGCATTGAACATCAAGAGATTAACTGAAATCGGTTGTTACAGAGGACTTCGTCATCGTCGCGGACTTCCTGTAAGAGGTCAGAGAACAAAGACCAACGCAAGAACGCGCAAGGGTCCTGTAAAGACAATCGCTAATAAGAAGAAGTAAAGGAGGGTATGAACAATGGCTCAAAAGAAACCTATTCGCCGCAGACGTGAAAGAAAAAACATTGAACAGGGACAGGTTCATATCCAGTCTACTTTCAATAACACGATAGTAACTATTACTGACTTGCAGGGTAACGCTATTTCTTGGGCAAGCGCAGGCGGACTCGGATTCAGAGGATCAAAGAAATCAACTCCGTTCGCTGCACAGACTGCCGCTGAAACAGCTGCAAGAGCTGCAAAGGAGCACGGTCTGAAAACCGTTGAGGTTTATGTAAAGGGACCGGGTTCAGGACGTGAGGCTGCTATCAGAGCGCTTCAGACAGAGGAGCTTGAGGTCAGACTTATCAAGGATGTAACCCCTATTCCTCACAATGGATGCCGTCCTCCAAAGAGAAGACGTGTATAATTAACAAAGCTGAGTTTAAAAGTTTGCTCGGCGTCCAATAATTGAGATTGGATACTTATTAAAAAACGGAGGTAATAACTTATGGCAGTTAGCAGAGAACCAATTTTGAAGAGATGTAAGTCTTTAGGTATCAGCCCTATGGTTATGGGCTTAGGTAAGGAAACTAAAAGAGATCCTAATAAGAATTCAAGAAGGAAAGTATCAGAATACGGACTTCAATTAAAGGAAAAGCAAAAGCTCAAGTTCATATACGGTGTTCTTGAAAAGCAATTCTATCACTATTATGAATTGGCTGAAAAGCAGGAGGGTCAGGCAGGTACTAACCTTTTGACTATGCTTGAGTCAAGACTTGATAATATTGTTTTCAGAATGGGTCTTTCAATGACCAGAAGAGAAGCTAGACAGCTTGTCGGTCACGGACATTTTGAAGTCAACGGAAAGAAAGTTGACATCCCTTCATACAGAGTTAAACCGGGCGATGTTATTTCTTTGAGAGAAAAGAGCAAGAAGAGTGTTAAGTTCAACGAAATTATTGAGGCAACTAAGGGCAGAACAGTTCCTTCATGGCTTGATAAGGATAACAACACTTTGTCTGCTACAGTGGTCAGAGCTCCTGAAAAAGAAGACCTCGACTACGAAATTGAAGAGCATCTTATCGTCGAGTTATACTCAAAATAATAAGTTTGTCTGCGGCTTTGGCTTTTGCCGAAGTGTTGCAGCGGAACTTTTTATCATTCGTTTAAACAGTCGTTGTATTACGAACAGGAGGGTTTTAAATGCTTGAAAAAATTGAAAAGCCAGACATTGAAATAGCAGAGCAAAAGGGTGATGGAACTTATGGTAAATTTGTTCTTGAACCGCTGGAGCGAGGCTATGGTACTACCCTGGGCAACAGCCTGAGAAGGGTATTACTCTCCTCATTACCCGGTGTTGCCGTTAATTCCGTAAAGATTGACGGTGTGCATCATGAGTTATCAACTGTTCCGGGGGTTAAGGAAGACGTAACTGAGATAATTCTTAACCTAAAGGGGCTGACAGCAAAGCTATATGGCGAAGGACCAAAAACAATTTATGTTGAAGCAGAGGGTGAATGTGAGGTTACCGCAGGCGACATCAAGACAGACTCTGAGGTAGATATATTAGTTCCCGATATGCACATTGCCACATTGGGCGAGGGTGCTAAGCTTTATATGGAAATAGTTATCGACAGAGGACGAGGATACGTTTCTGCTGAAAAGAATAAAAGCTATATGCCTAACGCACCTATTGGTGTTATTGCTGTTGACAGTATTTATACGCCGGTATTAAAGGTAAATTACACGGTAGAAAACACCCGTGTAGGACAGATCACTGATTTTGATAAGCTGATTTTAGAGGTTTGGACAGACGGAACAATCTCTGCAAAGGAAGCTGTATCGTTAGCAGCCAAACTCCTCAGCGAGCATCTT
>CANQUM010000049.1 GCA_947627045.1 uncultured Clostridia bacterium
AGCTCTCCTGCCGCTATGAACGATAAGGCAGAAATCAGAGTGTTAGAGCCGTATGTTCACGGACAGTTTACCGAGTCTACACGCTCGCCTTTTGAGGGGCGTTCTCATGTTCACTGGCTGACAGGTACGGGTTCTACCGTTATGGTAGGCTGCGTTGAAGGTATCTGCGGTATGAGACCTAATTTCGACGGTCTTGTAATTGACCCGTCAATCCCGTCAGAGTGGGACGGCTTTGAAATTGAAAAGAACTTCAGAGGCTCGCACCTTTCAATAAAGGTAAATAACGAAACTCATGTTGAAAGCGGAGTTAAATCTGTTACATTGAACGGTGAAGCGCTTGACGGCAAGCTGATTCCGGCAGATAAGCTTAAAGAGCAAAACGACATTGTAGTTACTATGGGATAAATGATAGTAGTATAATGAGGGTGCAGTTAAACTGCACCTTTTATTATTAATTGACAACATATAGCATAGATGATATAATATTCTTGTCAGTATATGAAATATTCTGTGTTTGTTTTTAGTATGCTGATAGTAATTAATAGGAGTAATGATTAGTATGTCAAAGTTTTGTTACAAATGCGGTGCTCAGCTAGATGATGCAGATATGTTCTGCAATAACTGCGGAACAAAGCAGGAAGAAACGGTACAGGCACAGCCGTCTCAGGATTATCAGAACGCACAGAATTACGCAAGCGGTTCGCTTGTTATGTCAAAGAGCATAGGCGTCTGCATAATTTTATCAATAATCACCTGCGGAATATACGGTCTTTATTGGCTCTATTGTATGGCTGAGGATTTAAACCGTATTTCAGGAAAGAATGATACATCAGGCGGATTGGTCGTATTGCTGAGTATTATTACCTGCGGTATTTATGGATGGTTCTGGCTTTATCAGGCAGGTGATAAGATTAATCAGGGTAAAATGCAAAGAGGAGTTCCGGCTGATTCGAGCTTAGGTATTTTGTATTTGGTGCTTGGCATTTTCGGATTTTCAATTATATCATATGCGCTTATCCAAAACGAGATAAATAAATTTGCAGTAAACTAATTTTCGCTTATGAAAAATCGTGCAATAAAGGTAAGCATATTTTTTATAATACTGATACTGTTAGGAATTGCATACTATTTCGTTACATATCTGACAGGGCTTTACATACCTTGCTATATTAGGCTGATCACAGGGTTTAGATGTCCCGGCTGCGGAATTTCTCATATGATCATAAATATTTTTCATATGAATTTTAAAGCGGCATATATGTCAAATCAGTTGTTGTTTTTAACGTCGCCGATTATTATTGCAATGATTGCCCGTGAAGTCTATTGCTATATCAGGTATGATACACACAAAACAGATAAATGGATAGAGATTACGGCAATTGTACTTATAGTTCTGTTTTTGGTATTTGCCGTTTTGAGAAATATTTACGAATTTTAAAAATGCGAAGAGAGTATTCTCTTCGCATTAATTTTCTATATATGTAATACCCAGTGTTTTCATTATGCCTTTTGAAATCGCTTCAGCATAAGATTTGTAGTTTTTGTCAAACTGCTTATTGTCAGATACGTTGGTAACGTATCCTGTCTCAAGCATACAGCTCGGCATATTGGAGAGCTTGTTTACAAAAAAGTCTTCCCTGTTGTTTGAACCTTTTATGACATCTCCCATTTTCATTTTTGTAACCTTTGACATTTCTTTAAAAATGTTTTTTGAGAGCTTCATAGACATTGAAGCTTTATTTTTTGCTTGCTTTTTTCTGACGTTGCTTTTGTATTTAGGATTGTGAGTGTAGATATTAAATCCGTTTGCCGAAGATACAGCAGCCGCATTTCTGTGAAATGAAACAAACAAGTCAACTTTTGCTTTGTTAGCCTTTTTTATTCTATCCTTTAAATCGGCTATTGAAGTATAGTTTTTATCCTTGTCTGTTCGCGACATATATACTTTTATACCCTGTTTTTTGAGAATTTTTCTTACCTGTTTGGCAATCTTTAAGTTGTCATCGCGTTCATATTTTCCGTCTGTTCTTATTGCGCCTGCGTCTATTCCTCCGTGACCTGCGTCGAGCCATATGCTTTTTGAACCGTCAACTATATTAAAGAGCGACTTTGCAGTTGCTTTTTCTGTTTTGTCGTAATTTTCAAGCACTATTTTAATTTTATATGTACCGGCAGCTGCTTTTTCATTATCCTCTCCGTCTTGGGAAAAATCCCATTTAAGTGAGAATTCTTTATCGTCTGCATTTTGTATTTTTTTATCCTTGACAAGAGTTTTTATAATCTCACCGTAATCGTCAAGCACCAAGACCTTTACAAATCCTTTTTTGTTTACCTTAAACTTGAACTTCATAGTTTTTGCGTTTATATTAGGTGCAAACGGAACGGTTTTTATTATTTGTGCTTTAAGTTCGCTTTCCTGCTTATCTGCTGCATATGAAAATAAAACAGACTGCGATGTAATAAGCAGTAATAGCATTACGCTTATTATTTTAATGATTATTTTCATTTAATTTTCCTTCCTGTTTTTATATATCCTCAATAGCGTTTTAATGTTTACAATGTTGTACGCTCAACAGCCTTTTCCCAGCCCGACAAAAGGGCAGATCTCTTTGTTTCGGGAATATCGGGAGTGAATTTATAGTCGATCTTCTGATTGCTTTTTATATCATTCATACTCTTCCAGTAGCCTGATTTAAGCCCTGCAAGGTATGCACATCCGAGAGCCGTTGTTTCTATACACATAGGGCGGAGAACTTCGCAGTCTGTTATATCGCTTTGAAACTGCATAAGAAAGTTATTCTCACACGCACCTCCGTCAACTTTAAGAGTGTTGATTTTTATACCCGAATCAGCTTCCATAACTTCAATAACTGCGTTTACCTGATATGCAATTGCCTCAAGAGCCGAGCGAGCTATATGCTCTTTAGTTGTACCTCTTGAAAGTCCGCAAAGAACTCCTCTTGCATCGGAATTCCAGTAAGGAGCGCCGAGACCCACAAATGCAGGAACAAAATAAACTCCGTTTGTGTCAGGAACAGACAGTGCCAAAGGCTCGCTTTCTGCAGCAGAGTCAATAATTCTAATTCCGTCGCGAAGCCATTGAACAGCCGCTCCTGCTGCAAAAACAGAACCCTCAGACGCATAGGCTATTTTTCCGTCTACACTCCATGCAATAGTTGTCAGAAGTCCGTTTTGAGAGGTAACAGGCTCAGAGCCTGTGTTCATAAGCAGAAATGCCCCTGTGCCGTATGTACATTTGAAGTCGCCTTTATTAAAACACGTCTGTCCGAAAAGCGACGCCTGCTGGTCGCCTGCCACACCGCAGATTTTAATTTTACCTTTCCCTATTAATTTTGTATAACCGTAGTCATCGCTTGATTCACAAACTTTCGGCAGCATATTTTTCGGAATACCAAGAAGTTTTAAAATGTCGTCGTCCCATTCAAGAGTATTTATATTAAACAGCATTGTTCTTGACGCGTTTGAATAATCTGTGGCGTGAACTCTTCCTTCGGTGAGTTTCCATATAATATAGCTGTCAACAGTTCCGAACAAAAGTCTGCCGCTTTTAGCTCTCTCACGAACTCCGGAAACATTGTCAAGAATCCACTTTATCTTTGTTGCAGAAAAATAAGGGTCGATTATAAGACCTGTTTTTTCCTTTATCATTTCTGAATATCCGTTCTTTACAAGCTCTTTGCAGTAGTCTGATGTTCTTCTGCACTGCCATACAATTGCATTATATACAGGTTCACCTGTTTCTTTATCCCAGATGAGCGTAGTTTCACGCTGGTTGGTTATGCCGATTGATGAAATATCGCCTGAATCAAGATTTTTGCTCAAAAGAACCTCTCTTGCAGCGGTAAGCAGAGACGACCAAATATCATTTGGATTATGTTCAACATATCCGTTTTCTTTAAAAATCTGGGGAAATTCCTTCTTTTTTTGAGCGACAATTTCACCGAATTTGTTAAATAATATTGCACGGGATGATGTAGTGCCCTGATCAAGGGCTAAAATATATTTTTTCATATGTATATTCCTTTCAGAAATTTTGCATTTTTATTTTGTGAAAAGTGCAAAAATCAGCGTCAACATAAAAAACTTGCCTTTTGTCTCTTTTTATTGCTTTATTGCTTTGAGGTTATTATACCGAAATTAGTGTGAAACGAAGTTTCACGGTTTTGCGGAGCAAAACCAAAGGCGTTAGCCTTAAATTAAGATACAATGTTCTCAAAGCGGAAATCTTTGATTTACGGCAATGCAAAAAGCATTGCAAGGCTTTCGCAAGAAAGCCCTTTGAGGTTATTATACCGAAATTAGTGTGAAACGAAGTTTCACAGTTTTGCGGAGCAAAACCAAAGGCGTTAGCCTTAAATTAAGATACAATGTTCTCAAAGCGGAAATCTTTGATTTACGGCAATGCAAAAAGCATTGCAAGGCTTTCGCAAGAAAGCCCTTTGAGGTTATTATACCATATAAATCGACAAAAGGAAATATTAAAATTCAATAAAAAATAGCGATTGCTCTTGACATTTAGCTCAAAAGGGTATACAATGGTTACAAATTGGTTACACAAATTGATTATATTCGGTTAGTGCAAACCTATTTATTCATAACAAAAGCAAACAGATAGATAATAATGCTTATAAAAGGTATTTAGTTAAAAGGAAAGGGAAAAGATAACAGATATGAAAAGCAAAAGAATTAAGAGGCTTACTGCATTAGTTCTTTCGTTTTTGGCAGTAGTTTCTGTGTTTACAATAAACAATTATGACAGCGGAGGAATACAAACATCCGCTGCACCTACATATGAGGATTATCAAAGGCAAATCGCCGATTTGGAAAGTCAGGAGAGAGAGCTTGATAAACAGATTGCAAAAAACGCAGAAAATCTTGCTGATGAACAAGAAAAGCAGGAGGCTTTAAGCAAGAAGATCTCGACAATTGAAAACAAGATTTCCACATTTGAAAAATACAGTAAAGAGCTTGAGAAGGATCTAGCGGAAACAGACGCAAAAATCAGAGAAACTCAAGCCAATATGGAGCAGAAAGAAAAAGAAATTAAGAACGGCATTGCTGATTTTAAGTCAAGGCTTAGGGCAATGTATGTATCGGGGGCTGAGTCTTATACACAGGTACTGCTTGAATCGGAAGACTTTTACGATATTCTCATGCGGTTTGAGCTTGTAAAGAGAGTAGCCAAACATGACAACGATACTATAGACAAGCTCCTTGAGCTGAAGAAGCAGTATGAGAATGAACAAAAGAAGTATCAAGAGCAAAAGAAGCAGATGGAAGAAACTGCTCAGAAATACGCAAAACAGCTTTCCAATTTATCGAAGGAGCAGTCGAATCTTGAGACATTGAAGGCTGAAAGCGAGGCTAATGCGGCAAACATTCAAAGTCAGAACGAGGAGCTAAACAATCAGAGAAGTCAGGTTTCCAGCAAGAAGGCGCAGGCTGAATACAACGCAACCACCACCACGACTACGACAACTACCACTCAGGCTGCTACAGCCTACAGACCGAGTCAGAACAATTATTCAAACAGAGGCTCATCGGGCAACTCAAGCAGCGGTTATTCGGGCAGCAGCGGAAACTCAGGCAATTCGGGCAGCGGATACTCAGGAGACATAGGAACGGTAATATCTTATGCAAAGAGTATGGTAGGCGGTTCATATGTTTGGGGCGGTTCAAGCTACCGTGCAACAGACTGTTCGGGTTTGGTAATGCTTTCTTATGCACAGGTAGGAATTTCACTTCCGCATAATGCTGCGGCTCAGGCAGGGTACGGCAAGTCTGTAAGTTATGACAGTATGCAGCCGGGAGATTTGATTTTCTTCGGAGCCAGCATCTATCATGTTGCAATGTATATCGGAGACGGTATGATGGTACACGCTGAGAACTCAAGCACAGGAATAGTTATTTCCTATGTATCTTCGTTTTCTCAGTACAATCCGATTTCCGCAATCAAAAGAATTATATATTAAAAAATACAGACGGCTCAACATTTTGGGCTGTCTGTTATACGGAGATGTCGCCTAGTCCGGCTTATGGCGCACGACTGGAACTCGTGTTGACGTTTGTAGCGTCTCGAGGGTTCGAATCCCTCCATCTCCGCCACAATTCCCATAGAATAGGCTTCTGTGGGAATTTTTTATTTATGAATTAATGCGACCTTATGAGACTTAATAAGTAAAATTTTTAGTATTTTTTAGTATAAAATTTAGTATAAAAATAAGCTATTTGAAAAACTCATTTAGCTTCTCTGTAGCTTCGTCAATATTAGTCTTTTTGATGTGTGTGTAAATATCTAGTGTAACATTTATTTTACTGTGTCCGAGTATTTTCTGAGCTATTTTGGCGTCAATTCCTGCATTAAATAAAATAGTTGCATACGAGTGCCTGAGCTGATGTGTTGTGAAATTTTCAGCCATCGGTTCTATGGATTTTTCCCATAGCCGTCTAAATTCATTTTTTGTTAATGGCTTGCCGTCTTTGTGAAAAACTAAACCATGCTTTCGGTTCTGCGAGAGCAATAATTTTTCAAACGGTTCAAGCAATGGTATTGTTCGTATTCCGCTATTTGTTTTCGGAGTTTTAAATGTCATAGTGTGAAAATCAAGCTGTTTATTTATGCTTATTGTTTTATTTTCAAAGTCAATGTAATTGAGTTCTTGATTATCATAACTTAAAGCTAATATCTCATTGCGTCTTGCTCCTGTATAAAGGTATGAATATAACAACAAATCATTTGATTCTTTTATTTGATCAATAGTCTTATCGCTTAACGGCTTACGTTCTGTTTGTTTTAATCCTCTTGGGAGTTCTACGAGATCAGCAGGGTTATTATACATTACTTCTGATTTTTCCGCCTCTTTAAAAGTCTTTTTTAAAACAAGCAAGCGATAATTAATTGTTTGCCGAGCATATCCCTTATCTACAAGAGTATTAATAAATCTCTCAATGTCAAAAGCGTTGATTGTAGTAATGTCTATGTCTCCAAAGTATTCTTTTACATCTTTAATTGGTGCTTTATATGCGTCAATAGAATTATATGATAGATTTTGAATGCTATCTTCAAACACATCAATCCAGTAAAACAGCTTTTTGCTTCTAATTGGAATATTCCGCTCTGTTAAAAGATAGACTTTTTTCTCAACTTCTTTTTCGGTTTTACCATATACCATTTTCTTTTTGCCGTCAACAGTTATTAACTTTTGGTAATATCCGTCTTTACGCCGTTTCAAGTGATTACCTCCTGTCTTTTGAGAATACTAATAGGGCAGAATTAGACTTTTTTAGCGGTTGGGATTAATTCGCTTGCCCTTACAGTGGTGGTGCACTGGAGGGCGTTTTATATTCATAAATAAGTTACAAATTTAATCGTAATACGTATTGACATAATACGTATTATATCATATAATATATGTGTAAGGCGGTGAGAGAATGACATTCAAAGAAATGGAAAAGCTAATAAAAGCTGATGGATGGGTCTATTTGTACACTAGAGGTTCTCACTTTTACTACTCACACCCTACAAAGAAAGGTAAGGTTACAATACCAAACCATAAAGGCGATATTCCAAAAGGAACGGCAAACTCAATACTTAAACAAGCAGGGCTGAGGTAAGCCTTTGCTTGTTTAATATGAAAGGAGTAATTTTATGTTATCAATGTATCCTGCTTGCTTTTATAAAGAAAAAGAGGGTAACTATTCAGTCATTTTTCCTGTTATAAATCAAGCTACTTGTGGCAACACACTTGATGAAGCTATTAAAATGGCTGTTGACTGTCTTGCAGGCTACCTCTACAATGCTAAACTTGAAAATTTAGAAGTTCCTGAAGCTCCATCAATGGAAAGTATCAACGTGGATGCAGAATATGACGAATATGAAAGTGCATTTGTTAATATGGTTACTGTTGACGTTGACGAGTATGCAAAAAAGCATTTTGAAAAGTCCGTCAAGAAAACTCTTACTATTCCATCTTGGCTAAATGATTTGGCAATTGAAAATGGTGTTAATTTTTCACAAGCACTTCAATCTGCTTTAAAAAATCAACTTCATATTAATTAGAATATCTATTGCCTCTGTTGAGTTGCAGCTCAGCAGGGGCGTTTTTATTTAAGCACATAGTTACTAATTATTGCGTTTTTAAAATCAATCATTTTTAATTCCTACTGATATAAATAATATTTAATGTTTATGATACCCTAATTTTTACTACTTTTGTATCAACAATAGTATCCCAACTGTCATCATCAAATATATGGAAAGAAAGTTCTACTGTTTTGATTTTATCAATGCCATCATCTTCGAGATTAGAAAATGACATATCATCATTTGCAATTTTTCCAGCTGAAACAGTGCATGAAAATATTGGATCAACCATGATTCCATTTATAGAGACATCACTAGCTTGAACTGTTATATTTTTCT
>CANQUM010000050.1 GCA_947627045.1 uncultured Clostridia bacterium
ATAATTACATATTATCCTGTGTTTAATATATTACTAATTAAATTATTTAACTTTAGACATTTTCAATAGATCTAGAGAAAATATCATAAACATTCTCATATATAATTCAACACAGTTCGACAAATCCTTCCCTTTCAAGTATAATATTAATATTATGCTTATTTGAAAGGATTTTTCTATGGAAAATATAAATGTGTACTTTGATTTGTTTCTTCGACACTGTAAAAATAATAAAAACTTGAATGATAAAACTTTGAAAGCATATAAAATTGATTTGCATCAATATCAAGTTTTCTCTGACGCAATTATTGATAAACAGCATCTTACTCAGTATATTGAACATTTAAATAATACTTTTAAACCTAAAACCGTAAAGCGAAAAATTACTACTTTAAAAGCCTTTACAAGATTTCTTCTGTTTGAAGATATTATTGAAATAAATCCGTTTGATAAAATTCAACTTAATTTTAAAGAGCCTAAAATTTTGCCTAAAACCATTTCGATTAATATTATCAACAAGATTTTAAAAACAGCTTACGCTCAACTTAACAATAACTCAAGCGAGTATCACTATAAAATGACGCTTCGAGATATTGCCGTTTTAGAATTTCTTTTTGCCACCGGAGCAAGAGTCTCAGAAGTTTGTTCTCTATCACCCTATGATGTCGATTTAATTAATCATACAGTAAAAATATTCGGTAAAGGATCTAAGGAAAGAATTATTCAAATTGAAAACAGAGAAGTGTTAAATGCTTTAAAGAACTATAAATCTACCTTTAAAGATGACATTTATTCGTCAAGTTATTTCTTTATAAACAGACTGCATAAGCGTCTGTCTGAGCAATCTGTACGTGAAATAATAAAAAAGTACACTAAAATGATTAATTATGATAAAAATATCACGCCGCATATGTTCAGACATTCTTTTGCCACACTTCTGCTTGAAGAAGATGTAGATATTCGCTACATACAAAAAATGCTTGGTCATAGTTCCATTACTACCACTCAAATCTACACCCATGTAACTTCATCTAAACAGAAATATATTCTTGCCACAAAGCATCCTAGAAACAAAATAAAAGTAAATTAAAAATACCGTATAGTTTTATTTTCTAATTTTTTATATTATACCATAAAATTTCAATTATTTTTATTTTCTGCTAAAATTTAATTTAATATTTACAATATATACATAATGCTCATTGATTTGCAAAAAGTAGCTAATAAAATATTCTCCAACTGTGCAAAGGACAATAGACAAAAACAACTTAAGCTCATTATTTAAGTCATTAAGTTCTAATAATGTTAGACTTATTCGTGAAACATATTATTATATTTCTTTTTGAATATTATAATTCTCCTGTTCTTCTTGTAAATCATATGCCTTGTCAATATACTCTTCCATATTATTAACAAAATCTGACCATTTCACACAAAGCATATAATTGCAGTCGCCATAATATATAGTTTGTCTAGTATCACAAACATTTATATTTGGATTTTTATGATTAAACATATTTCCACTCATTATACTAAAAATCAAATTAGAATCTTTTTTATATGATACACATCCAGTGCTACAACACGTATTTTTGTATGTAAAGTAATTATATGAACCATTTATATCTGGTAAAATAACTGCTAATAGTGCATTTGTTTTACTTGTAACTGGATTACCATTTTTATCTTTTCTAGATATCTCTTTTATGGAATATGATATTTCTTGAGGAATCCACTGATACTTTTCTTCTTTATATTTTTCTCGCATTCCCTTCGATAACATTATGATTGTTAAAGTGCTATCATAAATTCTATTTTTCAACTTATCCCAAATAGTTGCATCTGCAAGTTGAGATAAATCTTCTCCATCTGATTCACCTTTATATATATGTTCAGTTTTATTTTCAAGATTTTCTTCAATTACGTCAACATAATCTCTAACAGTGCAATTATACCACAATCCTGGATTGTCAGTAATATTTTCAACGTCATTATCTGCATATTTATATGTTATAAATATCTTTCTTCCCATTTTATCAACCTTCTTGTTTCTCATTTTTGTAAGAATTTATTATGTCATTTTTAAATATTCAATACTAATTACTAATATTACTTTTCTTATATTAATTAAATTGCTATATAAAATATTCAAGTAATTAGGCATTAAAATAAGTAGAGTAATTTTCAACATGTTTAAAACTAATATTGTATTTAAATCTTTCTCTTAAAATTGATGACTCAAGTGATCAAGCACTTTTTGAGATAAAGAAAAATAATCAAGACTCTCTGCAAATTCGTTATTCATCTTTAAAGACGCATTGTTCAATCCCTTCCAATTAATAGCTTTATACTCCGATGCAACTATAGAAGAACAACCTCCAACAGAACCTACTATAAATACAGGTATTCCATATGCCTTTGCTAACGCTATTTCTTCGCGCATTCCTTCTTCTGACTTATCACTTTTAATTTTACCACCCAAACAAATTAAAGCTAACACCTTTTTTCGTTGTATCATTTCCATTCTCATTACAGTTAAACTTTTACTTAGTGATTCACATCTTTTAGTTTCAATAAATTGAGAATTTGAAACGTAATAATTTTTTGAGTATAAATAGTTATCCTCAAACCACTTTGAAATATACATTTTTATTGCTTTATTATAATTATTAGGGCAAGTATCTTTTGCTATTTCAAAAAACAGTTCTTGAAATGTTGGATGAGATCCAAAAGTTAAAATGTAACCTGATTTTAATATTGATTTTGAAAAAATTACAAGTGCATCAGTAAGAGTCTGTTTATATATCTCGTCACAATCGGAGAAGGCCCCGGAAATTACTATTTCCATATTTTTTGGATCTTTATCTTGGTTCAAATAGTTGCCCCAATGATAAAAGAAGTCATCATACGGCTCAACGATAACATCTTGAGAATATTCACTTTTTACAACTCTATCTGTTAATATCAACGCAGAATCATATTTATTTTTATATTTTTTTAAAAAACTTTGAAACTCTACTTTATCCAACTCAATTGGTGTTCTGCCAAACAACTTAATATACTGATTGATATTACGCTGCGGATATCTGTATCCTTTTCGTTTAATATCTAATTTATAAGTCATTTGTGTTTTATCAATTTCTGTAACTGAATTTTTAAACATTTCAGATATATGTACATAATAATCGAATAACTTATTTGTTCTTGACATTATTAATTCAAAGGTGTTTTGTAAAATCATTTCTGAAATTTTAATTAGATTTTCATCATTAAAATTTTCCGATTTAAATCTAAGGTGAGGATTTTCAGTAGGCTTTATTTTTAGCTTTCGAGAATCTGCATTATCAATTTGTATCCACAATATTGGTATATTTCGCAATAAAGCAAATCTAAGTTCTTTCTGAATCCAATCAGATTCAGATGACTTGTCAGTATGAATAAAAATAAAAGCATCACTCTTTGACATCGCTTCATCGATTTTGCTTTGTGCTTCTTCACCTACTTCAACATCAGTCAAATCTCTAAATGTTTTATTATCTTTAAATTGAACTAAAAGTTTATCACAAAGATTTGCTGCAATCTCCTCACCATCAATTCGCCTATGACTAATAAAAATAAGTCCTCTTTCGTTATACATTGTCGGCATAACTCTGGCAATAACCTTCCTTGCAAAATTATTTGCAATCAGTGGCAAATAATCCTCACCTAAATTTCTACGCCTAAGTTGTTCCCATACATCATAGCTTTGTTTGTTGGAAATAATTTCTGGTGGTAACCTTCTTTCCTTATCCATTGCAACAGGCCATATTAATGCACCTTTTTCATTGGCATAATATAAATAATTATAAATCTCACTATTATGACATATAGCATCAACATTATCATTAAAAAATATTACTATAGTTTGTTCATCTGTCTCAGATTTACACCTTGATATATTTAACTTATTTACAATCATAAAGTTAACAGCATATAACTGTAACTGTTTCTGCAAATTTTCAATAAAGCAATTTATCTTATTGAAACCGGACATTGTAATTTTTGAATCAATTATAAAAACTTTCATTTTAATCTCCATTACTATAAATAAATGCATACTTTGATTTGTTCTACAACGCTGTTGAAATAATAAAAATTTTAATGATAAGAGTTTAAAAAATCCGTTTTTAAAGACGATATTGATGCTTCAAGTTATTTATTTATAAATAAGCTGCATAAGCGTCTATCTGAACAATCCGTACGTGAGATAATAAAAAAGTACACTAGAATGATTAATTATGATAAAAATATTACGCCACATATGTTCAGGCATTCATTTGCTACACTTTTATTAGAAGAAGATGTGGATATTCGCTACATACAGAAAATACTTGGTCATAGCTCTATTACTACTACTCAAATCTACACCAATGTTGCTTCATCTAAGCAAAAACATATTCTTGCTACCAAGCATCCTAGAAATAAGATAAAAGTTTAATCAATCGTATATGAAACTATGTTATAACATCTAATTTTTTATATTATACCACAAAATTTCAATTATTTTTATTTTTTGTAATATTTTAATCTTTATTTTACAAAATATACATAATGCAAATTATTTTCCAATTTAACATAATATCTTAATAAAAATCATCGGCACAGCCGAGGATATTTTATATGCAGGTAAACCCTTTCTTATTAGCAGCATATTCAAAATGCCTATCTAAAGTATTAATAATTAAACATCTTCATATCTTCTTTATCTTTCTAACATCGCTAAATAGCTATCCAATCTTGTATTCACATAACCTGCAAACAACTTCTCCATTGCATTAAGTTTGTCCTTTTCAAAATATTCATCAAATGCATTATAGTAAGCAATGCTATCTGAAAACTTTATGTCAAGCGGAGGATAGCCTGCTTTCATTAATTTCATATTCACAAGCAAGTTAGCAATACAAAATAAAGAAATACAGGAAAGCGGCAGAGTATTAATCCCTGCCGCTTTTTTGCGTATTTACGATATGATCAACGCTTTTTCCATGTCTACCGCATCCAATGCCTGATGATTTCAGCAATGCGGGAAAATTACTGTTATTATATCAATACGGATAATTGCCACACAATCGCTATATTCTTTACCTCAAACAATGCATACAGCGATTTTTATGAACCGTCCCATTCGTCCTATTATATTGCCACCTCTGATGGCAATATATCCGACGTATTAGCACAGTGAGTGAAAATATTCTAGCTTTTTGGATAAATATTATAACCACCAGTTTTCGTCTGGCATTACTGTAATGCGATAAAACTTTGAAATATACAACCTCTTTTAACTATAACGACTTCTGCATTCTTTACACCAAGATTGATTTCTTATTGTCCCGTTTCCCATGTCCCTAAAACCGAAATCACTTAATGGCTTTTCTTCGCAACACTTAGGGCAAATGCGCGTAGGTTCACTACCATTATACCCATGTGATTGAATTATAGGTTTGTTATCATTTGATTTATTGCTTTTTTCAAACATTTAGAAATTTCTCCTTTCTATTCGTTTATTAATGAAATAATCCAGTTCAGCCAACCCTTAATACTTGAAGACCGTCGAACAAATGTACTATCACTTTCAACCTGATACAGCCCTGATTGCTTCATAATCTCTATTATTTCACCTGTAGAGGGCATAATGCCCCTTTGTAAATAAAGACGTAGACAAGTATTAAAAGCCTTATGCGACAAGATACAATTACAATACGCTAATTGACGCTGTTTAAATCCTAAATTTAGTATGCGACGCCCTGACTCACTTATTGAATACATCGGCGTTCCATTTTCTTTTTTCTTTTCCAATAATCCCAAATAACGGGCGGCATCCGTATAATAGTTTGTTTGCCTTGCGTCAAAATCATATCTTTCTGTAACGTCTGTTCTGCTTAATTCCTGTGCACTTACAAGTTCACAAAGATTG
The DNA here is from genome assembly GCA_947627045.1 of uncultured Clostridia bacterium. Taxonomy (GTDB): domain Bacteria; phylum Bacillota; class Clostridia; order Oscillospirales; family Ruminococcaceae; genus UMGS1601. The sequence continues at coordinate 5,954 of CANQUM010000050.1, forward strand.
ATTACTCTTTCAAATTTATCTGCTTGTGGGAATGGTATTTTAGGTTCGTCTACAATAATGGTGCTTTCCAATACTGACTGAATATCAGATACAGAAATAGCCGTATCTTCAACTGAATAATTTCTCTGCTTTACAAGTTTTAAAGAATTGTAATTATTCAGATCCTCAAATGCATATTCAAACAATCTATAAATTCCATTAGAATAAACAAGAAAAATTGGTTTTACTGTTTTAGTTATGCGACTTTGCCAAACCCTGAATGGGTAGTATAATTGTCTTATCAGGAAATCTTCCGAAAGATCTCTTTTCGCTTCAAACAACGCTAAACACGAAACACTTTCATAAGCAGCATCTATTTCAATTTGCGAGTTAATAACATTTACCTGTCGAACTGAACCAGAGCTTGTATCATCAATATTAAAGGAAAAAGCACCTGATCCCATACGTCCTGAAACAGTAGCAACAATATCACTATCTCCTATAAATTCAGAAATAATCCCTGACGCAACCGCACAGTTTAACGCGATTGCTTCACTTGGAATATTACTGCTGTCCAAACTCTGTATATGACCAGGTAAAGAAACCTTTGTTATGGGCACATTATCCGTTTCAAATCTATGGTATGCGTCAAAATGCGAAATTACATACTCCCCACGTGTAATAGGAAGTATTGCTAATCTATTATCAGAAAAGAGTTTTGGCAAGTTACTTGTATGATCGAATTTAACCATTAGGCGTGGTTCACGGAATTCCTTAATTTGCGTAGCAGAAATATTAAAAAAGCCGTCTGTTTCAATATGACGTATAATGTCATACTTGTTGAACAACTGTTCCCATGCTACATCGTTCAAATTTTCATTACTCATAATTTCTCACCACAACTTCATCAACGTCACCGCGCTTGCTGCCAACGGAATTTATAGCACGTTTTGCTTGTACTACAGTTATATTATATGCTGAGTATTGTTCCATAATAAATGGCGTTGCAGAATTAGAAAGCATAAATCGGATACCTCGCTTGTCTAAATCATCACAGCATTGACGTAGCCTTATTTGGTCATCTTTAGAAAAACCGCCTTTAGAATATCCCGTAAAATTTGCTGTTTCTGAAACTGGATCATATGGCGGATCAAGGTATACAAAAGAGCCTTTTTTTATCCCCATTAAAGCTTCGGCATAATCCACCGATGAAAAGTGAACAGCAGCGCCATTAAAATATGCGCTGACTGCACGTAATACAGGTTCATTTACTATATTGGGATTACGATAGTTTCCAAAAGGTGAATTGAATTCACCTGCATTATTAACACGATAAAGCCCATTATAACAGGTTTTATTCAAATACAGAATACGAGCCGCCTTTTCTACATCTGACAAGGAATTGTATTTTTCTCTATTTCTATCCCAATCACGAATGGAATAGAAAAAATCTGACTCATTCCTATATTCCTTCAATTCATCTATGAGCTCATCAACGCTTTCTTTTATAACAGTATATACACAAATCAAATCCTTATTTATATCGTTAATATAAGCTGTTTTAGGCTGTAAATGAAACAGTAGTGCACCACCGCCGACAAAAGGTTCATAATAAGAGGTTATTTTTTTCGGTAGCAACATAGAAAAAGTATTTATCAGTTGTCTTTTACCACCTACCCATTTCAAAACAGGTGCAACTAGCATGTTTTTCTTCATAGTAGGCGCGACTCCTTTCCTTAAGAATAATTATATTTAATATATTTTATCACAAGTCATATACAAATACAATAAAAAATTTATGAATAATTTCAGTTGAGTTTTTGATACTTTTGAGCATTAATTGTTAATTTACAGTTCCTAGAAAAGCATTCTCTTAATTTTTATATCATTTATTATTGTCAAACATCAAAAAACACTTCATAAAATATGTAACTATAAAAACCGCCCCAGATTACTCTCAATTCCACCATGCATCAAACCCTTCTCTCACCAACAGAGAAGTTACACCGCCTAGCAATCAACTCGCTTACAGCGCAAATTTGGACCATTATTATACACGTTTAAAATCTACACTGCTATAAACAAAGATAAGCAAGTCTAACATCAGGCTTGCTTAATTTTTTTACTCACAAAAGTATTAGTATTCCCCACTCAAATAATTTTTATTCAAAAAATACTTGACAATTTTTTCTTTTTCATGTATTATATATTTACATCATAGAAATAGATGTAATAACAATTGAATAAAATGC
>CANQUM010000051.1 GCA_947627045.1 uncultured Clostridia bacterium
AAATAATCATACAGACTTAGGTATAAAGCACAGAAATGATTGAAAAGTTTACCTTTGCGTTTGGTGTATAAGCTCTATGTCGGAGGTGCAACCTGTAGTTGCGAGAATAGAGAAAAAAGCATATGTCAGGTGGTAGACCTTTTGGCTAAATTGCAATATACTATTATCAATGCATGGCCGTGCAAAATAATAGGAGGAATTTATATGAGCTTTGGCAAGAATTTGCAACACCTGAGGCGTATGTGCGGAGACATTACGCAGGAGGTTCTGGCGGAAAAGCTGAAAGTCAGCCGACAGACCGTTTCAAAATGGGAACTTGACGAATCAACGCCAGAAATGGATAAAGCCATTGAGCTTTGCGGGCTGTTCAACTGTTCTCTGGACAATCTGTTTCGCGAAGAGATGGGCGGCTGCGACGACGCATGCACAAACCTTCGTGTGGAGACTGTTCCGGGATTTCGGTATGTGTGCCATGCGGTAATCAGCGCAACCCCCGAGAGTGACGCTATAGACCGTATCTTTTCAATCGCGAGGAAAAACGGCGAGGAAAATCCTCGTATAATCGGCTGGGATTTCCCGTATGTGTCCCAAGAGCAAATAAATGTTTACCATATGCACGGCTACGAGGCTGCATGGATTCTGCCTGAAGGCGTAACACCGGAAGGAGTGAAAATAAAAGAACAGAAGGCTCACAAATATGCCACGATCCACATTCCTGAACCGTTCAAAAATCCTTTTGTGATTATTCCTAACGCATATAAGACACTGATGGAATTTATGCGTATTAATGGCTTGGAGCGTACATATAAAGACGTGATACCATGCTTTGAGACGGACGGAGATAGCATGGATGTCTATATTGCCTGCGTATAGCAGGTCATACAGTGTTTTTTTATACTATCCCTAATTTCAAGCCTTTTTCGGCGATTTTGCTCCGGAGAAGGCTTTTTCTGTTTGTATCAAAATCGGCAGGAACATAGAGACGGCTTATAAATAAAGCCGTCTTTTTTTGATGAAGAATTATACATATTTACATATACAAAAACACCGACGCAGAAAAACTGCATCGGTGTTAAATTGTAATTATTTTGTCTTAACAGTTTTAACAGAACTCCATTTCTTACTGTACAAAATTACGTTTTGACCGTTTATAACAGCGGTTTTATATCCTTTAACTCTTACATAATATTTCTTTTTGCGTTTTAGCTTTTTTATAGTTATTTTGCTTTTGTTCGCTTTAATAGTATAAGTTTGGGTCTTTTTAGTTTTAAATTTTTTATTTGTTGATATTTCTACTTTATATCCTGTAACATCTTGTATCTTATTCCAAGTGATTTTAATGGTTTTATTCTTAGGGGATTTTGATTTGACTTTTGTTACTTTTTTTATATCTGGTTTTTGGTCAGGAGAGAAAACATAAATTTGTCTGGGATATAATTTCTCTGTTTGTGAAGTATAGCTTCCGTCTGTATTGTTAAACTTATAGTTTAAGGCTATATTGATACTATTAAAATAACCCTCAGACGATTTAACAACGATAAAATCAATATAGTTTGTTTCAGTTTTAGCATCAGAATTTGCCGGAACGTCTACATTGTATTCAAAATTACCTTTATAGGTAACAGTGGCATTTGAACCTTTAACTGAAAAACAAAGACCATATATTTTATGATTTTCAAAGAATTCTAATGTGCATTGTTTTAGCAATTCGGGATTGTTCTTGATTAGATTTTTTGCAGTATTGACAGTTGAAATAACAAACCAATTCGGAACGGAGTTAGAATAAAGAACACCTTTTTGAAGATGGCTTTGTGAATTTTGTTTTGCATTATTGGCTAATGAATTAATTCCGCTAAACGAGGTTATACTCATAATTAATGAAATAATAAGACAAATGATTTTTTTCATACTAATCTCGCTTTCATATTATATTGTTAGTGTCAAGATCATTGTTCTACTATCTATAATATATAATACAAATTGATTTGTCAATACTAAAAAACACCGACGCAGAATTTCTGCATCGGTGTTAATTTTATCTTTAAGACTTTAAACTATCTTACTTCTCCTCTTCGCCGTAAAGCTTTTGAAGTCTGAGCAGATAATCGTATCTGTCAGCTGCATTCTTAACCGCGTTGTCAAACAGCTTTTCAGCTCTTTCAGGATTTTGTCTTGCAAGAGCGTTGTATCTAACCTCGCCCATAATGAAGTCTTTATAATCAGATGTTGGAGCTTTAGAATCAAGTGTAAACGGATTCTTGCCCTCTGCCCTTAATGCAGGATTGTATCTGTAAAGATGCCAGTAGCCTGCCTGAACAGCCTTCTTTTCCTCCGTCTGAGCAATAGACATTCCGCCCTTGATACCGTGGTTGATACATGGAGCATAACCGATTATCAGTGAAGGTCCGTGATAAGCCTCAGCCTCAGTGATTGCCTTGATGCACTGGTTGTAGTCAGCACCCATAGCAACGTGGGCAACGTATACATATCCGTAGCTCATAGCAATTCCTGCTAAGTCTTTCTTCTTCACTTCTTTACCTGCTGCTGCGAACTGTGCGATAGCTCCCGTAGGAGTTGCCTTAGATGACTGTCCTCCTGTGTTTGAGTAAACCTCTGTGTCGAATACGAAGATGTTTACGTCCTCGCCCTGTGCGATAACGTGGTCTAAGCCCGAGAATCCAATATCATAAGCCCAACCGTCTCCTCCGAATACCCACATTGATTTCTTTCTCAAGAAATCCTTATCCTTGAGGATTTCGTCAGCGGCTTTAGTGTTAGCCTTTGTAAGAGCTGAGATCAAATCGTCTGTAGTGGCTGAGTTAGCAGCACCGTCGTCGATAGTTGAAAGATATGCGTCAATTGCCTTTTTAAGAGATGTGCTCTTTGTAGTCTTTTTGAGTTCAAGAACCTTTGCGATAACTCTTTGTCTGATAGTGTTCTGTGCCAGGAACATTCCATAGCCGTACTCAGCATTGTCCTCGAACAATGAGTTTGCCCAAGCAGGACCTTTGCCAAGAGCGTTCTTTGTATACGGAGTTGTAGGTGCAGAACCGCCCCAGATAGATGAACAGCCTGTTGCGTTTGCAATATAAATTCTGTCGCCGAACAATTGAGTTATGAGCTTAGCGTAAGGAGTTTCTCCGCAGCCTGCGCAAGCGCCCGAGAATTCGAGAAGCGGCTGTTTGAACTGAGAACCCTTGACTGTTGTAGCCTTGAACTTTTCAAGTACGTCAGGCTTTTCAGGAAGAGTTAAACCGTAGTTGAATACTTCCTGCTCTGCGATCTGTGTTTCAAGAGGCATCATATTGAGCGCCTTGTTGCCCTTCTTGCCCGGACATACGTTTACGCATGAGCCGCATCCTGTACAGTCGAGAGCCGACATTGTTACAATAAAGTTATAGCCGGGCATACCCGTCATAGGAACAGCTTTTTTCTTAGCAAGTTCCGGAGCGTTTTCAAGCTCTTCGTCGGTCATAACTGCCGGACGGATTACAGCATGAGGGCAAACATATGAGCAGAAGTTACACTGAATACAGTTTTCGCTTATCCAAGAAGGAACGTCAACTGCAATTCCTCTCTTTTCAAATGCTGCAGAGCCCTGCGGGAAAGTACCGTCTGCCATATCAACGAATGTTGAAACAGGAAGCTTATCTCCCTCTTGAGCGTTGCAAGGAATTTGAATTTCATTTACAAACTTCTGAAGCACCTTGTCGTTTGTCTTGACCTTAGCCATACCCATTCTGCTGTCTTTAGCCTTTTTCCAAGACTCAGGTACTTTTATTTCAACGACCTGTTCGCAGCCTGCGTCGATAGCGTCATGGTTCATCTTAACGATAGCCTCACCCTTCTTAGAATAAGAAGCGGTAGCGGCGTCTTTCATATATTTGATAGCGTCTTTCATAGGAATGATACCTGACAGCTTGAAGAATGCAGACTGTAAAACAGTGTTGATTCTGTTGCCAAGACCGATTTCCTTACCTATCTTAACACCGTTTATCGTGTAGAACTTAATGTTGTTTTCAGCGATATATCTCTTGACCTGACCGGGTAGGTTCTTTTCAAGACCCTTCATATCCCATTGAGTGTTGAGCAGGAATGTTCCGCCCGGTTTGATGTCAGATACCATATCATACTTGTTGATATATGATTCGTTATGACAAGCTACAAAGTCAGCCTGATTGATGAGATATGTCGATTTGATAGGTGTTTCACCAAATCTCAGGTGAGAAACTGTTACACCGCCTGATTTCTTTGAATCGTATGAGAAATATGCCTGTGCATAAAGGTCTGTATGGTCGCCTATGATCTTGATCGAGTTCTTGTTAGCTCCTACAGTACCGTCTGCGCCGAGACCCCAGAACTTACAAGCAGTCGTTCCCTTAGGAGCTGAGTCGAGCTTTTCGTCAGCGTCAAGTGAAAGATAAGTTACGTCGTCGTCAATACCGATCGTAAATCTCGGCTTGAAGTTCTCTTTCCACTCAGCATTCCAGAATACTGCCTTTATCTGTGCAGGAGTTGTATCCTTTGAACCTAAGCCGTATCTTCCCGAAGCAACTGTGATGTTGTGGAACTGTGTTCCCTTGAGGGCTGCAACAACGTCGAGATATAAAGGCTCGCCCAAAGAACCGGGCTCCTTAGTTCTGTCAAGAACAGAAATCTGTGTGCAGGTGTCCGGAATAGCCTCGACCAGCTTATCAGCACAGAAAGGTCTGTATAGTCTTACCTTAACAAGACCCAGCTTTGTTCCCTCAGTAGCGTTTAGGTAATCTATTGTTTCTTCAATTGTGTCGCAAACTGAACCCATAGCTACGATAACGTGCTCAGCGTCAGGAGCACCGTAGTAGTTGAACAGTTTATAATCTGTACCTATTTTCTTGTTTATCTTATCCATATATTCTTCAACAACGCCGGGGATTGCATCATAATACTTGTTGCAAGCCTCACGAGCCTGGAAGAATATATCAGGGTTCTGAGCAGTACCGCGAAGAACAGGATGCTCAGGATTTAATGCTCTGTCTCTGAAAGATTGAAGAGCCTTCTTGTCAACCATTTTAGCAACGTCTTCTTTTTCCCAGACTTCAATCTTTTGAATTTCGTGAGAAGTTCTGAAACCGTCAAAGAAGTGCAGGAAAGGCACTCTGCCTTTGATTGTTGCAAGGTGAGCAACAGTACCTAAGTCCATAACCTCCTGAGGGTTTGATGAACAAAGCATTGCAAAACCTGTCTGACGGCATGCGTAAATATCAGAGTGATCTCCGAAGATGTTCAGAGCGTGTGATGCAACGCATCGAGCAGAAACGTGAATTACGCACGGCAGCAGCTCTCCTGCGATTTTATACATATTAGGAATCATAAGAAGTAATCCCTGTGAAGCTGTATAAGTTGTTGTAAGAGCTCCGGCAGCCAAAGAACCGTGAACTGTTCCTGATGCGCCTGCTTCCGACTGCATTTCTGCAACCTTTACCGGTGTGCCGAAAATATTTGTCTGCCCCTTAGCCGACCATTGGTCAGTAACCTCAGCCATAACTGAAGAAGGGGTGATAGGATAGATAGCAGCTACCTCTGTAAATGGGTATGACGCCCATGCAGCGGCATTGTTACCATCCATGGTTTTCATTTTTCTTGCCATTTTTATATCCTCCTCAAAAATGTTTAGCAATGAATATTTTTTATTACTTTTTAAAGTAAATATATAAAACAAACTGAATTGAATCCATTACTTCAAATATATATTTTATCACATCTTATTTTATTTGTAAAGGCATTAAAGCTGTTTTTAATGAAGATTTTGTTATTAATGCCATATTATTAATTATAATAACAATGTTTTCTTGATATATTTACAGTTAATTATAACAGACATAAAAAACGGCTTCTTTAAGAAGCCGTTAATTGTTATTAAAATTATTAATTTCCGTATTTTGCGATTGAAAGCTTGATTCCAACGCCCATTGTTGAAGCAACCGTCAGGCTCTTGAGATATTGACCTTTCAAAGCCGAAGGTCTTGCCTTGATAACTGCGTCCATTAACGCTTCAAGGTTCTCATTCAGCTTATCTTTTCCGAATGAAGCCTTTCCGATAGGGCAGTGGATTATGTTTGATTTGTCAAGACGGTATTCGATTTTACCTGCCTTAGCCTCTGTAACAGCTTTAGCAACGTCAGGAGTAACTGTTCCTGCTTTTGGGTTAGGCATAAGACCTCTAGGTCCTAAAATTTTACCAAGACGTCCTACAATACCCATCATATCAGGGCTTGCTACAACAACGTCGAAGTCCATCCAGTTTTCTTTCTGAATCTTCTCAACAAGATCCATACCGCCAACATAATCTGCACCTGCGGATTTAGCATCATCGTATTTGTCTTCCTTGCAGAAAACGCATACTCTTACGTTTTTACCTGTTCCGTTTGGCAAAACTACTGCACCACGAACCTGCTGGTCGGCATAACGTGAGTCAACACCAAGACGGATATGAGCTTCAATAGTTTCATCAAATTTTGCTTTTGCACAGCTGCAAGCCAAGTCAAGGGCCTCAGGTGCATCGTATAATTTTGCTTTATCGACAGCCTTTTCGCTCTCGATATATCTCTTGCCATGTTTCATTATAATTTTTCCTCCTCATTAAGTGGTGATACCGAATGCTTTTTCGCAATTCGGTTAGCGGAATAATCCTCCCACGATTAGAAGTCAGATTTCAGAAGTCTGAGGTCAAAGCCTTTACTTCTTCCTCGTCGTTCTTAGTCAACAACCTCGATACCCATTGAGCGAGCCGTTCCGGCTATCATGCTCATTGCAGCTTCTTCTGTTGCTGCATTAAGGTCAGGCTTTTTCTGCTCGGCAATTTGTCTTATTTGCTCTTTTGTGATTTTAGCAACCTTCTTCTTGTTAGGTTCACCGGATGCGTGTTCAATTCCGCATGCCTTCTTTATCAGTACGGCAGCCGGCGGTGTTTTTGTGATAAATGTGAATGAACGGTCAGCATAAACTGTGATAACTACCGGAATGATAAGACCGGCGTCATTTTTCGTTCTCTCATTGAAATCCTTTGTGAATGCTCCGATGTTGATGCCGTGTTGTCCTAAAGCAGGTCCAACAGGCGGTGCAGGTGTTGCTTTTCCTGCGGGAATTTGCAGCTTTACATAGCCTACTACTTTTTGTGCCATCTATTCGCACCTCCATAAATTGTGGTAAAGGCGAGTTAATAAATATTTTAACTCTCCCACTTTTGAAGCAAGATGTTTATATAAAAATCAGCTTCTAAAAAACGAATTAATCCAATTTTGCTACTTGTGTGAGCGGCAGGGAAACCGGCGTTTCTCTGCCGAACATTGATACGATAACATTGACGATCTGCTCTTCAAGGTCAACAGACTCAACTGTGCCCGTAAATCCTTCAAACGAACCTCCCGTAACAGAAACGCTGTCGCCTTCTTTATAGTTGACCTCGATTTCGGCGGTTTTTGTGTCAACGCCCAGAGCTTCAACTTCAGCTTCGGTAAGTGGTATCGGTTTAGAACCCGGTCCGACAAAGCCTGTTACGCCCGTAATGTTTCTCACGATATACCATGTATCATCTGTCATAACCATCTTCACAAGAACATAGCTTGGAAACAGCTTTCTTTCAGCTTCCTTTATCTCGCCCTCTTTTCCTACCTCGGAATAAGATTCCATAGGTACTTTTATTTCAGGGATAAGATCGCGGAGCTTTCGGTTTTCAACAACCTTTTCAATACTTTGAGCTACCTTATTTTCATAGCCGGAATAGGTATGGATAACATACCATTTAGCTTGTTCTGACATAAACAGCAATACCTCCTGTTGTTAAAAAACCATTTTCATTTCATTACT
>CANQUM010000052.1 GCA_947627045.1 uncultured Clostridia bacterium
ACGCAAGATACAAAAAATTCACGTTTTGCAATTTTGAAATGCGAAATGGGTGCAGCGTCACGCTGCCCGCCTTTGGCTAGTTTGCTGAAGGCGATTTTTTGTGCAACGGCGGACTAAAACTGCGTGCAGGGGTTACCCCTGCAGCCGCCGCAGGCTCTGCCGCCTTTTTTTTAATTTTGTTAATGTTTATAATGCCTGCAACGGCGGGTCATTCTTTTTATAAAAACGCAAGATTCAAAAATTCACGTTTTGCAACTTTGAAATGTGAATTGGATCCAACGTCACGTTGGCGCCTTTGGCTAGTATGCAGAAGGCGGTTTTTTATTTTAAAATATCATAACATCTAAAAAGCTACTGTTAAATTACAGCAGCTTATTTTTTTGCTCAAATTAATCAACAATACTCTTAGTAGGTGCATTATCTCTTTTTTCTCTTTCCCTGCGTTTTTTCTTAACGAGAGTGAATATATCTATAACCAACAGAATAAGTGAGCATAATAAAAACAGAAGTATCGGATAGAACCAAATCATATACTTGTATTCAGGATTTATATTTCCGCTCTCTGTAACCTTTCCTGTTGCGTAATCTACAAAATACTTTTTGGTTATAAAAAAGTATGCCAACACAGATACCAATGAAACGGCAAAACTCGAAATATAAAACCGCTTGAATGATAGAATCAAAGCTCCCAGCATTGCAATAAGACAAATTAAAATTACCGTTCCGACATATGTATTAATATCAATAGTTTTTTTGAAAATGCTTATTACTGTAATACCGCCGTAGAAAAACCCCGAATACAAAAACGGCAGTACCATTATAAATTTTATCAGCTTGATCCAAACAGATTCTTTTCGTATAAATTTTTTCATAGCTTTGGAAGGGGCGTTCTTTCGCTCCTCTTCTTTTTTTCTGAAGATCTCGTTGTTTTTCATTTCAGACTCTTTAATTTTTTTAAGCCTTTCAGATTTTGACATAGCTGTGATTTCCCCTTTATATAGTTTGCGACTTATTTGTTCAGATTTAATAATTGTTCTTTTTGATTATTTTTTAAACATACATTTAGTATAACACAGATCTTCTGAAAAACTCAACCCTAATATTTTATATTCCCATTATGAATTTTTTCACGCTAAAACCAAAGTAAATACTTCTTTAAGAACCATAGAATTATACAGAGCGATCTGCAAAATATAATATTAGGTGCGCATCAAATTTTAAAGAAAGGATAATTGTTTTATGAAAAAGACAGTAAAATCTTTAGCTTTTATTTTGCTGACTTCATTTCTTATTATGACATCAATTACCTTTTTCTCTTTTAACGGTGCTTCTTTTCCGAATTTTATATCAGCCATTAATAATCAGTTCGGGAATCTGAAAAACACTTCTGATACCGCAGTTGCGGTAAACGGGGCTGTTAAAAAGGTCATACCTTGCGGACAGCCGTTTGGAATCAAAATGCTCACCGAGGGAATTATTGTTGTAAGACTTTCTGACATCAGCGGTCAAGAAAACTCCTGCCCTGCAAAAAGCGCAGGAATTCATGTCGGTGATATTATTATTTCCGTCGGGGGTGAAAAAATTACTTCAAATGAAGATTTATCAAAGGCAATTTCTGCAACTAACGGAGAAACTGTCGAAGTGGTTTTAAAGCGCAACGATTCAGACGACAACGCTTCTTCAGGCGAAGAAATCTCACTAAAGCTGACTCCTGAATACTGCGACAGCGAAAAGTGTTACAAAACAGGAATGTGGGTGAGAGATTCATCAGCAGGAATAGGAACAATAACATTTTACGACCCGTCAACAGGCGTTTTCGGAGGTCTGGGACACCCAATATGCGATACTGACACAGGAGAGCTTATGCCCTTATCCAGCGGAGAAATATGCGACGTATCCATTACCGGTTACAAAAAGGGCTTGAACGGAACTCCTGGAGAACTAAGAGGAAGATTTCTAAGTAAAGACGAAATAGGAACTGTTACACAAAACACAAACAGCGGAGTTTACGGTGTGCTAAACGAATCCCCGAGTGAAAAAGAAGAGATAGAGATCGCCGACTATGACGAAATAAAAACGGGAAGAGCAGAAATTCTTACAACTATCAGCGGTTCGGAACCTGAAAAGTATTCTGCTTGTATTGAGCAGATAAATCAAGACGATCCTGATTTAAAAAATCTTGTGATAAGAATTACCGATAGAGAGCTTTTAGAAAAAACCGGCGGAATTCTACAGGGAATGAGCGGAAGTCCGATTATTCAAAACGGAAAACTGATAGGAGCAGTAACACACGTTTTTGTAAACAATTCCTCAATGGGCTACGGCATACTAGCTCAGACTATGATATCACAATCCCAGACAAATTCAGACAGCAATAATTGTCTGAATTTAGCCGCATAACTCATTGAATGAAATATTTTTTGCCTTTTAAAATAATATTCTCGAAAAACAAAACAATTTGTAATATTTTTTTATAATTATACAAATAGTAATATAAAAATAGTGTTTATGTCTTTAAAAAACCGAATTTGACGATAAAAACTTGTATTTTTTTGTTTTTTCCTATTGATATTAATCTTGCTTTGTGCTAATATATGGAACAAGGAGCAATGTCTGAAAAATAAATTATTTTTAGACAATTTAAAATATTTTAAACATTATCCTGAATAAATCTAAAACTTTAATTACTATTGGATTGAACATTTATCGCTTTACAAATCTTAATAAAACCAAAGGAGTGAAAACACTATGCGAAGTAAAATTAAAGTATTATTAGGCGATGACAGCAAAGACTTTGGAGTAAACTTTGCAAGTCTTCTCAGAAACAAGGGATTTTATGTTATTGCACGGCCAAAGGACGGGTTAGTATTATTTGACGCCATTAAGAATGAGGCTCCCGATGTTGTTATAATGGACATAATTATGCCTAATCTTAATGGTGCCGACCTGGTTGAAAAACTAAATCATACGCCTTATAAGAAACCGCACTTCATTGTATGCACATCTTATGCTGATTCTTATTTAGAAAAAACAGCATTTGAAAAGGGTATCGAATGTTATCTCAGAAAACCTATTGACATCAACTATCTGTCTAAACGCATAAATGAAATTATGGGCGTTGAAGAAGAGCCAGCTGTGGAAGAGGTCAATGTTACTAAGTCATATGATGAGGTTGCATTAGAAATTGCCGTAACAGAGATCATTCATCAGGTTGGCGTTCCCGCTCATATTAAAGGCTACCATTATTTAAGAGATGCAATAATGCTTTCTGTTAAAAACAGAGAAATGCTTGAATGTGTAACAAAAGTTTTATATCCTACTGTCGCTAAGGATTTCAACACAACTGCATCAAGAGTAGAACGTGCTATACGTCATGCTATAGAAATAGCCTGGGACAGAGGCGATATTGAAACTCTCAACTCGTTCTTTAAATACACGGTTAATGTAGAGAAAGGCAAACCTACTAATAGTGAGTTTATAGCTTTGATAACAGATAGGATCTCACTAAAGCTGAAAGCACAAAGCAGAAATTCTTCAGCTTATTCAAAATCTCCGCTTGTATAAAGATTAATAAAACTTAAAAAATAAAAATCCACTATCTAAAAAGATGGTGGATTTTTGTTTCAATTGCCCATTTATATAATTTTTTTAAGCTCAGTTTAGTGCATTTAGTGAATTTTTTGCAAGATTCATTTAATTAGCTTGCAATTTTTGACCTTTTGTAATAAAATATAAGAGATAATTACTTTTGAATTTACCGGAGGTCTTTTATGCTGCTTAAAGATATGTCAAAATCAGAACTTGAAGCCTTTCTTGCAGAAAACAAAGCAAGACTGGATGAGTTTAAAGAAAAAAATTTATCACTTAATATGGCAAGAGGAAAACCAAGCACTGAACAGCTGGATCTGGCAGTCAAAATGCTTGCTTCTGTAAACAGCTTTGACGCTGACTATTCCGCATCTGACGGAACCGACTGCAGAAACTACGGCGGACTTGAGGGCATCTGCGACGCTAAAGAGCTTTTTGCGCCTATGCTGGGTGTTTCTACCGATGAAATTATTATCGGGGGAAACTCAAGTCTCAATTTAATGTATGACACTATTGCAAAGGCAATAATATTCGGCGTAAACGGTATCGACAAGCCGTGGAAAGATTACGATAAAATAAAATGGATCTGTCCGGTTCCGGGTTATGACAGGCATTTTGCTATTTGCGAAAGCTTTGGTATTGAAATGATAAATGTCCCTCTCGGAAAAGACGGTCCCGATATGGATATGATAGAAAACCTTGTTGCAAACGACGATATGATCAAGGGCATATGGTGCGTGCCTATGTACTCAAATCCAACGGGAATTACCTATTCTGATGAAGTTGTTAGACGATTTGCCAATTTAAAACCAAAAGCAAATGATTTCAGAATATTTTGGGATAACGCTTATTGTATCCATCATCTCACCGATACTCCCGACAAACTGCTGAACATTCTTGATGAATGCAAAAAAGCGGGAAATGAAGATATGGTATACATTTTCGCGTCAACGTCAAAGATTTCATTTGCAGGCGGAGGAATTGCCGTTCTAGGTGCAAGCAAGAAAAATGTAGACTATCTGCTGTCTCTTATGTCAATACAGACTATAGGCTTTGATAAAATCAATCAGCTTCGCCACGTTAAATTTTTCGGCAGCTATGAAGGTCTGGAAGAGCATATGAAAAAGCACGCAGAAATCATCAAGCCGAAATTTGACGTTTGTTTAGAAGCCCTTGACAAGGAGATCGCCCCTTTGGGAATAGGCGAATGGCATAAACCGCACGGCGGTTATTTTATCAGCTTTAACTCTTTGAGCAATTGTGCAAAAAGAATCGTTTCACTTTGCAAGGAAGCCGGAGTAGTTCTAACAGGTGCGGGAGCGACCTTCCCTTACGGAAATGACCCTGATGATTCAAATATCAGAATTGCCCCCACTTTTCCCCCTGTTGACGAGCTGAAGCAGGCAATTGAAATTTTCTGCATTGCAGTTAAAATCGCATCTGCTGAAAAGCTATTATCAGAAAAATAAAAAACAAAACAATATTAATTAAGCTCGACAGACAAATATGTCCTGTCGGGCTTAATATATTTTTTCACTTGTGACATAATAATTTTTAAACAAAGAAAATTAGTAATATAATACTTATCAATTATTAAATTATATACTTGATTTGTGCAATATTACTAGTTTTTATATGGATTATAATTCATAATTACCAATTTTATTTTTTTTACTGATTTAGCGTTGCAATTATCTAAAATTATGTTAAAATGTATTAAGCAGGATAAAATAAAACAAAAATCAAAGGGGGAATAGTCTTGAACATTGCAATTATCGCTCACGACAAAAAGAAAGAACTTATGGTGCAGTTTTGCATTGCATACTGCGGAATTTTAAGCAGACATAACCTCTGTGCTACAGGTACTACCGGAAAATTGGTATCTGAAGCAACAGGGCTTAACATACAAAAATATCTAAGTGGTTCTCAGGGCGGCGACGAACAGATCTCCGCAAGGATTTCGTGCAACGAAATAGACTTGCTTTTATATTTCAGAGACCCTATTACCCCGCAGCCAAACGAAGCTAATCTTTTAAGGCTATGCGATGTTCACAATATTCCCGTAGCCACAAACATTGCAACAGCCGAAGCGCTGATACATTCGCTTGAAAACGGCGATCTTGATTGGCGTAACATTGTTAATCCTACAAGAATTTAACAAAAAATTAACACAACGCATTTTGCATATATGTTAAAATCAATATAATAAAACAAAAGCTGTGATTAGAGGAGTAGTAAGATATTTCAATTCAGAGAGGGTGCGTTTGCTGAAAGCACCTTTGAAAGCTCTTATGAAAGACACCTATGAGCTTCCGTTTGAATGAAAAGAACGGACGTTACCTGCGTTAAAGGTCAGAGTGGTTCAGAATTTTTCTGAGCAATTAGGGTGGTATCACGATTATTACGGTCGTCCCT
>CANQUM010000053.1 GCA_947627045.1 uncultured Clostridia bacterium
GCTGACAGTGCATAGTTTGTTGACGGCAGACTTATCTCTTTTACAGACGCTCCGTTTTGCTCTAAAACTTTGACAGCTTTATAAACAGCGTCCTTTACATTGCTGTCAATACCGCTGCCGAAGTATTCTTTTGGAATTCCAATTTTTAAGCCATTTACATCTGATTTCAGGTCTGTTAAGAAGTCAGGAATTTCAGCATTTGCTGATGTTGCGTCGTATTTGTCGCGGCCTGAAATAACTGACTGAAGCATAGCAACGTCTTTAACAGTGCGGCCTACGGGTCCTATCTGGTCAAGCGACGATGCAAACGCAACAAGTCCAAAACGTGATACCCTGCCGTAGGTAGGCTTTAACCCAACAACTCCGCAGTATGCGGCAGGCTGACGGATCGAACCGCCTGTATCAGAGCCAAGCGATACAACAGCCTCGCCTGCTGCAACAGATGCAGCAGAGCCGCCTGACGAACCGCCCGGTATTCTCTCTGCATCAAACGGGTTTTTAGTCTTTTTAAAATATGATGTCTCAGTTGAAGAACCCATAGCAAACTCGTCCATATTTAGCTTGCCTGTGATTATCATATCAGCGTTGTTGATTTTCTCTATAACAGTTGCATTAAAAGGTGGGATATAATTCTCAAGCATTTTAGATGAGCAGGTAGTTCTAAGTCCCTTAGTTGAGATATTGTCTTTAATGCCTATTGGTATTCCTGCAAGCGGAGAAAGATTTTCACCGTTGGCAATCTTTTTATCAACTTCTTCTGCTTTTTTCAAAGCATTTTCCTTATCTAACGTAACATATGAATCCACTTTTTCCTCAACAGAATCAATTCTGTCAAAGACGGATTTTGTGATTTCAACAGAGCTTGTCTGCTTATTTTTAAGCATCTGAGAAAGTTCAAACGCAGATTTTTGATATAATTCCATGTATCTGCCCTCCTTATTCTACTGTTTTTGGAACTACAAGGCAGCCTGCTGTAACATGAGGTGCATTTTTTGTCAGTTCATCTCGTGAATATTTATTTTCTCTTACTTTATCTTCCCTTAGTATCATTGAATTTTCAGGGTCAAGCAAAGGCTCGTCCTTTATGTCATTGGGAAGATTTTCAACCATTTCAACTATTCCCTGCATATCATTTTTGAATTTTTCCAGCTCTTCGTCCTCAATACGAAGCCTTGCCAATTTTGCAATGTGTTTAATATCAATATTCATTTTTAATCATTGCCCCTTATGGGCTCCTCCTTCTTATTTTGTCATTTCTAAAAATTCATCTTCCGAAATAATTGTAATTCCTAAACTCTCTGCTTTTGTCAGCTTGCTCCCTGCATCTTCTCCTGATAAAACATAGTCGGTCTTTTTAGATACAGAGCTGCTTGCTTTACCTCCGAAGCTCTCAATTATCTCTTTAGCCTCAGCACGTTTCAATGTAGGCAAAGTACCTGTAAGAACAAAAGTTTTACCCTCAAAACGATTATCCTTTGTTGCTTTTTCATACTTAACATTTACTCCGTATGATTTTAGACGTTCAATTAATTCAAGTCTGTGAGGTTCTTTAAATGCTTTTGCAACACTTTGTGCCATTATCTCTCCAAAACCGTCTATTTCAGCGATCTCTTCCGCAGTTGCATTTATTATGCTGTCTAAGTCCCCGAACCTATCACACAACAGCTTAGCTGATGCACTTCCTATATTTCTTATTCCCAATCCGAAAATCAATCGGTCAAGTGAGTTGCTTTTTGACTTTTCAATAGATGTCAGCAAATTATTTACCGACTTATCCTTGAAGTTATCAAGCATTAGTAAGTCATTTGCATTAAGGGTATACAAATCAGCAACAGAATGTATAAGATTATTTTCAATAAGAGTATCGACGATCGCAGGGCCTAAACCGTCGATATTCATTGCACCTTTTGAAGCGAAGTGCACAATACTTCTGTAAATTTGAGCAGGACAATTAACATTTGGGCACCTTATAACGCTCTCGTCAGGCTCTCTAATAAGCTCAGTACCGCAGTCAGGGCAAATTTTCGGCAGCTTAAAGCTGCTGTTATCACCGCACGGCTTTGAAACACTAAGCACTTCAGGGATTATATCCCCTGCCTTTCTGACCTTTATAATATCACCTATTGAAATATTCTTTTCATTAATAAAGTCCTGATTGTGAAGAGTTGCACGGGAAACTGAAGTTCCGGCTAACAGAATAGGCTCAAAAACAGCAACAGGGGTTACAGCACCTGTTCTGCCAACATTTACTTCTATATCAAGCAACTTTGTTTCTTTTTCCTCAGGAGGGAATTTATAAGCTACTGCCCATTTCGGAGTTTTAGCAGTAGCGCCCATTTGCTCACGCTCTGCAAAATTATCTACCTTAATAACAACGCCGTCAATATCATAGCTAAGTGAAAATCTCTTTTCACCTATCTCTGAAATTTTGTTTCTGACTTTATCAAAATTATCCACCCTTTCATATTCGGGTATGACCTTAAAGCCCTGATTTTTCAAATAATCAAGAGATTCCTTATGTGAGTTGAGCTCTTTACCCTGAATTTGCTGAACATTAAAGCAAAAGATATCCAACTTTCTTTTTGCGGCGATCTTTGAATCCTTTTGTCTTAAAGAGCCTGCAGCAGCATTTCTCGGATTTTTAAAGGGCTGTTCGCCTTTTAATTCCTGTTCTGAAACGAGTGCTTCAAAAACCGAACGAGGCATATAAACTTCTCCCCTGACCTCCAGATAGGAAACAGGTTCATTAAGCTTCATAGGTATTGACATTATTGTCTTGAGATTAGCAGTAACATCTTCCCCTACAAAGCCGTCGCCACGCGTTGAACCTCTTATGAAATTCCCATTTTCATATTCAAGTGAAACGGAAAGACCGTCAATTTTTGGTTCGACACAAAACTCTGTATCCTGACTTATAATCTTAGTCTTATTAATAAAGTTCTCTACCTGCTCAAATGAAAAAACATCTTGCAAACTTGCCATTTGAACTGTGTGTTCTACCTTTTCAAATATAGAAACAGGCTCGCCACCTACCCTTTGAGTAGGAGAATCCGAACGTATTAACTCTGGGAACTGCTCCTCTAAGGCTTTTAACTCCTGCTGCATCATGTCATAGTCGTAGTCATCAATTTCGGGATTATCCTCAACATAATACTTACGGCTGTGGTAATTCAGAGTCTCAACCAATTTATTAATTTTTTCTCTAGCTTCACTAATATCCATAAAACTCTCCTAAAAAATATACAACTATAGTATACCACATTTTACATTAATAAAGCTAGTATTTTAACAATATTTCTTAATTTTTTAAGATATTGAAGCATATCTTTCGGGAATTTCACCTACAATAACAGTTTCTGCAAGCAAAAATTCAGTTTCAACATTTGATTTATAAGTTCCTGCCGCCGCAACGGCAACTATGTCTGAACTTACTTCTATATAAATTCTGTGAATAGTCTGATTTATTCCGGCACTGGAAAAAGAACTTTTTATATTTGTTTTGACGCTTCCCTCTTTTTCAAAATGTACTGTAACGTCAGGTCCTACTCCGCTCAAAAGGTTAATCCCCGAAATTGTACCTAAAGCAATGCTGAACCCGTTTTTATCTTTATTTTCAAAGCCTTTGTTAATCTGCTTAGATACATCGTTTTTCAAACTGTTTATTTTTGACGATATACAAGATACAGAAGTAATTTCATTATCTGAGTTTCTGTTTATCTCAACTAAATCGTCATATGTATAATCAGATTCTGACAAGGTATTCTGTATAGCGTCATTGATCATTTCAGTTGCACTGTTCTTGCACTTGTATACCGCTATATCACGCAGCTTAGTTTTAAGCTCATGATTAAGTGCAAAAAATATTGTAATACCTATGCAGATAAATATAATAAGTACTGCATTACGCTTTTTATTTGCCCTTTTTCTTTTGCGTTTAGCTCTCAATTTTCTTACTCCTTTCACTTAAATAAAATAGTGATAACCTATTATATTCAGTATTGTGAAAAGAGTGAAAAAGCTATCAGAAATCAATCTGATAGCCTTTAATTACTGCTATATTCTATTTTCCTAGAGCCTCTTTAGCCGTTTTAACAATGTTATCATATGACAAGCCGAATTCTTTAAGCAGATCAACTGCCGGTCCAGAATGACCAAACTCATCATTTACTCCGATTTTAATGACCCTTGTAGGAAGACTTTCAGATACCACATCACATACAGCTGATCCAAGTCCTCCGATAACGCTGTGTTCCTCAACAGTAATAATTAATCCCGTATCTTTAGCGGCTTCAAGAATTATATCCTTATCAATAGGTTTTATCGTATGAATGTTGATAACTCTTGCGTTTATTCCGTCTTTTTTAAGTTCTTCAGCAGCAGTTAATGCCTCTGATACCATAAGACCTGTTGCAATGATTGCTATATCGTCTCCGTCGGTCAGCTTAATTCCTTTGCCAAGCTCAAACTTGTACGTTTCCTTGTCATTAAATATTGGTGCTGCAAGACGTCCAAATCTCATATATACAGGTCCTTCGTGAAGAATTGCGGCTTCAACAGCGGCTTTTGCTTCAACGTCATCAGCAGGATTAATAATTGTCATTCCGGGAATAGTTCTCATAAGAGCAATATCCTCATTGCACTGGTGAGTTGCACCGTCTTCACCTACAGAAATTCCGGCATGAGTTGCACCGATTTTAACATTCAGATGCGGATAGCCAATAGTATTTCTTACTATCTCATATGCTCTTCCTGCTGCAAACATTGCAAAGGTAGACGCAAAAGGTATTTTTCCTGTTGCTGCCATTCCTGCTGCAACACCCATCATATTCGCTTCTGCAATACCGCAGTCAAAAAATCTCTCCGGATACTTCTTTTTGAAAATACCCGTTTTTGTAGCGGCAGCTAGATCAGCGTCAAAAACATATAAGTTTTCATATTTTTCTGCCAGTTCAGCTAATGCTTCTCCATAGCTTTCTCTGGTAGCCTTTTTAACTACTTCACTCATATTTTAACCCTCCAATGCCTTTAAAGTATTATTCAGCTCTTCCATTGCCTGATTATATTGCTCGGTATTCGGAGCAGAACCGTGCCATGAAACTTGATTCTCCATAAACGATACACCTTTGCCCTTAATACTTTTTTGAATAATTGCAACAGGCTGTTTCGCGATTTTTTCAGCCTCATTGAATGCGGCTTCAAGCTTATCGAAATCGTGAGCGTCTGTTTCAATAACGTGCCAGCCGAACGCTTCAAATTTTTCTTTAATTGGGTATGGCGAGCACACGTCTTCAATAGCACCGTCAATTTGCAGACCGTTGTTATCGACGATTGCAACAAGATTATCTAGCTCCTTGTGAGAAGCGAACATTGCAGCCTCCCAAACCTGACCTTCCTCTATTTCACCGTCGCCGAGAATAGCATAAACCTTATACGGCGCATTTGAGATCTTTCCGCTAAGAGCCATTCCGCATGCAGCTGAAATTCCCTGCCCCAGTGATCCTGATGACATATCAACACCCGGTATATGGATACAAGGATGACCCTGAAGCAATGCTCCTATGTGTCTTAATGATTTCAGTTCATCAAGCTCAAAAAAGCCCTTATTTGCAAGCGTTGAATAAAGTGCAGGTGCGGTGTGTCCCTTTGACAGAACAAGTCTGTCTCTATCCTCCATATCAGGATTTTTAGGGTCAATATTCATCTTTGCAAAATAAAGATATGTCAATGTGTCTGCAATTGACAACGATCCGCCCGGATGACCGGATTTTGCATTATAAACGCCTTCAATTATACCCATACGAATTTTGCAGGCTTGTATTTCAAGCTGCTTTTTAATAGTAGCGTCCATTTT
>CANQUM010000054.1 GCA_947627045.1 uncultured Clostridia bacterium
ATTGAAATTAAAGGCTTACACAGTCTACGGCACACATTTGCGACTAACCTTGTAAACGGTCAAAAACAACCTGATGGAACAATTAAATCTCTTACACCAAGACAGGTTGCTGATTTGCTTGGACACTCGACATCACAGATAACTGAAATGTATTATGTAAAAAAGGACACAGCTAGGTTGAGTGGGATTACAGATGGGTTTGAGATATAACATATATAACTTCATAAACATTTTAATGCTGAATAATATTCATTATATTAAACGATGCCTGAACTTTAAAAGTTCAGGCATCGTTTTGCTTAAGACTATATTTATAAATATTTAAGAAGAAACTATTTTATTTTTACAGTTCTCAGTTTCTTATTCCAACTGCTGTATGCTTTCTTCGTTACACCTTTAGAATTCTTATATGTAGCATATGCTCTTACTCGTACAAAGTATTTCCTGCCCTTCTTTAACTTCTTGTTTTTAATTGTGATCTTGTTTTTCTTTACCGATTTCTTGTTTATAATTAATTTCTTGAAGTTTCTCTTAGCAGATACCTGTACCTGATAGCCTTTAGCATTCTTAACTTTGTTCCATTTAACTACTATTGTTTTCTTAGCTTTGCTCTTAACAGTCAGCTTTGTAATCTTAGCCTGATTCATTGCTTTTTCTGCTTTTAACTGAGCCTCACTCTTTACTGCAGAAGATTTACCCGATATACCTGATACAGTTCCAGGATTTTTTGTTGACGTGCTTGGTCCCGGCTTTTGAGATGAAGATGCTGGCTTTAATTTGAGTCCTGCTATTGCTTTCTCAATTGCCTTTGCGAAAGCGTCTACATCAGCTTGTTCGGTTATGTTTTTGTTTTTGTCTACTGCGTTTATTGCGTTTTGAAGTGCCTTTACTGTTTCATCAGTGTATTTGCTTAAATCTGATGGTACTTTTGCAATTGCTTCATCAACCTTTGTGTAATCTGCTGACTTATAGCTGAGTGCATCTATGGCATTCTTCAATGCTACCTCTGATGCCTCTACATCAGGTTTTCCCGCATTGTTTGGGTCTTTGATTAATGCATTTGCATTTGTTAATTCATCACTTAATGCCGTCCAAGTTTCTTCTGTGTAATTAGACTCAGTAAGGTCTTTTACTGACTCAACTAAAGCCTTGAGATTTGTTAAATCACCTTTCTCAACTAAAACGCAAGAGCTGTCTATTAAATCAATACTTCTTTTTAGAATGTCGACTACAGTATCAATTCGTCTCTGCAAAACACCATCTTTAATTTTACCTGTTTCATCTTCAATCATAGATTTTTGAAAATCATATATATTTTTCAAAGACTCTAATGAATTCTTTGTGTATGATGAATTATCATTATTAAGAATATCCTCTATTTCTTTCTTTACTGATTCATATTCTTTGAGATTCAACTCAATTTTTTCTTCTATGAGTAATTTTTCTGCTGCTTCAAGCTCTGTAATAATTGAATCTATCTGTGCATCGGTTATATCATCAGATTTATTAATAAGATCATAAAGTTTATCATAAACCTTTTTATAATTTGCATATGAATCCGCCGTATAACCTTCACCACTTTGTTTTGCAGTAGATATAGCCTTGTCACGTCTAGATAAGCCTTCTAAACTTGCCTTAACTTTTAATCATGTTTCAGCAAGACCTGTTTCATCAATTGCACTTGCTGTTTCAAGAGCTTTTAAAGCATTATTTACATCTTCCTCAGTTGCATCTGCTTTTTTTACAACTGATTCTGCATCACTAATAGCCTTATTCAATGCTGCTACTGATGAGGTTGTATAAGCAGAGGTCGTTATATCTTGAGCGGTAGATATAGCTTCTTGAAGCTTTGATTTGTCAACTGTTTTTGTTTCATCATCTTCACCTTTAAAATCTCCAACCAAAACTTTATTAGTGTCTATACCTGCAGTAGTTAAAACGCTTTTAACAGTTTCATTTGCAACGTGATATACGCAGTCAGCATTGTTATTTTTAAAGTTATTACCTGTTCCTAACTCGAGTTCTTTACAGTGTAAATAAATATGCTCTATATTCAATACACCTGCTAGATTTAATTTTACTTTTCCAGAATATTTACAAGATACTTTTAATAAAGTGCTATTTTGATATGCTGCAGATGTAGGTACTGTTCCTGCATATGGTGTGATTTCATATACATCAAATGCTGGATGACTATTCGTAAGAACATCAGGATACTTTATCTCTTTAATTTTTTTAAATAGCTTAGTTAATGATGGTGAAACCTTTACTGGTTTTCCGTCATGCTGACTTGGATATTCAATTAAATCCACTTCTGTACTAGCAGTTATATCTATTAATTTATCTATAGTATAATATGTACTATCACTTGAGATTGCAAAATTCATATTTGCCTCGTTAACATTAACAGATAAAGCTGAAAATGATGCATATGACATAATAATTAATAAACTTGTAAATAACGAAACTACTCGTTTCAAAAAAATTTTATTCATCTTAATATCCTCCAAATTCATAAATACTTATATCCAAAACTTATTAAGCAATAAATTGCTTAAAGAAATATAAATAGATTTAAAACTTTTCCATATATATGTAAAATTTTCAAAAATGCCTGTAAAGCAACTACTTCATTTTAACCTTGAGCTTTTTACTCCATTTGCTATATGCATTTTGTATTTCATTATTCATATTATGATATGTGTAATATGCTCTGACTCTTACATAATATATTTTTTTGCTTTTTAATTTTTTGCTAAATGTTAGTTTTTTCTTAGAAGTATATTTATTAAATAATTTCTTTTTAAAATTCTTCTTTTTAGAAACCTGTACTTGATAGCCTTTAGCTTTTTTGACCTTTTTCCAAGTTACGACTATCTTTTTCTTTAGCTTGTTCTTTACTGTTAAATTTTTTATTTTAGCTTTCTTTATTTGATTTATATTACTTGTTATCTTTTCTGCATTTGCAGACGTAGCTTTTGGTGCTTTATTTAAAGTATTAGATGTAGAATTTGTATTATTAGCACCACTATTATTTGAGGGTGGTTGTTCTGATGAAGGCTTTGTAGATTTCTCTACAAGTGCTGAAACTGCATCATTTAATGATTCTATTGATTTGCTTACCTCACTCGGAAGAAGTAACTCCTGTCGTAACACCATTTTAGCATCTGTAAGTGCTTTCTCAAACAGACTTACACTTTCGTCAGTATATTTGCTTGTATCAATATCTTTAGCCTTTGCTATTACATCTTCAAGTTCTGTTGTATCAACATCATAATATACAGTATTTTCTGCAGTTAGATATCCTGCATTCCTCAGTGTTTGTTCTGTTGTACTTCCTTTGTACACCTTAAAGGTTGGGTTGTTTGTCAAATCGAATGTCTGATTATCTGAACCATTTTCTCCTAGATATACAATGTTTTCAGTTTCTATTTCAATCTCATTAAGTGATGGACATTCGGAAAATAATCTTTCTCCAATACCGTTTTTATTGGAATTACTTGATTGACCTATTTCAACAATACCTTCACCTTGTATTATCACCTTTTCAAGTGAATCACACTGAGCAAAACCACTATTTGGACGTGGAGCGTTTGAAGTACTTGTCGTTATATATATTAAATCATTTGGAATTGTCACTTCTCTAAGTGAATCACAATCACGAAATGCACAGCCGCCTAACATCATTCCTTCATGCAAATTGACTGAGGATATATTTGTATGGCTAAATGCCCGCTCACCTATCTCATTTAATGATTTAGGTAAATTCAAATTCATTGATAGAGGTGTAAAAGCAAATGCTGCATCTTCAATTGTATCAAGACCTTCTGGTAATGTAACACTTGTCAGTGCAGTCTTATAGAATGCATAACTTCCTATGCTTTTTAACGATGAAGGTAATATTAGTTTAGTCAGTTTTGAGTAGATCGGTGGCTCACGGTATAGAGTAAATCCATTATCAAACGGTCCAAAAGCACATTCGCTTATATATGTTATACCATCTTCTACAACAACCTCTGTTATCTCATCTTTGTATTGATAATATTCCCACTGATCATAAGGAACATATTTTGTATACATATCTCCCGTTCCTGAAATAGTCAAAACTCCTGTTGTTTCATTAAAACTCCAAGTAGCATTTTCACCGCATTTCCCCGAAGTTGATGTTTCTTCAGCTATACCATAAATAAGGTTAGAGGCAACAGCCGTTATTAAAACGACTGCCGCTACTAAACCTGTTAGAACTTTTTTCATAAGCAAAGTTATCCCTTCTTTCAATTTTATCCCTTATTTCAATTTAATGTATATTGCAAATTTCTCTTTACCAACCTCCTAGTATTCATTTCAAAAGCTAGCTAATGATATAACTTATTACAACAACATATTAACACAGAAAAAAACAAAAGTCAACAAAAAATACACACTATTAGTAAATATTTTTTTAATAATAACAACAATATGTGTATTAAAATACACATTATATATTGTTATAATAATTATTAACGTATAATATAAGAAGGTTAGATATATGAATGATTTATTAAAAGATATCGGTATCAGACTTCGTGAAATTAGAAAGGGTTATAAATTTACGCAAGAAAAATTTGCTGAACAATTAGAAATATCTTTAAACTACTACGGACAGATTGAAAGGGGACAAAGCGGATTATCATTAGAAAAATTAAAGCTTTTATACGACAAATTTGATGTAGACTTACTATACTTAATTACCGGTGACAAATCTCATCAAGTAACTATAAATGAAATCATAGCCGATTGTCCAAAAGAGAAGCTATTTGATATGGAACAATTATTAAAATACGCAAGTAACCTATATAAATAGTTTTAAATCATTCATTAATTAATATTTTATACAATAAAAATCTCCCCGCTAATGAAACCTTAACGGTATTCACTCACGAGGAGATTAAAATATTTAAAATATAATTTCCATAATAATGATGAAAGGATTTGTCTGCAAACAATTAATTGCGATTTAATTTAAATGCAACATACTGCCAAACAAGACTTGAGCAATCAAAAATTACGTCACCTAAACAAAGAAAAGCCTCAAAAAGAAGAAATACTGCGATAAACTGATGCTATTTTGATGATGTACCAGACGGAATCATTACAAATGGTTGCGACTGGATACGAAAATTGACGCTCATAAAGAGCGTCAAAAGCGGTAAAACAGACCGCGTGCCATAAAGCATAAAGACATAGAAAAACGGCTTAAACGCAGTGTTTAAGCCGTTTCATAGTTGGCAGGGGCAGAAGGATTTGAACCCTCGGCACGCGGTTTTGGAGACCGCTGCTCTACCAACTGAGCTATACCCCTAAATATGGTGGGCCATCAGGGACTCGAACCCCGGACCAACCGGTTATGAGCCGGTTGCTCTGACCAACTGAGCTAATGGCCCATATGTTGGAAATAAAAAGAGCAAGCAAAATCCAAAACAGATGTGCTTGATATGCTCATATATTAAATTGTTCGTCAATCAAGAGTTAAGGTGGTGACCCGTACGAGATTCGAACTCGTGTTGCCGGCGTGAGAGGCCGGAGTCTTAACCACTTGACCAACGGGCCTTTTGGTACACCATCACGGACTCGAACCGTGGACCCACTGATTAAGAGTCAGTTGCTCTACCAACTGAGCTAATGGTGCATAAGTGTCGGCAACTACCTATTTTTCCGGGCCGTCGCCAGCCAAGTATCATTGGCGTAGATGAGCTTAACTACTGTG
>CANQUM010000055.1 GCA_947627045.1 uncultured Clostridia bacterium
GCAATGCTCTTTTATCAGTATCTTCACAACAACGGCGAGAAGGTAACTCTTGAGGCTATTGCAAAGCCTGATATTGAGCTTAACGACAATTTAGCGCCATTAAAAGCAGGTCTTGAACATGAAAAGTATGTAACCTCGCTTATCAACGACATTTATGACGCAGCATTTGCAGTTAAGGATTTCCGCACGATGCAGATGTTAGACTGGTTTGTTAAAGAGCAGGGCGAGGAGGAAAAGAACGCAGAGGATATGATAACGAAGTTCGAGCTGTTCGGTTCTGATCCTAAAGGACTTTATATGTTTAACAGCGAGCTTGCTTCGAGAGTGCATTCTGCACCGTCGCTTGTGCTGTAGGAATTAGTTTTATATGAAAACAGAAAAGGTTCGGTATAAATATGCCGAATCTTTTTTCTTGATATGAGACTTGTTGACATATATTTTTCTTTGTGATAAAATATTACGAAGTGAAATGTTCATATGAAGGGAGGAACGCTCCAAAAGGGGCGAATTATATATGTCAGGACATTCAAAATGGAGCAATATTAAAAGAAAAAAAGAGGGCAACGATGCTGCAAAGGCTAAGATTTTTACTAAAATCGGCAGAGAAATGATGGTATGCGTTAAAGAGGGCGGACCTGACCCTGCCAATAATTCAAGGCTTCGTGATTTGATTCAGAAGGCAAAGAGCAACAACGTACCAAATGACAATATAGAAAGAATGATAAAAAAGGCTGCCGGTGAGGGCGACAAGAACAATTACGAGACAATGGTCTATGAGGGATACGGACCTAACGGAGTTGCTGTAATTGTTGAGTGTCTTACTGATAATAAAAACCGAACGGCAGGGGATATAAGACATTATTTTGACAAGTTCGGGGGAAATCTCGGAACGACCGGCTGTGTATCATTTATGTTCGAGCAGAAGGGAATAGTTGTGCTTGAGAACAACGGTGCTGATGAGGATAAAATAATGGAGGACTGTCTGGAGTCGGGTGCTTCTGATTTTAATATCGAGGATGATATTATTGAAATTACCTGCGAGCCTAATGAGGTATCAAGTGTGAACCACGCAATGACTGATTTGGGATATAAAGTTCTCTCAGCTGAGGCTGAACAGATACCGTCAAACCGTGTTTCATTGACCGATGAAGAGGCAGTTAAGAAAATGAATTTGCTTTTAGAAGCTCTTGAGGACAATGATGATGTTCAGGAGGTTTATCATAACTGGGATATGCCGGCTGAATAATTATAGGCTGATACAGCCCTGCTTTGTTTAAAAAATGAAGGCAGGGTTGTTTATTTTCTGCAAAATGCTGATAATTTCGGCTTAAATCATTACTTTTTTGTGAAAATACGAATAATTCGTCAATAGATATTGCATTTTTTCTTAAATGAGTATATAATATTTACGATATATATTTTTTGGAAAGAGGTATTATAAAATGTTAGACATCAGATATGAGCTTTCAAGTAAGCTCAAAGACAAACCTAAAGATGAATCGAAGCTGGGATTCGGAAATATCTTTACAGACCATATGTTTATTATGAATTATGATACAGGCAAGGGCTGGCATGACGCCAGAATCGTACCGTACGGCGATATTTCTCTTTCACCTGCGGCAATGTGTCTGCACTACGGTCAGGAGATTTTTGAAGGTCTAAAGGCTTACAGAACAAAAGACGGTTCCATTCAGCTTTTCAGACCTGACGAAAACTTCAAAAGAATGAATGTTTCTAATGAGAGAATGGTTATTCCTCAGGTCAATGAGCAGGATTGCCTTGACGGTCTTATGGCACTTTTAAAGGTTGAAAAGGACTGGGTTCCTCATACTGAGGGTGCGTCATTATATATAAGACCATTTATTATTTCTACCGACCCATATGTAGGCGTCCGCCCTGCCGACCACTATTTGTTTATAATTATTCTGTCTCCATCGGGAGCTTATTACTCGACTGGTCTTAACCCTGTTAAAATCTATGTTGAGAGCAGATATGTAAGAGCAGTAAGAGGCGGTACGGGCTTTGCCAAGACTGCCGCTAACTATGCTATTTCTCTTAAAGGACAGGACGAGGCTCACAAGCAGGATTATGAGCAGGTTCTTTGGCTTGACGGCGTAGAGCAAAAGTATGTTGAAGAAGTAGGCTCAATGAACATTTTCTTCGTTATTGACGGCAAAATCATTACTCCTGCACTCACAGGCTCTGTTCTTCCGGGAATTACAAGAAAATCTGCAATAGAGGTTTGTAGAAAACGCGGTTACGAGGTTGAAGAGAGAAGAATTTCTATCGAGGAAGTTGCTAAGGCATATGATGAGGGCAAGCTGGACGAGGTATTCGGAACAGGAACGGCTGCTGTTATTTCTCCTGTAGGTCATTTAAAGTGGAACGATAAGATCATGACGATAAATGACAACAAAATTGGTCCTGTATCGCAGATGCTTTACGATACAATGACAGGGATCCAATGGGGAACTATTCCTGACGAGTTTGGCTGGATCGTTCCTGTTGATGTTGACTAGTATTTTGTTTGAATATAAAATCAGCGGGCAGATTTTGCCCGCTTTTTTGTTAATATAAAAAGCTAAGCACTTGTATGGCTTAGCTTTTGCTGTACTTTTATTTATTCTTAACATGTAAAGCAATAAGTATAATTATTGCTTTCACATAATAGTGATTATATGTATTATTTGTTTATTTTTTACTGCTTCTTATTATAAGTTTTATTTGAAAAATGTACATTCAATGCAATTCTAAAACCTTGTGCTTCTTGATAAGCCTTTACTGATTATCAATGTAAGCGCTCTTAACAGCTTCGATTTCGCTTTCTTCAGCATTGTTTGCAGAGCTTTCTTCAAGAATGTCGCTCGGAGGTATAATTATGTTTATTGCCTGTTTGTGGTTTACAATGTTCATTTCAGTATAAGAACCGCCGCTTTCGCCGTCTATTGTCCACGAAACCATTTCTTTAGAAGTGATTTTAAGGTTTGCAGTTTTGAATTTCAAGAAGTATTTCGGATTAAGCTGAGCCTTTTGTGAACCGGCAGCAGGAAGGTTTGTTATAAGGGAAGTCCATTCTATAGGATTGTTCGGTTTTTTGACTAGTGTTACTTCAAAAAGTCCATCGTCAAAGAGAACGCCTTCTTTTTTTAGATTTAGAATACCTCCGACAGACGTTGTATTTGTTACCATACCGAGAATAAAGGTGTCCTCAATTGTGTTTCCGTCGTATTCGACTTTTAGCTTGTAAGACGGAATTTTACCGAGACTTTTTGCCCCCTCAAGCACATAAGCCAAATGTCCCAGTATGTTTTTTGAGGTCTGCGGTGTCTCATAAGAAACTGCTGTGAACACTCCGAAAGCGGCAATGTAACAAAAATGCTTGTCATTCAGCGAGCCGACGTCGTAAGCAAACGGTGTGCCGTGAATAACATTCTCAGCGGCCCTAACCATATTTTTCGGGATTTTCAGGCTGTTTGCGAAGTCGTTTGTTGTTCCTGCGGGTATGTAGCCCAGATTAGGACGGTTTTCACAGTTCATAAGACCTGTAATAGATTCTGATAATGTACCGTCGCCGCCGGAGCATACTATAAGGTCATAACCCTCATTATTGCTTTTTTCTATTACCTTCAGAGCGTCGCTTTTTTTCTGCGTGGGATATGCTGTAACAAAGTAGTCATCCTTTGTAAAAAGGTCAATAATATCCGATAGACTAGACTTTAACAAGCCTTTTCCGGCATTAGGATTATAAACAAAAAGTAATTTCTTTTTCATTTTAATTCCTTCTTTGTTATTAATTCTTAACATAGTAATATCTTATCTTATATTAAAAAAAAAGTCAACATCAATACTAAGCAACCTTTACAAATTGGCAGTTTTGTGTTATCATTTTGCGGTAAGACAGGATAGCTTTAAGAAAGGACATTTATCGGATGGATTTAGATAACTTTGACGGATATATTTTCGATTTAGACGGAACGCTTATTGATTCGTCAAACGCATGGCACAGAGTAGATAATATTTTCCTTTCGTCATACGGCTTGGAAACGCCGGACGATTACGATAGAGAAATAGCAGGAATGGGCTTTGAACTGGCTGCGGAATATACAATAAACCGATTTAAGCTGGAGCGCACGGTGAATGAAGTTATAAATGAGTGGAATGATATTGTAAGAGATATATTTGCAACGGAGATTTCTTTGTTTGAGGGTGCTGAGGAGTATTTAAGATATTTAAAAGGCAAAGGAAAGAAACTGAGCGTTGCGACTGTAAACAATCTGGAGCTGACAATACCCGTTTTGGAAAACAACAATGTTCTTGATTTGTTTGATGATATTACTACAGCGTCAGAGGTGGCACGACCTAAAGGATTTCCCGATATTTATCTGAAAGCCGCTGAAAAGCTTGGACTTTTGGTATCAAAATGCGTTGTATTCGAGGATATTTTACAGGGAATTGAAGGAGCAAAAAAAGGCGGTTTTAAAACAGTAGCAGTTATGTGCAAAAATAATATTCATTACCGTGATGAAATGGTTTCACTTTGCGATAGGTATATAACAAGCTACAATGAGCTTATATAATTGATAGGAGAATAATATGAAAGAAATTGTTATAGGTAAAGAGTTCAAGGCTGAGCGTATGGTTGATGAAACTATGCTGGCGTCAACGGTAGGAAGCGGAAAGGCAAATGTTCTGTCAACGCCAATGCTTATTGCCTTAATGGAAAACGCCGCACTTTGCTGTCTTGATGAATTTTTAGAGAGCGATAATGACGAAACCTCCGTAGGAACGATGATTTCTGCTTCTCATACGTCTGCAACGCCTTTGAATATGCGGATTTACGCCGTTGCTAAAATTGTCAGGGCGGACGGCAGAAAAATTGACTTTGAAATCGACGCTTTTGATGAATGTGGTCCTATCGGTAAGGCGGAACATTCAAGAGTAGTTGTGTACGGCAAAAGATTTCAGGAAAAGTGTAATGAGAAATTAAAAGTATAATATTAAAACGGTGCTAAGCAAGTTAATTGATTTGCCAAGCACCGTTTCTATTTTTTAAAGTTTTCTACAGGTTTGTTTTATTATCCTGATTTGGAAAGAAGATATGAATATAAATTGAGCCGTCAATGTATTTGGCGGTAATGCTTCCGTTCATTTGTTCTGTAAGAGCCTTTGCGATTGAAAGCCCCAAACCTGTTGACTTTTTTGCCGTTTCTACTGTATAGAAACGGTCAAACAGCCTGCCTGTTTGTACCTCGTCAAGAGAGGACGCCTTGTTTGAAAATATAATTTCACCGCTTTCAAGAAGTGTGATATTCAAATCTCCGTCGCTGTATTTTATAGCATTGCTGATAACGTTTCCGAAAATTCTCGATAATGCGTTTTTGTTAAGATTACGTTCTATTTTGACGTCGGAAATAGATATTTTCGGAGTGATGTTTCTCTCTTTAAGCGACGCATAGTATGCTGATATGCTTTCCTCTAAAACGCTGTTGAGGGCTACGTTTTCATATGATGTGTTATCTGATACCGATATAAATACAGAGTATCTGAATAGTTCTTCGGTAAGCTGTTTAAGAATTTCTGTTCGGTTTCTGATTATTTCAAGATAACGTGTAACTTCTTCTGATTTTTCCGTCTGCTCGAGCAAATCAAGATAACCGCATATCGCAGTCAGGGGAGTTCTTAAATC
>CANQUM010000056.1 GCA_947627045.1 uncultured Clostridia bacterium
GATAATAAGAAATTATCCGTTGGAAACAGGTGAGAATTATGAATAAAACATGGAAATTATTTGAGAGTGTAGCCTATGAGTATGTGTCACAGTTGTATAAAAAAACTATAAAAAGTGAACATACCGTAGATTCGCATGATTTAGGATATGATGGCATATGGATCATTCCTTCTGACAATAAAGCACTATATAGAAAAATAATGATGGAAGCAAAATACAGGGAATCACAATCTTCATTACCATTAAGTGATTGCGCAAAGGCGATTATTATTGCTTTTAATTCTTCTGCTAATAAATTGTATATTGCTACCAATATAGAATTAGCACCACAAACTAAAAAAGAAATTAAAAATTTCAATAAGCGAACAGAATTAGCAATTGTAAGTGTAGATAATACAAAACTCAAGGATTATATTCATAATAATAAATCATATTTAGTAAAAGCTTGCAAGACAAGCGAATCTCGCTTGTCTAATTTAGAAAGTAAAATTATCTCTCTAGATGCACATGAAATTCATCAATCAAACAAAACATTAACAAAAGACACTTACTTACTTGATGTTCAAAGGAAGAAACTTATATCAAATATAGTGAATGAAGTCTGTATTTCAAACAACAAGGTTATCATTTCTGGCACAGAGGGAATTGGGAAAAGCGTACTTATTGATAAGATATGTGATGAATTACAGAAAAAGAAATTCGATACGCAAAAAATTAATCTGAGTTTATGTACTAGTTCCAGAATATTATATTTAAAAGTTTTAGAAGCAGTTTGGGGTGTTTCTTTAGATGCCGTTTTAGAAGATACAGATTTAAATACGTATATAGACAGATTAATAGCGATAAATGGGGAGTGTGTTGATGCAGATATCTCAAATGCTGTTAAGCATATTCTGGTAATGGATATTTATGAGTATGAAGGAGCGAATGATATTTATCGTCATTATCTGCTCAAATATTTAAATGCCATATTACAAGATAAAAGTGATTTTTTTCATTTGGCGATTTTTTTTGAAAATGTGGATTCGCTTACCATAGAATGTGTAGATTTTCTCCTAGAACTTATTGAACAAATGAAAAAAAATGGAATACGGATTCTTCTTGAACTCAGAAAGCCGTTTATTTTGATAGATGATATTAAATGTTCCAATGATTACTACAGGATAATCAAGAAAAATGCACTTGTATATTCTGTAGAGTCACTATCTGAAGATGTGATATATAAACTTATCAGAAAATACATAAAAATGGATGCAGATTCTTGTAAACAATTTGGCGATATGCTAGAAAATAACCCATTTAAAATTAAAAACGCATTAGAGTATCTTAAACAGACTTCAGTAAATGTAAATGTTAGAGAATTGAAGAAGATGTCTAATGAGGAACGCGAAATTTTTTGGAATGATCAAGGCATTGATGCCAATAGAGAAGCAGTTTCTCTGATTTCAAAATACAGAACAAATTCTTTAATTTCAGAATTACTAGAAATGGTATTGCTTTTGAATGGCGAAATCCCTTATTTACTGTTAAGCGATTATTGGGGAACGCAGACAGATGAAATATATGAGTTTGCCATTGATAGTAGATTGTTTAAGCTTAAAGATAATAATCTTCAGTGTGTCCATTTGCGGTTTTTATCGGCAATAAAAATAACTTCGCAACCATTGGAACGAATGAAAGCAGCACAAAAATTATTGCCCATTATACAAGAAAAAAGTGATGCTAAATATCCATTTGTCCAGTTAGAATTACTATATATATTAGAACAAGATAATAATATTGGTAACTATACAATGTATGTTATGTCGCTGTATGAAGACTCACAACAATACAAACAATCAATAGCAGTTGGCAAAAAATATATTGAAAGAGTAAATAATAAAGGGATACTTTCAACTAACGAAAAAAGTATGAAGGTACATGTTTTGATAAAAATCTTACATTGTATATATGAACTTCATGCAGATAATGAAAAGGAGTATGAATATTTCTATCAAATAGCAAAAGAATCAATTATATTACACGTTCCTGATTATACATCCTGCAAGGAATGGTATGAATATTCTTTATTTACATGGCATAAAAAATTTATAGTTGGATTGTTTGACGACGCATATCGGATTAGCAAAGAACTATATGATAATTTGCCAAATATATCTTGTATTTTTGATTTAAACGATGATATTGTAGGGCGTATATATTCTGCACATGGATTATCTTTAAAAATGATTGAAGGAGGGGATGCAGCCACAACTCTTTTTAAAGAAGGAATTGAAAAATATCCTGAGTCATATAACGCTCGCGCCGCCTATTTATCGCAAGAAGGGAATCGCCTGCTTAAGGAAAACCCATTAGAAGCAGTAAAAAAATATAGTGAACTTTTAGATACTGTAAAAGGGAAAGTCTACCCATTTTTGGAAATTGTACATACAAGAATTGATATTGCTATGTCTAATTTTTTAGCACAAGAATATGACATTGCAAAAATATGGGCTGAGGAAGGATTGAGTATTGCCTCTACACTAGGTATTCACATTCAAAAGGGAAGGGCATTAAATATATTAGGTTGCTGTAAAGTGGCTAATGGCAAATATATAGAAGGATTAAATCTTCTTAAAGAAAGTGATTTCTATTTGGAACTTTCAGGAGCCACTATCTATAGATGGAGAGTCCTGCTGAACCAAGCAAGTGTATTATTAGACAAAGGCGATAAAAAGGAAGCAAAAGCCCTGATTCTACAGGTAGTAAATATCTTGTTGTCTGATTTCATCGCTAAAATAAAATCAGACAACATATCAGTGCCCTATCAGAGTTTACTATTAATATTAATGTATTTACATGAGCTTGAAGAGGATGTAGAAAGCATTTTAATCCAGCTTGAAGGCATTTCAATACGGGATGATTTTAACCAGCTTTGCCAGACAATAAATTGGAAAAAGTGCTTTCAGAATAAGGTTAAATACTGTAACGGCATAGTATTAGTTACTGGCTGATTATTGGAATATCTGCAGCAGGATGTCACTTCTCTTTTTTAATGATGCGGAAATGGGGTTTAAACGTGCTGCTTCTGATACCAATTCTTTGCAAATACCTAAAAGAAGCCATCCTCCAAGTATTGAGTTCGAAATATGCAAAATTGGAACAGATTTAAGTATATTTTTCCATAAATTTATTGATTCTTTTGAAACATAATTTTTTGCTACAAAAGTAAGAAGAAAGTCAGCATAATCAATTCCAGGCCAGCCAGGGTGGAGTTTTTCGTTATCCAATAAAATAGTATGCGGATTAAAAATAAGATTTTTGTAATCGAATCCACCGTGATTTAATACTGGTTGCAGATTAGATTCTTCCAGCGAAAGCGTGCTTGCTACATGAAATACTTTCGGATATATTGACATAATAAGCTTCTGTTGTGCTGTGGATAAAAGGTTGTAATAATGGTTCCAACGCAATAATTCTACCCGGAGGGAATAATCATTATAATAATATTGCCATGGATAATTAGAGGATACTATTTTTTTGTACAAATTATCAATTTTTTGATAATTTGTTTCCTGCTGTATTAGTTTATTTAGATTTTGCATGCATTTTGGGTCAGAAAGAGGATTACTCTCATAAAAATTATTTATCGCATGTAGAGCATAGGTTAATTGCTGTTCCAAAGGAAGATCTATGTTCTCATATTTCTCCCTAATGAGTGCATGTCTTGGCCCATGCTTTCCTAACAACGCTGGAATTCCGTGAAATGTGGTTGCTCCAAGTTCGGCACGGTAACGCTTTATGGAACTAATAACTGTTGGTTGCTCTTTTTCTTCGGACCAGAGGGAAGAGTAATTCATTCGGTCATAGGGTATTTTTATAAAGTAATTTCTATTAGGACATTCTACAATCCAGCTTGCAGAAGAACTATTTGAGCAATTAACAATGGAAATGACATCTGTAATTCCGTTATCATGCATAATCTGTAAAATATCAGATTTGTCAACCAAATACATATTAAACGGATAAGTTAATGGTATTCTGAAATTAGGATTTAATTCAAGCTTTTTATGAGAGCCTTCCTTAAATTCATTGCCTTCAATTGCAGCTGCATAGGCAGCTAAATGTTTATTTTTAAAATTCCAGTTTTTTAAAGTGTCTAACCCAGTCTGTCGAGCTTGTTGCCCCATGCAGTTTGACAGGTAAGGTTGTTTTATAAAGTGTTCCATTCGTACTTCGAGTGTAGGAATGTCACCATACGGAATTAAAAAACCATTAATCCAATTTTGAATAACATCTAGTGAAAAACCATTAGGGGTTGCTAAAACAGGTACTCCTTCACACATTGCTTCTATTGCGACACGTCCGCCCGGCTCATATTTTGAATGTGTGATTAATGCTAATGTTTTACTATAAATGGCACTAATACCATTTTCATCTAAAAATCCCCACCATATAATTTGTCGGTTATTCTCTAATCTTGACAGTTCTTGTTCTGATATTCCGAGCTGAGAGCGGATATTTTCTATATCTGCTGGGCTTCCTCCAATTATCCATAGAGGTGGACATGCTTTATGGTATTTTTGTTGAAGATGATACCATGCCTGTACAATAAACGATATCCCCTTATCTATACTAAGTCTACCCGTATATGTAAATACTTGTTTTTTCCACCATTCTCCAGTGGTTATTTCTGTTTGGAGATAAGGGGAAAAATAAGTGGATTCAACTTTATAATGGATACCTGATTTACGCGGCGAGCCAAAAGAATCATGTGATGCGGATATAAAAACCGGATGGATATATTGTCCTGCGACAACAACTTTTGAAGGTTGTATCTCATAATACTTACAAATTTCGGCCTTTTCACTTTCTGCTACACATAAAATAATAGACGCATGAGTAAATACTTGTGTTTCAATCTCAATACGATGTGAGGCAGTCCCGGTGGCACCATGCGCATCCCTTCCTTTTCCATTTGAAATTACGCTATGTACATATGGAATATTCCATAAATTTGATAAACGCATTGCCAAATGTCCGGAATTCCAATATACACTATGAATAATATCCGGAATAAATCTTAATTCATTTAATTTGTCAAAAACTTGAAGAAAGGTAACTTCATGTAATTCATATAAGTCACGTTTATCAAAATTTTCAAAAGTGCCGAGTGTAAGCCGTAAAATACGACAGAATGGTGATATTTGTTCGACTGTTTCCTCATTTGGATATACTTTTCTTGTTATTAAAATTACATTATAATCAGTATCATATAATTCTGTTAACAGTTCTCTCATATAAGTGTGTGTGCCACCCCACTCACCAACCCCAGGCGGCATTGAAGGATCTGCATGCAGAGAGATGATTAAAAGATTTTTCATATGTTCCTCCCATATAAATCTTAATTCCGAGGATAATTTCTTATTATCCTCGGAGGATTTTATGAGAATACAAAATATTACGGATATGATTGGCAATACGCCATTAC
>CANQUM010000057.1 GCA_947627045.1 uncultured Clostridia bacterium
TCAATATCAGGCTTTGCAATAGCCTCAAGAGTTACCTTCTCGCCGTTGTTGTGAAGATACTGATAAAAGAGCATTGCATGATCCATTTCCTCCTGGGCCTGAACCTTGTACCAGTTTTCAAAGCCGTCAAGACCTGCTTCAGCATAATAATTTGCAAAATCCAAATACAAATAAGCTGAATAAAACTCCTTGTTTACCTGTTCGTTAATAAGCTTTGCTACTTTACTGTCCATAATTAAACACTCCTTGTTGTATATTTCTGAATATTTTTCAGATTGCGACATATGCTTGTCTAATTTAATTATAGTATTTTTTTCAAATAAGTCAATAAAAAAATTGGCAAATCTTAAAACAGTTCTAAACATAAATACATTTTTAACTTTTACACTGTGTTTAAATTATAAACCGCAGAAAAAACTTTACACTACATATACTATTTCAGTACCGTCAAATCTCTTTTTGATTTCTTCTCTTAAAAATATTTCTGCTTTGTCACGGTACTCCTGCTTATAGCAATACTTTCCCCTTCCCCTGCCTGTCATAAGCTCTTTATTATATATCTTCAAAGCATTCGGAAACGCCTGACTGTTAATTGCATTTTGTACATAGCTGTATGTCATAAAAATTACTTCAATAAACATTTCGCTTTTTACCTTTTCCGTAAGACTTTCAGACAGCGTATCAAAAAGCTCAGTATACAGCCTTTCCCAATCATCAACAAAAATAACAGGTGCAATAAGCAATCCTACCCTGTACCCTGCATCGCACATTTTGTTAATTGCTTCAATTCTATCATTAAGAGGAGAAGTTCCTATCTCGACCTTTTTTATAATCATCTCAGGATTAACACTCATTCTGAAAATAGTTTTGCCCTTATGATCAAGAGAAAGAAGATCGTCAACCATACTGAATTTTGTCGGGAAGGTAATAAACCCGCGTCCTTGTTCTGCGAACCGTTCAATAGTCTTTACAAGACTTCCCGTGATTTGATTTTCCAGTATTAAATCGCTGTTGCTACCGATTTCAAATGTGCAGACCTTATCCGTCTTATGTGATTTCGCAATTAACTTTTCAATCATTTTGTCAATATTCACATACACTCGAAGATATGAACATTTATTATAATTGCAAACAAGATAGCAGTATAAACACATAGCACTGCAGCCAGATGATGAAAAGGGTACAAGATAGTCAGAAACCTTTTGATTTTCCACATATTTGTGAGTCTTTCTAATTCCGATAATCAGATATTTTTTCATCTCAACAAATTCAACATTGCTTTTATTTCTCAGTTCCTCAATATTGTTATGGCTTTCAATAGGAATCCACTCAATATCAGAATATTTTTCTTTCAGCCTTTGTCCCAGCTCATAGTCAAGTGCCTTAGGCTCGTAGTAAATTTTTTTAGGATACATATTAACTCCGTGATTTTTACATTTTGTTTTATTATTTGCAGATAAGTGTTAAATATTCTGTATTCAACTATAGGTCAGAAATAAATATCCCCCGGCGTAGCCGGGGGTATTTTATATGCGGGTAAAGCCCTATCTTATTAGCAGCTCCTTGAAGGTGCATGTCAGTCTGACACTTGCGTTTTCCCCTTACTTACAACCCGTAAACGGGTTCTCATACTCCTTGAAGCTTATTTGGTCGTATCTTTTAGCTGATTTTTTATGTACTCTGCTATCAAACTACTTTTTCCTTTTAGATATCCTACAAATCCTGCTACACTCATCTTCGGTGGTATTTCTACTAGCATATGTACACGATTGGCTTTATG
Source organism: uncultured Clostridia bacterium (assembly GCA_947627045.1). GTDB lineage: Bacteria > Bacillota > Clostridia > Oscillospirales > Ruminococcaceae > UMGS1601. The sequence goes on from CANQUM010000057.1 coordinate 1,781, forward strand.
TATAAAAAACGGACACATAGATTTTTCTATGTGCCTGATTTTTTCAAATATTTGGTTAGTGATAGTTTGAATTTTCTGCAACTGTAAAAACATCAAAATGAATCTATAAAACTATTTTTTAACACTATAATATGCAGCATCAATTTAAAAGTATAACAAATATTTTTATAAATACTTCATTATAAGGAACTGATATCCACCAGATAGGCTTTCTTATCGTTTGCCAATAACATCATTTTTTTATTCTTGACCAGATGTATTTCCAAATTGGACTTCATCGCTTTTGGAATATCTAATTTTAATGAGGTCTGATTTTGAAGATTTATTAAATAGATCGGCGTATCGTCCTCTTCCCAGTTCCCGAACAGCACATAGTCGCCTGCTGAGGACATCGGCTGAACATCAGCGTCTACATTTTCTACAGAAAAGGTCTTATTATTTGTAATACAAACAAGGTTCAGCGTCTTGTCTTTCAGAGTGTAAGACCACTGCATATTTATTTCGCCGTATCCGTCATATTCTTTATCAACCTTTCCTGTGGACAGGTTGATAAGCCGGGTGGTGTAATATTCTGTGTTATTTTTGAAATATGGTTCTCCTAGTGTTAGAATGTGATAATCATCGACAAATCCTATTTCATCTGTGTGCGCATAGCCATCTATATTATCCACCCGTTTCTCGGTTTTCTCCGCAAGATCAAATACAGACCAGTAGCAGTCTGACCTATGGTTGCAGAGAATCACTTTTCCACCCGGAGACATTATAAAATTACAGATCATCTTGTCCCCGGAAAGCTTTGTAACTTCCCCTGTCCTTAGGTTCAATTCAGCGATACATTCTTTTTTTATCTCATTATCAGCATTCATCTGATATAAATCCGCATATACAGTATCGCCGTTCACATAGTGGAAAACCTCATCTATGCCACCTGAATAATTGAATCCATATATCTCACTTCCTACTGTAGCATACTCGAATGAAAACTGCTTCCCATCATAATTCCCCTGAAACTGTACGGGTTCCAGTTTTCTAAGACCGCCTTTCACGACCTCATACACATAATCTACAACTTCGTTATCCTCTTTGTCATAATGATACTCACTGACAAAGCTTTCCTGCTTTCCTGCAACCGACATATTTTCTTTCAAATCAACGGTATCATCAGATTCAGCCACAATATCCGGCATTTTCAAATTTGAAGACTGGGTATCCTTATTTTGCTCACGGTCAATCTCCGTAACTTTATGCTGCCCAAAAACATTTGATAAAAATTCTCGAAATGTATCAGAACTCGTAGCCGCCGCTGTGATTCCTGTTATGCACACCAGTATACAAATCAATATTGCTGCCATCCGCATACCTTGTCTTTTTTTCTTTACGACGGAATTTTCGCTGCTATCTTGACCTTCTTTTTCAAATTTCACTGCTGTATCCAATAAATCCAGCCATTTCTCAGGAGTCTTTATTTTGTCTAATTTTTTATAATCCATCATTAACCTCCATTCGTTTCATCTGTACACTGAATAATTTTTGCAAGCTTCTCCCTGCCCCGGCGCAATCTTGACTTCACAGTATTGACATTGATATGGAGAATCTCAGCCGTTTCCTTTACGTCATATCCTTGGTAATAATATAGCATAAGCACTTCACGGTATTTTATGGGCAATCTATGCAAACTATCCACCAGATCTGATGCCTCCTCATCATATGTCAATAGATTTGTTGAGCCTTCTTGAAAAAAGTATCCTTTATCCACATTTCTGTTCCAAAATGTCCTGTGGTAATCACGGCACTCATTTCGGGCAACAGTAAACAGCCAAGCCTTAATATGCTCTTTGTCGTCAAACTCTTTTGACGTTTGGTATAGTTTAAGAAACGTATTTTGAAAACAATCCTTTGCTGCCTCTGAATTTTGCGTCCATACAACGCACATTCTTGTGATGTAATCAGAAAAAAGCCGCACGACTTCCTCATAATCCATTCCGGCATATTTTTTCTGCATATCTGTCCTCCTTCTATCCTTAACAATTCAGTTAAATTTATATTCCCAAAAGAACTCTATTCATATTATACACGTTTCATTGTATGAACAGGGTGCATTTTAATAAAATATTTTTCTTAATTATATAGAATCAAGAGTAAACTTGTATTTATATATACTATAAAAATATAATTATTCCCAACTCAAACAATAAAAAACTTAACAATTTTTTATTATACCACATTAGATAGATTTTTTAAATATTTGATTGGTGATAGTTTGAGTCCATAAATGATACAGAAAATCATGTTTCGCCAAATTCGAGGAACGAATAACTGACTCTTACTATATCAATTTATAATAAAAAATTCACGTTCCACAAAATGTGAAACGCGAACAGGCTCCAGTGGCAATATTGCTTTTTTCTAAGTATTAGCTCGCCGTTTCATAAAAAATACCGCCCTCAGCTAACTTGCCAAAGGCGGCAGTGCGTGCAGAATTACCCCCTGCTGTAAATACTTGAAAAATAAGATATAAATAGTAACGAGAGATATAAAAAATTCACGTTCCACAAAATGTGAAACGCGAACAGGCTCCGGCGCCTCGCCGGTGGCGGAGACGGCGAGGACTATTATCAGATATTCTTTCAAATTTTTAAGATACTCAATTTGGCTCAAAGCCTTTATTTTACGCTATTTCAAGCTCTGAATAGCTTTAAGCTAAATAGTCAAAAATTAAGTCAAATTGCATAAAACGTGTAAAATTCGTGTAGATTTATCAAACAAAAAAACCGCCCGACATTTTATTGCCGAGCGGTAATCTTTTTTACGCATAAGCCTCCCAACGAAGATACATTTGAGTTCCGATTTCTGAACAGAAAAAAGTAAATCCATCAGGATTTATTTCTATATTGAAGTCGCTTCCTTCAAAATCAGGCAATACTGATAAATTACCATCTTCCCATATACATAATGGAAAGCCGTCGTAGTTAGAAACACCTTGAAGAGAATCAATATATATATTTATCTTGCGTGGAGCAAATCCACAAAAACACTCTTGATAACCACTATAGAGTGCAAACGTCCCAGCGTTGAATTTGTTTGTTTTTTGTGCAAAAAGCTCTTTAAGACTTGCTAGGATTTTCTCCATAGTTACATTAGATATTACTTTTTCATTAGCATTTTTAAGACCTACTAGAATTTCCTCTATAGTTACATTGGATATTACCTTTTCAGTATTATTAGCATTTTCTTTTGACATAACTACTCACCATTGAAAACTCGGTCAAACATTTCATCTACTTCTTCGGGCGTCATTGGCTGTAGGCTTAAAGCTAGATTGTCTACATCTTCTTGCAATGTTTTAATAGTTTCTTCTTGTTCCTTGAATTTCTCAGCAACAATTTTGTTTTGCACAGCATTTTCAGACGTTTCATCAAGCTCTGTGTCTACTGTGGTCTTATTGGCGCCCTCATCTATTCCTAATAGCTTGTTTTGTTCTTCTACCGTATAGCTAGCTGTAATTTTGTCTAATACTAGCTTATTGGAATGGTTATGCTTATTACCTTTTAGGTCTGTAATATCTTTCTTTATTCCACTGTCATCATAGTTTGATAAACCGTTTAATTTAGTAAGTAATTCAGAAGTGAAACTTGCTGTAGTCTCGTCTAATAT
>CANQUM010000058.1 GCA_947627045.1 uncultured Clostridia bacterium
GTGCGTTCCTCCTTTCAAACTTAAAAGGTCTAAATTAAGAGAATTTCTCTTTTTCAACCTACTTACTATTACTACTTTACTTCTTCCAGAACCTTAACCAAACGCCATCTCTTATCCTTAGAAAGAGGACGGGTTTCCATAACCTCAACCACGTCGCCTATGTTGCATACGTTGTTCTCGTCATGTGCTTTAAGTTTCATAGTTCTGTTAATGATTTTCTTATAAAGCGGATGTTGAACCTTATCCTCAATAGCGACAACGATTGTCTTATCCATCTTGTTAGAAACAACTTTTCCTACTCTTGTTTTTCTAAGATTTCTTTCGCTCACAGTTAATCCTCCTCTTTATTATTGTACGCTGGACTCTTGCTTACGAATGAATGTCTTAACACGAGCAATATCCCTCTTGACTGCCTTCATTCTCATAGGATTGTCAAGCTGATTGATAGCATGCTGAAAACGAAGGTTAAACAGTTCCTGCTTTAACTCTGCTAATTTCTCGTTAAGCTCCTGCTCTGATAAATCTCTGATTTCACTTGCTTTCATTATTGCTCACCACCCGTTTCTTGAGTTTCTTTAGCTATAAACTTACTCTTTATCGGAAGCTTATGTGCTGCAAGACGCATAGCCTCTCTTGCAATCTCTTCCGAAACGCCTTCTATCTCAAACATAACTCTTCCGGGCTTAACAACTGCTACCCAATATTCAGGAGCACCTTTACCTTTACCCATACGAGTTTCCAAAGGCTTTTTAGTTACCGGCTTATCAGGGAATATCTTTATCCAAACCTGTCCTCCACGCTTGATGTATCTTGTCATAGCGATACGGGCTGACTCGATCTGGTTTGAAGTTATCCATGCAGGCTCAAGTGCCTGTAAACCGTAATCACCGTTTGTAACCTTGTTTCCGCGGAGCGCTTTTCCTGTCATGCGTCCTCTGTGCTGTTTACGGTGTTTTACTCTCTTTGGAAGTAGCATTATTCGTTACCTCCTTCTTTTTTATCGTTTCTAGGTCTTGCACTGCGGCGTCTTGGTCTGTCGTCGCCGTTTCCTCTGCTGCGGCGTCTTGGTCTGTCCTTAGTCTCTCTCTTCTGAGTTTCAGGAACCTCGCCCTTCAGAACCTCTCCGCGATAGATCCAGACTTTAACTCCGATTTTTCCGTAAGTTGTATCTGCCTCAGCAAAACCATAATCAATGTCAGCTCTGATTGTCTGCAGAGGGATCGTACCCTCGTGATAGCTTTCAGCTCTTGCTATTTCAGCGCCGCCCAGACGTCCCGAGCATCTTGTCTTGATACCCTTTGCGCCAAACTTCATTGCTCTGCCGATAGTTTGCTTCATTGCTCTTCTGAAAGAAATTCTGTTCTCAAGATCTAAAGCGATTCTTTCAGCAACAAGCTGTGCATTCAAGTCAGGCTGTCTAACCTCAATGATGTTTATAGCAACCGACTTGTTTATCATCTTTTCTATCTTTTGACGAAGCTTCTCAATAGTTGCTCCCTTTTGTCCGATTACCATTCCCGGCTTTGCACAGTGAATGTGAATCCTAACTTTATCTGCAAATCTCTCTATCTCAATACGCGGAACACCTGCTGAATATAAGGTCTTTTTGATATAATTTCTTACCTTATGGTCTTCTACAAGCGTATCGCCGAAAGTTGATTTGTTCGCAAACCAACGGGAATCCCAATCTTTGATTATTCCAACACGATATCCATGCGGATTTACTTTTTGACCCATAATCTACCTCCTATTCCAGCCTATTCCTTTTCCTTCAGAACTAAAGTAACATGAGATGTTCTCTTTAAAATTCTGTAAGCTCTGCCCTTTGCTCTTGGCATAATTCTTTTCAAAGTTCTTCCCGGACACACAAAACACTCAGCAACATAGAGATTATTTTTATCCATGCTGTGATTATTTTCTGCGTTTGCAGCGGCCGACTTCAGAAGCTTTTCAAGATATTCACAGGCAGCTTTAGGTGTGTGCTTTAATGTTGCCATAGCAACATCATAATCCTTTCCCCTTATAAGGTCAAGAACTATCTTAACCTTACGAGGAGCAATTCGAGCATCCTTCAGTATAGCTCTTGCTTCCATTTGAAATCCTCCCTTCGGCGACTACTTACCGGTGTTTGATAATTTTGAACCGGCGTGGCCCTTATATGTTCTTGTCGGTGCAAACTCACCCAGCTTATGACCTACCATATCTTCGGTTACATAAACAGGAACGTGCTTGCGTCCGTCGTGAACTGCGAATGTATGACCTACGAAATCAGGGAAAATCGTTGAAGCTCTGCTCCATGTCTTTAAGACTTTCTTTTCTCCTGTTTCATTCATAGCTTTAACTCTTTTGAGTAGAACCTCTTGTACGAAAGGTCCCTTTTTAACACTTCTGCCCATTATTCAGTTCTCCTTTCGTTATTTGCCGTTTCTACGTTTTACGATAAACTTATCTGACCTGTTGTGTTTAGCACGGGTCTTGTATCCGAGAGTTGGTTTGCCCCAAGGAGATACAGGTCCCGGACGTCCGATAGGCGACTTACCTTCACCACCGCCGTGAGGGTGGTCGTTCGGGTTCATAACAGAACCACGTACAGTAGGTCTCCAGCCCATATGACGTTTTCTTCCTGCCTTACCGTAGTTGACATTGCTGTGGTCGATATTTGAAACCTGACCTATAGTTGCCATACAGTTAAGCGGAATATTTCTCATCTCTCCCGATGGAAGTCTTACAAGTGCGTATCCGTTTTCCTTACCCATAAGCTGAGCCATATTTCCCGCACTGCGGACAAGCTGACCGCCCTTGCTTGGATAAAGCTCAATATTATGAATGAAAGTACCTACAGGAATGTTCTGCAATTGACTTGCGTTACCGGGCTTGATGTCAACGTCAGCACCTGCGCGAACAATATCTCCGACCTCTAATCCGTGAGGTGCGAGAATGTATCTTTTTTCACCGTCTTCATATTTGAGAAGAGCAATAAATGCTGAACGGTTCGGATCATATTCAAGAGTCATTACCTCTGCGTTCATATCCAGCTTGTTTCTCTTGAAATCAATTATACGGTACTTTCTTCTTACTCCGCCTCCTCTGTGGCGAACAGTAATTCTGCCGTAACTATTTCTTCCGGACTTTTTCTTGACCGGTTGAATCAGGCTTTTTTCCGGAGCAACCTTCGACAAGGAAGAGTAATCAATAGTAGTCATACCTCTTCTTCCCGGAGTCGTAGGCTTATAGCTCTTTATTGCCATTTGAATTTCACTCCTTTGAAGTTTGTTTTGCGAGAGCTTTTAAGCTCCCATACCTACGCTCTGCACAATCTGCAGAGCCTCTGCCGAAGTCTGTTATACCAAGTTATTAAAGAACTCGATTGTCTTCTCGCCTTCAGCAAGTGTAACGATTGCCTTTTTCCATGAAGAAGTTCTTCCCTCATACATACCCATTCTCTTTTTACGGCCTCTGCAATTCATTGTATTTACCTTAGCAACCTTAACTCCGAAAAGTTCTTCGACAGCCTTGGCAATTTCAATCTTATTTGCGTTTTTAGCAACCTTGAATGTGTACTTATTCATCTCTAAGCCTTCCATAGAAGCCTCAGTGATTATAGGCTTTAAAATAATATCTTGAGCAGTTTTTTCCATTATGCGTAAACCTCCTCAATCTTATCTACGGCATCCTTAACAACGATGAACTTATCATGGTTGAGAATGTCATATACGTTTAATGTGTTGACAAGAGTAGGTTTAACACCCGGAATGTTCGAAAGGCTCTTAACGACCTTTAAATCGACCTCAGGCATAACAACAAGTGCCTTGCTCTCTACATTAAGCGCTTTCAGCATTTCGACCATTGTCTTTGTCTTGAACTCATCACACTTGATAGAGTCAACAACAACAATGTCATTATCGAGCACCTTTGAAGAAAGTGCAGACTTCATAGCAAGTCTCTTTTCCTTCTTATTTAACGAATAGCTGTAATCTCTGGGCTTTGGTCCCATTGCAATTCCGCCGTGAACCCACTGCGGAGCCCTGATAGAACCCTGTCTTGCATGACCTGTACCCTTTTGCCTCCATGGTTTTTTTCCTCCTCCTCTTACTTCTGAGCGAGTGAGAGTAGAATGTGTACCCTGTCTTTGATTAGCAAGGTAATTAACAACCATTGCGTGCATTATAGCTTTATTCGGCTTGATTCCGAAAACAGAATCTTTCAGCTCAGCGGTAGCAACCTCTTTGCCTGTCATATCATATACTGAAACCTGTGGCATATTACTTCCTCCTTCCACTAAGCCTTCTTAACACAATCAACAACGGTAACCGTACCGTTCTTAGGACCCGGAATAGCGCCCTTGATTGCGATAAGATTATTTTCTGCGTCAACCTTTACAACTTCTAGGTTTTGGATAGTAACCTTTTCATTACCCATCTGTCCAGGCATTCCTTTTCCCTTGAAAATTCTCGAAGGTGATGAACAAGCTCCCATAGAACCTGCGTGCCTGTGAACAGGACCTGTACCGTGCGACTCTTTAAGTCTTGCAAAGTTATGACGTTTGATTGTTCCTGCAAAGCCCTTACCTTTGCTTGTGCCGCTGACATCGACGATGTCGCCCTCAGCAAAAGTGTCTGCTTTTACAATGTCGCCGACGTTCAATGAGTTAATGTCGTCAAGTCTGAACTCTTTTAGCGTTCTCTTCAAAGCGACGTCAGCCTTTTTGAAATGACCCTGTAAAGGCTTGTTTACTCTCTTTGCCCTGATGTCGCCGAATCCAAGCTGAACAGCATTATAGCCGTCGTTTTCAACCGTCTTCTTCTGAACGACAACGCAGGGACCTGCCTCTACAACCGTAACAGGAATAAACTTTCCTGCTTCGTCGAAAATCTGTGTCATACCGATTTTCTTACCGATGATTCCCTTTTGCATTATTTTTTCCTCCTAAATGGTTATTGGTTGAAGCTTAACTCCAACATGACCTGCGTGAATACTGTTTTGAAATCGCACCTTGCGATTTCCGTTGGAAACTACTTGATTTCCATTACA
>CANQUM010000059.1 GCA_947627045.1 uncultured Clostridia bacterium
TTTCGGAAAATTCTTGTATCGTTAAAAATCTAATCATTGTAACCTTATCTTCCATCTCATTAAGGCTCTCTATAAGCTGGCTCACCTTCCTGAGCTGGTCATCAAGGTCATTAAGATTAGTTTCAATTTTTATTGCAGACATTTTTATTCCTCCTCCTTTTCTGTTATAAAGTCATAAACACGGAGCAATGACGTTTATTGGCGAGAGCAATAGCCAATGGCAGTGGATGTTTTGTTTTGCGGACATTTTTCGCAGAAATTGTTTCTTTTAGAAAACTTTTTCAGCAAAAAAAATAGACATTATTTTATCTGGCGACAAGTTTAACACTCTTGAAATTGCCAATATTTCTTTTTGCGTAAAACTAACTTCACCATTTATACGTTTATAAAGCGTCTTTTTATTCATATCTATTAGTTTTGCAAGTTTTGGTATTGACAAATTATTCCTTGCTATTTCAGCACGTAAATCATTAATGTTCATTTCATTTCAACCCTCGTTTCCTTTAAGATACTTTCGCTATATCAGATTCTTTCTGGATGTCAACCACTTTAGGAAACTTTTTTCCTCTTTTCTCTTGAAGTAGTTGCGCATTAGAAACTTTTGAGGTATAATAAAGACACAAAACAGGTGCATAGAGGTAAAAATTATGAATATTGGTGAAATGATAAAACAGAGACGTATGGAATTGGGACTAACTTTAGAGGAAATAGGAAATATTGTTGGTGTTAGTAAAAGCACTGTAAAAAAATGGGAAGATGGATTTATATCAAATATGAAGAGAGATAAAATAGCCCTGCTTGCAAAAGCCCTAAAAATGAATCCAGTTTCTTTTATAACAGGAGAGACGGATCTTACTCACAATATTAATGATTTATCCCCTCGTGAACAATCAATCATAACAGCCTACCGTAATAACCACGATATACAACTCGCGGTTGATAAAATTCTCGGAATTAAATCAGCAAAGCCAACAGAAAAAGACAAAAAAATAATCGCCCCCATTGAAATTGAGGACGACAACAGGCAAAAGTTGTTAAGCAACTATGATAAATTAAATGACGACGGTCAAAGCAAGCTGCTGGATTATTCCGCCGATCTTGTTTCAGGCGGTCGGTATGTTAAAAATAATCAACTTTTTGGAGCTAAAGAGGCTTAAACAATAACAATATATAATTGTTTTGTCGTTGACTTTCGCTATCTATTATATTAAAGAGGCGGTATTGGTGAAAAAAAGAGCAAACGGTGAAGGAACAATCTACAAAAACGAAAAAAAAGGGCTGTGGTGCGGCCAAATCTCAATTCGAGACGATAGCTCAGGTAAACTAAAACGGAAAGTTGTTTACGGTAAGACGCAGAAGACAGTCCTCGAAAAGCTGGAAAAATTGAAGGAGCTGCAAAATGGCGGCGTCAAGCTCACGGAAAAGGCTCAGACAATCCAGAGCATTTTAAAGCAAGCTATTGACTATCAAAAGGCCACAAATGAAATAAGCGATGTTTCCTATCGTAGAAAAATCGAAACTCTGAAAATTTTAGAGCGATATTATTTTGTTACGGGGAAAACAGTCGATAAAATTACAGATGCAGAAATCACCGACTTTTTAATCAGCATAACCGATTATTCAAATTCAGTAATCTCCAAGGCTTACGGCTTGTTGAATTTTGCGTTTAAACAGGCGGTATTCAGCGGATACATCAATTATAATCCGCTGGACAACAAGCAACGGTTTAAGCGACCCATGTCTAACAAACCCAATAAAAAAATATCCGCATTCACGGTTACAGAACAGAGGGATTTTATTGCGGCGCTGATGGCCGACAATAGAGTGTTATATCGTGAACAAATGTTAATTTCATTGTTCACCGGCGCACGAATGGGGGAGATCAATGCCTTAAAAGTCAGGGATATTAATTTTTCTGAAAATACAATTAATATCGACAAAACAATTTCGCGCGATATTAATGATCGCCCGATCGTCGGCAAAACAACAAAAACATATGCGGGGCAGCGCGTATTGCACGTCAGTTCAGAAATAATGGCGCTGATTAAAAATTATATAACAAATATCGCCCCGGATGATTTGCTGTTTACTGCAAAAGACGGTACATTAATAACAACGTCTCAGGTTAACATGGAATTCAAACGATTTTGCAAATCAAAAAACATCGGAAACGGATATAATGTTAATCAGCATATGCTGCGCATACCTACGCGACCCGTGCAATCGAATCGGGAATGCCTGCGCCGGTTTTGCAAAAATTGTTAGGACATACCGATATAAAAACTACAATCAATACATACTGCGACGTATTCACAGAATACGAACAGAAACATATAGATGCACAGAATGCATATTTAACCGAAATGGGTCTAAATATAGCATTTTGAAGTATTATAAAAGCTCTTTTTTATAACTCCGTAAGCTTCCTTGACTTATTTTTTCATTTGTATTATTATTTGCAATGTTAGAGGTGTTTGAAATGAAGATATATAATATAGTCGGAGGAGTAAACGGCGTTGGCAAAAGCAGTTTGATAGGATTATTAAAATCACGGTTAAATGATTTTGGCGTTATTATTAATGTTGATAAAATTAATGAAAGCTTCAACGGTGATCGTCTGCTTGGAGGGAAAAAGGCCGTTGCTCTAATTGACGATTGCATAAACAGAGGAATTACTTTTACGCAGGAAACAACACTCAGCGGTATTAGAACCGAAAAAATTATATCTAAGGCTAAGGAAAGAGGCTACTATATAAGATTATATTATGTTGGGCTTGATACCGTTGAGGAATCACTGGAGCGAATTGCTAACCGCGTGAAAAAAGGCGGTCATGATATTCCAAGAGAAAATGTAATTAAGAGATTTGCAAACAGATTTGAAGTCCTCGAAAAAATTCTGCCATACTGCGATATCGCTCATTTTTATGATAATTACAACGGCTACTGCGAGGTTGGAATATACAAGAACGGCGAAATAATAGCACAAGGCGAGCAGCCGCCAAAATGGATGCGCGAGCTGATTGAAAGACAGCAAAGGAAATATCTTGATTTAGGCAACATTCATAAATGATAGCAAAGCGGAACCGGTTCCGGTTTTCCGAGAATCCACTAGAAAAAGAAATTTTTACCCGAGCCGCCGCGCCGAGGTGTTTGAAATAAAAAAACTCGGTCGAGGGATTAAAAAAAAAGAAAACGGCGTATTACACGCGCAGGAGAGATGAGTCTGTGGGCTATGAAGCTTTGCTCTGTGATGAAAACACCGGCAGAAAAGAAAAAAAGAAAGGTGAAAATACGAGTTGTATAATGCGCCCAGCTGACACGGCGAGGATCGGAGAAGATTATTATACAGCTTGTATAATCACTCCGAAACCTAAGTGCCCTTACTCGGATTAAGTATAAATCTTTATAGTCTTAATATTATTCTTTTTTCTGTAGGGGAGAGTGGGTTATATATAGACCTCCGTTTTCGAGTACTACCCCTGCTGTTAAAAAAATATTTACAATATCGCCGGATTTTTCCCGCTTTATTCCCTTGACACCGCCGTCCCGCCGTTGTATTATAATCTTGGGCAATGGGATGGGCGATCCTATTGGCGAGGAAAATATGGACTGGACTGTGGGTGACCGGAAATGGCCTGCGGTCCTTTCTTTTTCCCGCCTTTTTTATCTCGCGTTCCCTTATACTGCAAAGAGTATAGTGGTTATCGGAAAACGCTCCGTTCTTGTCCTTGACGCGGAGCTTTCTGATAAGCTTTAAATTAACAAGGTCAGCTATGATGTTTATCACGGCTGACCTTGTGCTTTTTAACGCCAGGGCAATATCGTTATAGCTGTTCCACATTGTCTTGGCAGCGTTTGTAACAGCCTTGCAGATAAACAAATAAACTCTCAAATGCGACGTCTTGAGGCGACGGTTTAAAACTACGCGCCTGTTCGCTCTGAAATAGCCGTCTGAGGCTTTTGCCGGAAGCAGATAGTAAACTGTTACCCCTAAGCGATTTATCCCCGAATATGGGCGTTTTGAGGCAAAAATAAAGCCGCACTCGCTAAGCTTGCGAATGCAGCGTGAAACTGTTTTTTCATCTTTAATGCCGAGCTTATCGGCTATCGTCCTTTGACTGATCTTCACGACGTTATTTCGTGCGCAGGCGTACATCACAGCCAGCACGGAGATTTCATTTGCCGAGAGCCCGAAGCTGAAGGCTCGGTTCGGCATATAAAAATAATTGAGCTTTTTCATTTGAGCCTCCTGTTGTTATTTTAAGTCGATTTTTTACTCTAAAAAATATGTATAATTTCGGACAAACGGCCATTAATCATGTATAATGACACTCCCTCGCTCTGTGCGCTTATCGGTTTTCCTTATCCTTTTTAAATAAATATATGTAAAACCGCTTGCTGCTGTTTTTAAAATATTTATCGAAAATTTTTAAAACGTCTGAATGAGAAAGTCTGCCGGTTCCGCAACCCAGCATTGGTACGGAAATAGTCTCAATATTAAGGTGTTCGGCGACTTTTAATATTTCAGGAGCAAGCTTTTCTATTGTTTTTATTCGTGCTTTGCTTCCGGGATAGCGCATTGTCACAGCGTGAATTATATACCGCGTATTTAACAACGGTGCGGCAGTGTAGAAAACCGTTCCGGGACGAACGCCGAATAAGCCGCCCCTTTTCCGACACTCGGCTTTTGCAAGCGTTTCAATTTTCCCCTCGCTAAAATACTGAATGTTTTCGGCAACACCACGGTGCATTTCGTTTATACATCTCTTGCCGCCCATATAGCCCTGACCGTTTGCGGCATTGACAACAGCGCCGGTGTCCGCCACAGCAATATTTTCATTGAAAATGTATTCAATCATAATGACACTCCTTTATTTTTAAATTCATGATTTCACAGTCTTAATTTACGGTCGCTACTTAGACTACTTGTCTGAATTTTCGTTTTCTCGACCATAACCTTCAGCGCGTCGTTCCAATCATTCTGGTTATACGGCGGCAGATGATTCACACAGATATATCCCT
>CANQUM010000060.1 GCA_947627045.1 uncultured Clostridia bacterium
AATTTGTTCATCGTGTTCTTGATCACAGGGTTTTGGCATGGCGCGACGTGGAGTTTCATCGTGTGGGGCGTATGGAATGCTGTATTTATCATCGTGGAAAAGGTAGGCAGGAACATGACGAAAAATATTGAGACAAAAAGTAGTCCCGATGAAGCAGCAGGCAATTTGTTGCAGAGATATGACAAAGCGACCTATTTGCTTGCCCCACTGAGGCACCTGTATGCGCTTCTGGTGGTTATAATCGGATGGGTGATTTTCCGAGCCGACACACTATCGTATGCATGGCAGTACCTGAAAACTATGTTTGGCATGAACAGCAGCGGGCAACCTGTTTATAAATTGCCGTACTATATTGACAACATTGAAATCATAGCGATGACAGCGGCTATCATTTGTTCCTTCCCTATTTTCAGAGGCCTCTTGATTGGTCATGGAAAGAGGCAGGTGACCGTTGCTTGTGTCAATGTCTGGCTTCTCAGCCTGTTTGTCCTGTCAATATCCTTCTTGGCAGCGGCGACCTATAATCCCTTCATCTACTTCAGATTCTGAAAAATGGTAAAACTCAATAACAGGATGAGCGCGAGTTGCGGAAAACATGGGAGGCGCGAGTTCGCTACAATCCCTCCGTGTTTTTCTTTTTGTGACGTCCAACTTTCCGGAGGAAATTTTTTGAAACCTAGAGCAAAAGTAAAGAATGTTGTTACAGCATTACAGTTTTTTCGAGCGGCCATTGTAACGCAGCTCATGAACACACTTCGCCACAACAATGGGGCACGGGTTCTTTTGAGATGGACGCATACTCCAAAAGAACCATCTTTGTTTACTAAGCATGAAATCAAGTTTGAAATTATGCAAAACTTTGAATCGACACAACTACCGAGTTCTGAAACAAGAATTAAATCTGTCGCAAAATCTTTCCTCAAACTGTAAAATAGTAAGAAAATCACATATGAATAATTTATTTCGCGTTCTAGAAATATCTATTTCTAATTATAAAGGAATTAGCAAGTTTCGTCTGCAATTTCCCTCTATATGCCTTCCGGGAGATGCGGATATTTGCGTTATCGGTAGTAAAAACGGCATAGGTAAGACGAGTTTATTAGAATGCTGCGCAATACTTGTGATTGCGGCAAAAGGTCAATTCCGATTTCGCAGTGAATTCCGTACTCGCTTCCGAGAGACAATGAACGTTGTTCGTGGGGAAGCTAAAGAGGCAATAATTGAAGGAGTCATTTTAGAGAAGGAAGGAGAACGGCGCGTAAAAGTGACTATATCTAAAGATGGGAGGTTTTCTGTAACGCCAAAAAATCCACAAGAAAATAGGTTGGGAGAGGGATGTGCGCTTAACGTTATTTTAGGTGAGTATCCTGAACCCGTAATATCCCCCAGATTGCTCTATATTCACGGTTACAGAAAGATTAAAGAAAGCAATCCGGATTTAGGTTTAATAGCACGTAGTGAGAACGATCTAGAAAAGGATGAAAGGTACGTATTTATTAATCGGCGAGAGCCTGCTAGTGTTTTCAAGCACAAAATCATTATGCATCTCATGACAAATGCCGGTCTATTTGGGGAAACTAAAGGGAAGGAACCTCAAAGGAGTATGGAAATATTTGAGAGTTTACTCATGAAGTACGCAAACGTGAAGTATGATCGGCTTCTTCCTCACGTTGATAGTACAATGGATATAATGGTTAAGAATGAAGATCTTTCTTTCCCTTTCGATAGCTTAAGTTCTGGGCAGAAGGAAATGATATCCACTCTATTTTTGATATGGGAGACAACAAAGAAAGAACCTTATGTTGTACTTATTGATGAACCGGAATTACATCTTAATTCACAATGGCATGGAATGTTTATAAAATCACTTGTGGAATTAGCGCCGAAGAACCAATACATTATAGCAACTCATTCGGAGCATATTGTACGAAAGATTGCGAGTGAAAGGCGCATATTTCTTTACCAATAAAATTACGTATGAAAGCAAAAAGAGGAGGAAATTCAGCTGAGGTTAATAATGGGAGCACTGTAACTCTATACGTGGAGGGCAATGCGACCTCTATAGACAAGTTTGTTTTGGAGAATCTGTTGGACATAAGAGTCGAGTATCTGGGGACTTCATCGCGCATTCGCGCTGTTGCAGAATCTTTTAAAAGTGTCCAACCTGAGAGTTATTTCATTGTTGACCGCGATCATTTTATAGATAGTGAGAAAGTTGAAGAGTCGTGGAAATCTTTTGCGGAAGGCAAAACGAACCTGTTATACTGGCGAAAGAAGGAAATTGAAAGTTACTTCCTTGATCCTGTTTTTCTCTCTCAAAGTGTTTATGCTAAGCAGAAAGTTGAAGATAAAATAAAAAAAGAAATACTAAATTATGCAAAAAAATATATTTTTTTATATGTTGCTCAATACGTATTTGTGACGGTTCGTGAGGAAAATAAAGCCAAATGGGTAGAGATACCCCGTGAGAAGGATATGCTACGTTATAAAAATAAGAAAGCAGCACTTGATGAGTTATGTAAGTGTCCCGAAATTGCCAAAAAAATTAGAAGTATGTCAAAAAATTTATCCGAAGAAAGATTGACTGAACTGTTCGAGTGCTGTTTGAATCTATTTCAGGGAAATGCGAAGCGTCTGAAATGGGGAGAGGGAGAATGGCTTTCCCTAATGCCAGCAAAGAAACTCTTACACGAACTTATCAACAATTACTCTTTTTTTAAAAACGTAGAAGGAGGCACAGATTTCTTATCAAAAACGAAAATCATAATCAAAGAATTATTGAGGCATGAAGAACGTATCCCCGAAGATTTTAAACAGTTAAAGAGAGTGCTCAGTGAAAGAAAGAGTAAATAGGATGGTTCATGACTAATGCCGCATTAGATATTGTAATGCACCCAGCCTGTTAGCAATGCAAATAAATAACCATGGTTTTTCATCAGTTCTTTTCCTGACGATGTTTCTCCCGATCGTGCTTGGAATCTATTTCCTGGCACAGGAAAAGACACTCAACGTGGTGTTGATGACTGCCAGCCTGTGTCTTCTACGCCTAGGGCGAACCTGACGCCAGCATGGGGTAGGGGTTAGTTTTCTTTTAGTTCTTTTGGATCAATGGGAACATCTGCCTACATACTATGAAGATATTATATAGAATGTCACGCCTATAAAAGGAATCCAATCACCTTTACATTATGTTTAACGCAGAGATAATAAATGCGAAGGAGACCAACCGGGGGAAAGGCTCAGTGTGTCAGCTGAATAAAGAATGCCACTGGAACCAGTTGACGGAACAAATATAAAAAGCTCTCGATGAACATCAAAATCTACCTGAGTTACCACGACCGTCACAAACTGGTGAAAAGCAAGATTCTGACACCTATACAGACGGGGTGTGCAGGGGCGGATGCGCTGTATGAAGGAATGCTGCGGGATGATGAAGGGGAGAATATTTCTGCGGAGAATGACAAGTACTGCGAGCTGACGGCACAGTACTGGGTGTGGAAAAATTACGAGGCTGCAGGGAACCCGGAGTACGTGGGATTCATGCACTACCGCCGCCATTTCATGTTCGATGATTGGAAGGGGAATCCGGAGGGTGTATGGCTTCCGGGAGGACACGTTTATTTCGTCCCCTACGTCACGCCGGCGTATATGCAGCATGTTCGTGATGAGCTTATCGTGCAGCGCGTGGCGGAACAGGATTGCGTAGTGCTCAAGCCATACGATGTGCGGAACCTGGGGAAGGTAAGCGTACGGGAGCAGTACACGTGCCTTGCCGGTCAGCAGGGTGAATGGTTTGATCTGCTGTTGGAGGCCGTGCGGCGCCTCTATCCGGACTACGCGGCAGCAGCGGACAAACTTGAGCAGGGCAGTGTGCAGTACTTGTGCAATATGTTTATCATGCGGCGAGAGCTCTTTTTTGAATACAGCGAGTTTTGTTTCCGCATCCTTGCCGAAGTGGACAGGCAAGTGGACAGCACGCATCTGAGACCGGCCGCAAAACGTTTTCTGGGGTACTTGGGCGAATTTTGCCTGACACTCTTTTTGTTTCATATTCAAGAGAGCGACGAAGCAAAAATCCTTGAACTCAACGGGTCGTACCTTCTTTCCGATGAAGTCATCAAGCCGACACTCGGCAGGTTGCTCTTTTACCGCCTCATGAGCAAAATAACCTTTGGCAAGCGCCGCCGCACTTACAAAGCCAGGAAGAAGCAAATTGCCCAACTGCGGCGATTGGAAAAACTTCACATACACCCGCAGCAAACGCATTGAATAATGTTGAACAATTCGTTTGCGTGTTTTGATTCATAGAGTCTTGGTTTGTTTTGGAGAAATTACTCTGGCATGATTTGAACTTCCTGGCAGCCTCTTTGTGCCAAGAACCTGTTGCATTTAATCTTGCAATCCACAAACAGAGAGAATGCTCTTATTGACTGATATCATTGTTTATACGTATCAAAAATCATGACAACAAACGGTCATCATGATGATGGCGCTAAAGGCGCTCCTGCATACGTTCATGATTCGAAGAGCATGCGCAATACGCACGTTGTCAATGAATAGCACCTCGTTTATCGTACGCTGCTAATTCGGGGTGGTATAATCTGAAGCGTTGAGAGAGAAATTCTCGAATTCGCACTTCAAATTCGCTTCGTCCTTCTCTTTGATTCGCCCCTTACTGCGAACCTTACTGCGAACCTTACTGCGAACCTTACTGCGGAGTTCCTCACCCCTTACTGCGGAGTTCGTGTGAGTCATAAAAATCGTAAACCGTTCATCATAAATCGTGAATACTTGCAAAACAACTTGCGAAGTTTCCCTCTTACCGCGAACCTTACTGCGGAGTTCCTGCCTCTTACCGCGAAGTTCCCACTCTCACTGCAGCGCG
>CANQUM010000061.1 GCA_947627045.1 uncultured Clostridia bacterium
CGGACATTTTTACATAGTATAGCGTGTTTTCCACCTGTTGGCAACTGTTTTCGGGGATTTTGCCTGTCAAAAAGCGTGTTTTTGAAAGACAAAAGCCGGTTTCCGGGCGGGAACCGGCTTTTGTCAAATAGTACACTTTTTGACAATCTTAGGAGGTATGGCATGAACAAAGACTTTATTCTCATCGAGAACCCTAGATTACGTGTCGTAGAGGATTTGCGCATCCGCAACAAGGACAACATGAAAAACGTTGCGGGAGAATACTTCGGCAACAAATTCACCTATGCCGAGACGTTTCAGATGTTTGAGGACTTCAAAAAAGCTTTTATCCATGTCGATGGACTGGAAGAGAGTGCGATAACGATATCCGCGCCTTCCACTATCGCGTCTGTCAACGCTTTCTACGGGGCCATTGACGCCAATAAGATTGCGAACATGGTCGGACCGGGGTTCCTGCAAGCGTATACTGAGAAGTATACAACAGGAGTGAACAGTCAGACTGCCATTATATTTGATGGATTTCTCTCCGATGACCTGGTGTCAAAACTGCGTCAGGCGGGCGTAAAAAACCTTATTGTCACCAGTGTTACAGATTATATGAATCCTGTTGTCAAGCTGGCGGGGCAGGCCAAGGGTCTGATCGACAAAAAGGATTTTTTGGACGAATATGTAAAAGCGCATAAGACTCTACCGCAGGGGATGGAGATCATGCGGCTCAAAGAGTTTGCCGCCCTCGGGAAAAAGGTCAAAGAGCCATATGGTTTTCCTTATGAGGAAGGAAAGATCGCGGCTCACTTCCTAACGGGTGGCACTACTAGTCAAATACCAAAGTGTGTCAAATTGTATGCAGATGGATTGACAAAGATGGCCTGCATCTATGATAAGCTGTGGTTTGATTTTGAATATGGGGACAGGAACACCGTGTTTATCCCGTTGTTCTATGCGACAGGGGCTGTACACGGTGTGCATGCGGGGCTTTTTAAAGGCGCAACGCTGATATATAAACCAAAATATGATCGTTTTTCCTTTGGGAAAGACCTGATCGACAGCAAGGCAAAGGTGGCTCTTGTTGCTCCCAGTCATGTTGCAACGCTGGATGAATCTGGGTTGGCAGACAACTCTCTGCGCCATGTCAAGTACATATTTATTGGCGGTGAGGCCATCATGCCAGCTCAGATAGAAAAATTCAGAAATACCGCTAAACGACTGGGCGTGAAACACATCATCAACGCATATGGCATGACGGAGACAGGAAGTATGACAGGTCTCTCCGACCCTCACTATAACACACTGGATGATGTATCTATCACCCCTGTTCCTGGCGTACAATATAGGATCGTTGATCCGGATAGCGGAGAAGTTTTGCCCGATAACAAGCGGGGTATTCTAGAGATGTATTCCCCATGTACAATGGCGGGCTATATGGAGGAAGAAAAGAATAAGACCCTGTTTACCTCTGATGGTTGGGTCCACACAGGAGATATCGCCATTCGTTACAGTAACGGGAAATACCGCGTCTTTGGCCGGGCGACCGACTGCTTCACCAATAACGGCAAGATCTATCCTATGTATGATATCGAGGAGCAGGTGTTGACGCATCCCGCTGTTGCCGAGGCAGAAGTCATTAAATTCAATATTGACAAAGAAGAACGGCCAGCCATCGTTGTTGTCCTCAAGAGTGAATGGCAAGACAGAGCGGCAAATGTACTGCGAAGGCTTTCCACCATTGACGTACCGGGAATGGAATATCTGCTTGGCGTCCGCTTTGTAGACAAGTTCAAAACAAACCCGATAACAGCCAAGCGTGATGTACTGTCCCTGCCGGATGAAACAACAGATTACTATCGGCTGGACAAAGAATCCGATACGATCTTCCGCGTGACGATCGGCGGAGAACAAACTGCCGTGACCGACAGCAATGTCACAGTTGTTAATGTCTGACTTCATCATTCACCTTCGCCGTTCACCAATTGGAGCTTTCATATGCCCAACCTTATGACATTTACTAGAGTGGGAATAGTAAAGACTATCAAACCTAGCAATTATAGAGAACTGGAGCGCAGAATAATTTAATTGTAATCTGGAGGTGGTAAATATGCCCATGGTAAAAGTGAAAGACTTAAGAGTCGGCGACCGAATCAAAGCATTTTTTCTTAATGACGATCAGTGGCATTTTGTCCGAAACATCGGCCCTGGTCTTAGCGCGTCTAAGATTTATCTAGCTGTTGAAGGATACGGGAAAATACAACTTGATAAGGATACAGAAGTAGAGAAGCAGAACTAATCCAGTTAATCCAATCCAATTCTCTGAAAATGTGGTTAGAGAAGAATATAGCCACGTTCACTATTCTTACTCAGGTGAAGTAACAATTCCATAGTAATCACGCAGCGGTTGATAAGACGAACGTAAGCAATCCCAATGGCGCACTTCTATACATGGTCTGACGGCCATGTATGTGCGCTCTGCGAGGCACAGCCCGGACACACGAATGTCCGGGCTGTTTTGCGTCGCTGCTGCTCCGTTCAGGAGGGTGTGCCCTCCTGCGCCGCTTCGCGGCTACCACCCCTGCTGCCTGCGCTCTGTTAAGATTGTCTTTTAGGAGTAAGGACATTGAAATTCTTGTCCTGTTTTTTGAAATGAGCTTGTCCTGCCATTAGCCTGTTTTTCACGAAATCCAACATAACTATTGTAGAGGATGATGAAGCGCCTGCCGCCCGGCAGGCGCTTTTGCCTCTCAAATCCATTCTAAGGGGGGATCGCAATGCACCCGATAAGATACAAAACACCGCTTTTCGCCGCCCCGCTGTCCCGGCACGGCGGGCAGTTGAAAACGCGCTCACAGCGCCGAAAAATCGGCAAAATGACACCGGGAACATACAGAAATCTTCCCGGAACCCCAAATCTCAATTATCGTATGCAAAGGAGTAACAATGCCGCGTATGAGCAAGAAACGGCGGGAGGAATGGTCTTTCTTCCTCAACCGCCGTAATCGTATCACGCATTACCATGTCGTGCGGTTCCGGCGCGAGCCGGGAGCACGACTGGTATTATTTGGGCATAACAGCGCAAAGCGGCTGTTATGCCCCATCTGCCGGGGCTGCACCCAGGACTGCAAGCAGAGCTTCCGCATGGGAATCGTCGTCTGCGACAGGTACTGGTCCAAGCGCTGGAAATCCCAGGAGGATCGCAAATGAGCAAGACGTTGGAGCAGCTGAGAGCGGAACAGGCCAGAGACAAGGCTTTGCTGGAACAGTACCAGCACCGCATCCAGCGGCTAGAAAACCGGGCAAAGTATCTGAACCATGCCGAGCGGACCGCACGGGCACACCGGCTCATCACCCGTGGGGCCGCCGTGGAGAGTATCATTCCAGAGGTCAAGAATATGGAGGAAGTGCCATTTTACTCCCTCATGGAGCAGATACTTTCTCTGCCAGAAGCCCAGGCCGTTATCCATGGGACGCTGCACGGGGAGGATTTGTAAATGGCCCTTTATCATTTTCATGTCACCCAGATCAAGCGCAGCGTCGGTCAGTCTGCCATCGCCTCCGCCGCCTACCGGTCAGGCGAAAAGTTATACAGCGAATACTACGGCGAGACCAGCGACTACAGCCACAAGAAAGGCGTGATCTGTTCCGAGATACTTCTCCCGCCAAATGCGCCGACAGAATACGCTGACCGGCAGACCCTATGGAACGCCTTGGAGCAGGCGGAGCGGAACAAAGACGCCCAGCTTGCATACAGCTTTGACATTGCCTTGCAGAACGAATTTTCCCTGGAGGAGAACATCGCCCTTGCAAGGCAATTTGTATCGGAGCAGCTTGTCAGCCGGGGCATGATCGCGGACTTCGCCATCCATATGCCGGACAAGGAGATACAAAATCCCCACTTCCACATCCTCTGTCCCATCCGGCCATTGAAGGAAAACGGCAAATGGGGATACAAGCAGCACCGCGTCTACCACCTAGACGAACAGGGCGACCGCATTCTTGATGAGAACGGCAAAGAGACCTTTGACGCTGTGCCCACCACCGATTGGGGCAGCCCGGAGCGGCTGGAATCCTGGCGGGCGGCCTGGGCCGCGCTGTGCAACGCCAAGTTTGAGGAAAAGGGCCTGGACTGCCGGATAGACCACAGGAGCTATGAACGCCAGGAGATCGACCAGATACCGACCGTCCATGAGGGTCCTGCCGTCCGGCAGATGGAGGCGAAGGGCATCCCTACCGATAAGGGCGATCTCAACCGCTGGATTCGCTCTACCAACGCGGCCATTCGCAGTCTGCGGAAGAAGATAGCCACGTTGCTGGACTGGCTGAAGGATGTCAAACGTGAGCTGTCCCAGCCCCAGCAGCCCAACCTGGGCCAGCTTTTGGGCGATTACATCGCCATACGCAACGCCGGGGCGTGGAGCCGGAAAGCAAAGCTCAACAACCTGAAGCAATTTGTGGAGGCCTATAACTACATCATGGAGAACAGGCTGTTCACGGTGGAGGCGCTGGAAGAACGTGTTGCTGATCTCAATGAGCAAGTGTCTGGGCTGAAAGCGGAGATGGACGCTACTGACAAACGTCGGAAGGAGCTGAAAGACCTGCTCCAGCAGGTGGAGAACTACGCCCGGCTAAAGCCCATCTTTGACGAGATGAACAGCATCCGATGGAAAGGTCAGCGAGAGAAGTACAGGCAGGAGCATG
>CANQUM010000062.1 GCA_947627045.1 uncultured Clostridia bacterium
TGCCTTTGGAAAGCAAGATGTTTTCTAAGGCGGCAGATAAAAGCCTTCTAAATATTCCTAAATATATGCCCAGTGGGGCAAACAGCGTCTGAATCGGGGATGGTTCAGACGCTGTTTTTTTATAAGGTGAGCACTGTAAAGGTACTCGCCTTTATTTTATAATAATTGTAAATAATAAATAAAAATTTTGCAAAAATTATCAAAAAATAGATAATGATGTATTGAATTTCTTGTATAATTTTGGTATAGTATTCTAGGAAGGTGATAAGAAATGTATAGAATTGCCATTTGCGACACTGAAGAGAAGGTAGTAGAAGAATTAACTGAGAAACTAAATAGAATTGCACCAAAGTTCAACGCAGAGATACAAATATATAAATACACTGAAGGAAAAGAAATGATAATATCACATATTAGATATAATTTAATATTTCTTGACATAAAAGGAATAGAGGAAATAAAAACAGCCAGAAAGATACGAAGACTGGATTCACAGGTACAGATAGTATACATGACTGACAAATTAAGATACTTAAAAGAGGCATACAAGATACACGCATTTGATTACATACAGAAGCCATGCAAAGAGGCGGATATAAGACGGGTATTAGAAGACTATTTAAAGTTTACAAATTTTATAAAGAAAGACGTAATAAAGCTCAGGCAAACAAATGGAAGGGATATACTTGTATCGGCAGATAGCATAATATACATATCCTGCGGAACCAAGAAGAGGGAAGTAATAGTAATTACAAAAAACAATGATTACATATGCAAAGGCATAATAAACGAAATCTATTCAGAATTAAGCAACTTTGATTTTTTCATGCCTCACAGGAGTCACATAGTAAACTTATCTGAGGTAAAGACATACATAAAGAACGAAAAGATATATATGAACAATGATGATGAAATACCGTTATCCAAGGGCAGGTCAAAGGAATTTGAAGAGAAATACAAAAAGAAGTTAGAGGTATTATTATAGAGTAAAGGGCGAATAATCTTAAAACGGAGCAAAACAAACGCTAAAATACCTAAAAATTCGACAAGATAATGATAAATTTTATATAAAGTATATATCTGATTTTGTTATTTCGAGACACAAATTGGAATTTCGGGACAAGTTTATTGACAATAAAAGTAAGATGTAATATTTTAAAATTAGACAATTAAATTAATAATATGGTTGACCAAACATTATTTAATTGTAGCCGTAGGCATCAGTTTACGGCGACGCGTTCGAGTTTGAAGGCTAAATGATCTAGAGCGTTTAAGCCGGAGAGCCAAAGAACGAAATCAATTTTTTAAATATTTAATTAGATAGGAGGAATATGCTATGAAAAAATTTAAAAAATTGCTTTCATGTTTAGCTGCAACAGCATTAGCAGCAACAAGTCTCATAGGGGGCACATCGTTAAGCGCAAACGCTAATACAAACCTTCTTTCAAATGAGGGTCCATTCACAGGTAATGCAACTTTCATTGGTAATTATCCAAGAACTGTATATTATCAGCAGTCTGCATTCCAAATCCAGTTCAAGTATGATGTTGTAGGAACACCGGCAGCACCTCAGGAAGGTGAACCTGATGTTGGATACAATGATACTTTCGAGTTTCTTGTATACGACACAGCCTGGGGTGGCTGGAACAGAACAACAATAGGTCCTAACGGATATGATCAGACAAGTAGTGTAACTCCTGAAAAAGATAAGGTGTACTCAGTAACTGTTCCAATTTCAGTAATTGAGAGCAAACTTGCAAAGGGTGCAACACCTTATGGTATTAACCTACAGACAGGAGCACAGCTTGGTACATCTGAGGTAACTATAGTATCACTTGATTTAATATCAGGTGTATATGTTCAGCAGCCATTCACTGCTACAGGTAAATGGACTAAGGGTACTGCAAGCAATTTCACAGTAGACCCTACAGGTGCAGCAACAGTTAATGGTAATGAGTGGAACATTGAGGTTACCGCAATTGATTTGAATGCATGGACAAACCCAACAATTGACGTAACAGTAACATATGCAAAAGAGAGCGTTGATGAACAGGGTAACTTTGCGCAGGCAGAAATCATGCTGCCAACTGGCGAACTTGATGAAGAAGGTAATATGATGTATGCAACTGCTGATCCAAACTATGTAGATTTGGCAGCAGGCACATATACCTTTACCACAGAAGTACCTAACTCTGTCACCAGCTTTATAGCTGCATATGATATGTGTACAGTTACAGAGATTAAGGTATATGATAACACTGAAGGCAATGTAACAACATCTGTAACAGGAAAAACTGCTACTGAAATAGCTGAAAACATGGGCGTTGCTTGGGATTTAGGTAACTCACTTGAAGCATCTGATGATAAGGGTGTTAATGAAAAGGCATGGGGCAATCCAAAAACAACTATGAAGCTTATTCAAGCTGTAAAGGAAGCCGGATTTAATACAGTCAGAATACCTATTTCATATTTGAATATGATTGACGGTAATAACCAGATCGATGACGCTTATATGGCAAGAATTCAGCAGGTAGTAAACTATGCGTATAATCTTGGTATGTATGTTGTAATTGATATTCATGATGACGGCGACCCATCTACTCCCGGAAGCTGGATTGATATTACCAAAACAGGTACTGCTTTTGAAACAGTCAAGAACAAATTTGCTGCAGTATGGACAGATATTGCTAATAATTTTGCAGGATATGATCAGAGACTTATATTTCAATCCGCTAATGAACTTGTTAATTATACTTGGTCAAATCCAACAAGTACTGAATACAGCAATATAAATGCACTTAATGCAGCATTTGTTGAGGCTGTACGTAATGCTGAAGGAACCAATAATGATGACCGTGTATTAATGGTTGTAGGTTTCGCAGCACGTATTGATGAAGTTATTGCTGGATTGACTAAGCCAGCAGATCCAACAGCTGATAGATTAATGCTTGATGTTCATTATTATGAACCATATGATTTTTGTTGGACTGATTATCCTGGTAATCCTAATATGTTGAATTGGGAAGTTGAAAACGGAAATGAAGATGTATTTGGCAGCAAAGCATATATGGAAGCACAGTTTGCTGCAATTGCTGAATTTGCAGATGGCTTAGGTATGCCTGTATTTTTAGGTGAATATGGTCCTGAAAGTAAGGTTCAGTCTACTACTTCAACTAGTGATGTTGCTTTAAATTTAGCAAATAGAGCATATTATGATTATTGGCTGAATTACTATGCAGCTGATAATGGTATTGTTACTGCTTATTGGGATAATGGGTCGACAGGATTTGGAGGTTCTGCATTATTCAATAGAATTAATAATGTGATTACATCAGATGGTCAAACTATTGTAAATGCTATATTAGATGGTCATAAATTAAATCCAAATCCACCTACACTTCCACAACCAAATCCAGATCCCTATCCACCAGTTACTAACTCCTAAATAAGTTAGGTATATCATATATTTATATGTATAATATACTTAATTAATAAAAAATTATAATCTGTGACATTATCATATGTCACAGATTATAATCATATATATAAAGTAATATTATTTTAGGAGTTGGTATACTAAATGTTAAAAAAATTTTTTGCTTCAATTTCAGTATTAATTTATCTAATATCATCCAATTATTTTTATTATTATGCAATTGCTGATAATGAATATTTCATTTATAAGTATGCTAATACATACATTAAAACTGGAGAATATCAAACTACTCTAAATACTAATGCAGATTTTTCAGGTCTTAGTCAAGGTGAATTAATTGTACCAGATAGTTATAATGATAATTCAAATGGTGAATTACCTGTTGTTATTGCCTCGTTAGCGGCATCATCTTCAGGTAATACATCTATTAAATCAATAAAATCTAGTACTTCATATGCTAGCATTAGTAGAAGAGCTTTTCGTTATTTATCTTCCCTAGAAAAAGTAGAATATACTAATGTTAATAGTTTAACATTTAGGGAGCGTACTTTTGAGGAATGTTCAGATACATTAAAAAATGTATATATATATGCAAGTTCTGTATCCTTTAGTGGTAGTTTTGGCAATCAAGCATTTAAGACATTCAAAGATATTCCAGAAGCCAAAATCCACGTTGTAAAAGACTCCGTTGTTAAACAGCAAATAGTTGATGGAACTAAAGGCGGTACAGCACCTGTTCCTGAAAGCATGATCGTCGAAGATTTGACAGACGACCGTAAAACCAGCAGTATAGAAATCAACTGTGCTGACATCAACTACGGAACAAAGGGCGGCTTTAAGCCAAGCGTTACTGTAAAGGTAGACAATGTTGAAAATGCTGAGTTGAAGAATCAGGTTACATTGGCTATGTATAATAATAGTGAATGTACAGGAAGTGCCATAGAATATAATTCCGACGACCTTACTGTAGGACATTATTGGATCAAAGCAAGTTTAGATGGTACGGATGAATATAAGGGTTCAACAGCTGTAAAAGAGGTACAGGTAAAGGATCCTAACGAAGCACTGAAGACCGGTTTGAAGGCAGTAAT
>CANQUM010000063.1 GCA_947627045.1 uncultured Clostridia bacterium
CTCGACCATAACCTTCAGCGCGTCGTTCCAATCATTCTGGTTATACGGCGGCAGATGATTCACACAGATATATCCCTTTTCCGAAAACTTTTCCGCTATTTGCTGCGCTGCCGCCTGACCGTGATTTTCGTCCGGCGTACCGTCTTTTTTTACCGCGCCGAAATCATTGTTAAGGCAGATATGTATTTCCTTTACGTCGGGATTATTTTCGAGATATTTAGTGAGCGCCAAATCGCTCAAGCCGTTTAAGCTTATCCTGTTTTGCCCGGTATAAGCTCCGTCGTTCCCCATGGATATATTAGTCATAGTCGCGTGACTGATACACTCGATGGGCGACTCAAAGACATATACTCTCCGGCTTTGGCAGCAGCGCAAAATATTAAAGGTGTAATACTTATTACTGCCGGATACCTCTCCGCGAAATTTTGTATTTTGGCTTGTGCCGCGCTTTACCGCAGACGCAGCCTTGCCGTCGTCATCATAGCCTACAAATACCGCGTTGTGCCTGCCGTCTTCATATATCTGCTCGGTCTTGACAAGCTCGCTTACAATCGTGCGGTCTAGCTTGCGAGTTTGACAAAGGTATGCAAAAAGCCGTCTGTACGCTCCGTCAAATTTTTCCGGAAGTACAAACGGCTGCTTCTTTTCAATTTTATTTTCTGTTGGAGGCGGCGAGGGCGCATACGAGCGTCGCTCGCCGAGGATCGAGTTAACGGCTTCAGGATAAGTCAGACGCTCGATCTTTTGCAAAAACGAAATGGCGTCGCCTCCGGATATTCCGCGGCTGTTCCAGTGCCAGCCTCTTTGATCCTGGTTGATTATTAGACTGTCGTGCTCTACGCAATAATAATTGCTACCCTTTCGTTTGAATGAAAAGCCGAACCTTGCTCTAAGCATTTCAAGCGTACTGACGTTTCTCGCCTCGTTCTTTTCTTCTTCGGTAAAGCTTCGTATTTTATAACTCATCTTTGTTATCCTCCTCTTGTAGGTCAAATAAATTAATCTTACGAATTTTTCTTCGTGAGATTATACTGAAGATATATGTTCCTGCCACTAATATGACGGTGGAGTATTCTTTGAATATTATTGCAATCGCCGCTATTATTACGGCTATAACCGCAAACGGTGCGAGCAGCCGTCTGCAAATAAGTCCTATGGTTACTTTTACCTCGTCAATACTGTTTTCGGACTCCGGGTCTCTGAGACGGAGCTCTCTTTTCAAATTCAGAAAATAAAGGTATATAGCGTAATAAATAACGATAAATATGAACGTCATAGTATCACTTCTTCGGCTTTGTTTTTACAAATTCAAATTCAAGCTTGCGGGTCGATTTGTTCAAAATGATTCGCGCGGAAAATTCCTTGCCGGACTTCCCGACAAAGCCCTTAATTACTCCCGTTTGCCCTTTCTCGCATATTGCGGCGATTTGTGCATCAGTCAGCTTTTTGCCGCAAATTTCGCTCCGGATTGTAAATTGACAGCCGGATTTATACCCTGTGCAGCTGTAACCCTTATCCCATTTCCTCATCGGCTTGCCGCAAAACGGGCATTTCAGAATATCCCACGCGTCCTGCGAGAGAGATTTTACGGAGTTTTTATGCTTCATAAATTCTTCCGCTACGCTCATTTGAATAGCGTTTACGTCAGCTCGCCCTTCACGAACCTCCTCTTGGATAATCCACCACTTCGCGGTAATGTCGGCGGATTTTATATTATCAGGCAGCATATGATAGAATTCACGTCCGAGCTTGGTAGACACTATGCTTTTGCCCTTGCGCTCTATATATCCGCGCTTGAAAAGCGTTTCAATAGTTGAAACACGGGTAGCGACAGTACCGATGCCGCCGTGCTCGCCCTTTTTGTCCTTATCCTTTTCGACCAAAATCCTTTTGATTTCAGGGTCGTTCACATATTTTGCAATTGACGCCATATCGTCAATTATCGTCTTGTCGTTATACGGCTTCGGAGGAGCCGTTTCCTTTTCGGCAATCTCTGTTTTATCAGGCAAAACCGTATGTTCTCCGGCAGAGAGAAAAAATTTGGAAAAATCGTCCTTTTCGCCCTCGCCAAAAAAGCCCGCAAAGCCTTTGTCTATCAGCTTTTTTGCGCTATATACGAGCTGACCGCTTCGGCCGTCGAGCTCTATAACGGATAACGACTCCTCGCACTGCTGCGGGGGCAAAAACTGCATTATATATCGTTCGCAAACAGCGATATATACGTTTCTTTCCTGTTCGCTCATTTGCGATATATCAATCTCCCGTTCCTGCGGTATTATTCCGTGATGCGCGGATACGTTCTTGTCGTTGAAGCAGGAGGAATGGATACTGTAATCTATCGGATATTCTTTTCCTATATTTTTTAATATGACGGGCATCAACGAGGGCGCTTGCTCGTAGTGCTCCTCCTTTAAATATTGGCAGTCCGTTCTGTTATAGGTTATCGCCCTGTGTTTTTCTCTGAGGCTCTGTAAAACCTTGTTTGTGTCCGAAAGCTTGTAGCCGTATTTGCTCGACATTTCACCGCACAGCTTTGTGTGATTATACGGCAGGAGAGGATTATTCTTAATGCTTTTTACCGTGGTTTTACATACATAGCTTTTGTCAAGCGAGCTCGCTATTTTTTCAAGCACGGCGCGGTCGGTTATTTTTTCACCCAAAAGCTCCTTATTGTGCTTGAGCTTGAAATCCACCGTCGCATTCGGTATATCGGAAATCGAGCATTTTACAATAAGCTCATAGTAGAGCTGCTTGACGTGATTCGCAATTGCTTCATCGCGATTAACTATAAGTCCGAGAGTAGGAGTCTGGACCCTGCCGACGGAGAGCGATTTGCCGTAGGGTATTTTGTCTTTATTGACTATCGACACAAGACGGCTTTCATTGTAGCCGAAGCAGGCGTCGCCCATCTGCCGCGCATAGGCGGCTCTGCCGTCCTTGGCGCAATCCCGATTATCCTTCAAATTTGCAAATTCCCGGCGTATGTTCTTTGCCACGCTGTCATTCACATATACCCGATATACCGGCTTGTCGCAACCGAAATAATCTATTATTTCATCTATCAGAAGCTGCCCCTCGTCGTCCGGATCTCCGGCGTTAATAATGCAGTCGGCCTGCTTCATAAGATCTCGTATCTGATTTATCCGTTTCATTTTGTCGGGCTGCGGTTTGCGTTTCCAGTCCGAAAATACCATCGGAAGCTCGTCGAGATTCCAATGCTTATATTTTTCGTCATAGTCCTCCGGACGGTAAAGCTCAAATAAATGTCCGAAGGACGAAATAACGGTGTAAGTATCGTCGTACATTACACCGTCATTTATCTGCATATTGTGTAATATCGCCTTGGCTATGTCCTTTGCAAGCTCCGGCTTTTCTGCGATTATGAGTTTCAAAGTCATCTCTCCTGTTCGTTAATAAATTTAAATAAAAAAAGAGAACCCGATTTCTGGCAGGTTCTCCGCATGTGTTTCGTGTATTGATACATTCAATAACTACAAATATTTTTCTTTATAATCTTCTATTACAGCCTTTGAGAATTGATACCGTTCTTCATCAATTGCATTTCTCTTTTGAAAGCTTCTTAATGTGTAGTACAAATTGAAACATTCCGGAAGTAATTCCATAGGATTCTCAGCAGCATATAATCCTAAAAACCTTAATATATCGCATTCTTTCCAATTAAATAAATCATAGAAAATTGCAATGTATCTTTTGTATTCATATTCTAATAAATCCCGTGACGTTTCATAATACTTTTTTGCATTAAAGCAATTATACTTTTTTAACGGCAATCCAAGCTTTTCAAATGGCATAAAAAGTTGTAGGCAATGTCCTATTTCGTGATAAATAATGCTTTTCACAGAATGATAATAAGCCCCCGAAGTTGTCGAAAATAGAAAGTGTATATTGGATTTTGCAAAAGCTTTAGGGTTTAATTTTATTTCATATCTCAGATTACATCCCCACAATTCTCTCGATGTTGCAAAACAATACATATAATTTTCTTTCATTCTTTTTAAATGTATTGTCTTTACTATTCTTTTTAAACTCGGATATTCATATATCATTTCGTTTATGCTGTCAATAACATCTTTGGTATAATCTTTATAAATTCCTCGTAATTTGATTTTCAAGTATATCAGCCTTTACTTAAAAGTTTTTCTGCAACTATTTTATCAGATCCGGTGGGGATTTCAATATCCTCAAAAAAATAATATTGCCTGAAGAAACCGTATGTATAATTGATTTGAAGATTGTAATATTTAGCATAAATCATTTCTTCACGCAGTTTTTTATACAATATATATTTTCTTTTAAATCGTAAAGGAATCTTGACATCTTCTTTTTTATATACGCCAAATTCATCTTCGGATAACAAATTTCTTAACCCATCTTCTGTTATACACTTCAAAGTTATTGGGAATTTATTTCCGTACTCGACTCCAAACAAGAAAATTAAAATTGCCTTAATATACTTATTGCGCTTTTTTATTTTCATT
>CANQUM010000064.1 GCA_947627045.1 uncultured Clostridia bacterium
ACTTGACAATTTTTTCTTTTTCATGTATTATATATTTACATCATAGAAATAGATGTAATAACAATTGAATAAAATGCCTTTAAAAATTTGATAACTGCCAACAGCAGATATTAAATTGTGAAGTTAAACTTCTTCATAAAATAAAAAGTTAAACATATTTATTTTAAATTTTTGACTCTTACATATCAAGGCTAACAATTACACCGAAGGTTGCATAAATCTTTCGGTTGATTAGTTGTGCCTTGTGTGTAAGAGTCTTTTTGTTTTGCATATAAGGAGTTGATGATAAATATGAAAGTCAGATATATAACAAATTGAATTTATCAAAATCAAAAATTTAATAAGGAGATCAATATGAAAGAATCAATTTACAAAAGTTATGACGAACTGCCGTTGTTCTTAAACGCAGAAACCATCTCAGGACTACTTGGAATATCATCAACAACAGGATATGAATTAATGCAAAAAAAGATTTTCCTGTGCTGAGACTTGGTAATCGTATGGTAGTTCCAAAAGAAAAGTTTAAGGAATGGGTTGAGAAGAATACTGGAGGTAACCATTGAAATATATTAAAAGAGATTCAATAAAAAATTACTTCCCTCTTCCAAATGAAATTTTCTGTTTGAGTTTGATCTATGGAGAGCTTGCTGTTTATTCTTACCTGATGTACTGTGAAAACAGAAAAACTTTTAAATGTTATCCAAGTTACAAAACCATAGGAAACGCAATTGGAATGAGTAAAAATACTGTTAGAAAATATGTAAAATCACTTGAAGAAAAACAGTTAATCTCAACCCAACCGACAACTATTATTAAAAAAGATGGACATAAACAAAACGGAAGTCTGCTCTATACTATTCTTCCAATAGAAGAAGCTGTAAATTATTATTACGAGCAGCAGATGATAAAGTTAGAAGAAGATATACAACAAAAAAGAATACAAAATAAATTAAAAAATAGTTCCCTAAAACGCCCAAAAAAAGTAGTTTGAAAACGGTCATAAAAGTAAGCAGGTTAAAGTGCGGGGTCTACCCGCACAAATCACATCGGACGGCAGAGTCGACCGTTAGAGGTTTGCAAAAAAGAATTACACAATCCCTTTTTAGGGGCCTGACAGAAAGGAGTAAAAATGACAGAAAATAAAAAGAAATATGCCTATTGGATGCGACCTTATATGGTCGCTGAAATAGAAAAAATGATACCGGAAGCTAATGCTAAATCTAAAAGTGATTTTGTATGCAAAGCAGTTGATTTCTATATTGGCTACCTAAAACAGCAAAAGAATATCAATTACCTTGCTCCGATATTGGCAAGATCAATCAAAATTGAAGTCCGTAACGTTGAAAAAAATATTTGCGAAATGCTATTCAAGCTTGCTGTAGAGCAAGCAATAAACAGTAATCTGATTTCTGCAGAGTATGATATTGATTCAAATTTACTAGATGAACTTCGTGATTCTTGTGCTAAAGCAGTAGCGGAAACAAATGGTCTCATAACATTTGAAGATGCCTATGACTGGCAGAAAGGTGAGTAACCATGCCGAAGATCATTGTCACCAGCAGATATATGAAAAACACACCAAAGCTTACCGCTAAAAATCTTGTGAAGTATATGGGAACACGGAAAGGTGTTGAAAAATTACCGACAGGTGTTAATCATTCACCATCCACTGTTCGCCAGCAACGTCTCATAAAAGATATATTAAAATATGATTCCGATGCTGAAAAGTATTTGGAGTACGAAGATTACCTTAAGGAATCTTCAAAAGCCAACGCCACAGAATTTATTGACGCTTTTATTGAACAAAATGCCGACCGCATTGGTGATATGGATAAATTAGTTTCATATATAGCAAAGCGTCCTGGTGTTGAAAATCTGGGTTCACATGGATTGTTTTCGCAAACAGATGACAAAATTGATTTGGATTTGGTTGCAAATGAAATCGGTCATCACAAGGGAATTGTCTGGACACATGTTATCAGCTTGAGACGTGAGGATGCAGAACGACTAGGATATAACAATGCACAAGCGTGGAAAGATCTAGTCAGAAGAAATATTACAGAGATAGCAGATGCTCAAAATATCAATTTAGATAATCTAAAATGGTATGGAGCATTCCATAACACCACACATCATCCTCATATGCACCTACTCATATATGCAAAGGATGCCAAACAGGGTTGGCTGACCAAGAAAGGAATAGATGAACTACGCAGCACCTTCGGCAATGATATATTTCGCAACGAACAGTACAAGCTGTTCAAAATGGAAACAGAACTTAGAAACAAGCTTAAAGAAGAAGCAAAATATACTCTCTATGAATTGATTGCTGGTATTGATAATTCCTATGAACCTACACAGAGAATGTTAGAACTATTCCGAATACTAATTTCACAACTTGAAAGTTATTCCAGCAGAAAGCAATACGGTTATTTACCGTTTGATATAAAGGATACTGTCAATAAAATTGTTATTGAACTTTCAAAAAATGATGATATCTCCAAGTTGTATTCTGAATGGAACAGGGTCAACCGAGAAAAGCTGTCTTTGTACTATGATAAGAAAAAGCCGGATATTCCACTTGAAGATAACAAAGAATTTCTAAGTATCAAAAATATGATTATCAAAGCGGCAGTAGAAATAATCCAAGCCAATGCCGCTAAAAATTATACACAGAAAACAATCACCAACACTGCTAGAAATCTGGCGAAAGCACTGTGTAGATTGATTGCACAAAACTACACGAAAAAGCTCTCACAACTAAACAAACAGATAGACAAAAAACTTAAATCAAAAATTGAACAAAAGAAAGAGGCGCATGGTCTTAAAACAGATTGTTCAGTTATTGAATATAGTGGAGAAAACGAACAAGGTATGTCAATGTAAACCACTTAGAAACTTGATTCAACAATCAAAAAAAGTAATTCACACTAGACTTTTACAATGAGTTGTGGTATTGTGTTGTGCTAAAGAAAGGTGTGATTTGTATGTCGCAAAAAAGATTATTAACAAACGGCAATGCATTCAAAAGAACAGATGGCAGATGGTGCGGTGTAGTCTGGTATATGGACGAGCATGGAGTTAGAAAAAGAAAGAGTTTCTCAGGTACTACAAAGCAAGTGGTCAACAAGAAAATCACAGACTACATTGCAGATTTTAACGAGTCAATAATTGAGTCGCAGGAAACAAAGAAAACACTTCGTGAAAGTATGCAAAAATGGCTTGAAGTATTTAAGTTCCCTTCCGTAGAGAGAAGCACTTATGACAGATACGAATGCACAGTAAAAAATCAGATTTATCCTGCATCGGGTGATAAGATTGTTAGCGATATTTCTGCCGCTGATATAAAAGCTCTACTTAACCAAAAGATGAACGAAGGTTATGCATACACAACTGTTAAAAAAGTATATGTTGTGCTTAGCGAATACTTTCGTTATCTCACACAACAAGAAATCATAATAAAGAATCCTATGCAAAGTGTACCAATGATAAAGAAAAGCAACTTCTATGCATCTCAAGAAAAAGAAAATCTCCCCGCGAACGAAACCATAACGGTATTCACTTCAGAAGAGATTGAAATATTCAAAAAAGAATGCTTTCGATGCTGGAACAATGGTAAAAGAATTTATCAACAAGCTGCTGCATATATTCTTATGCTGAACACAGGGCTTCGCACAGGTGAATTGCTTGGGCTTCTCAACAGCGACATTGACCTTGGAAACAGAGTGATGCATCTACAACGTGGTGTTAAAGAAATCGCCAAGCGTGACGGAATAACCGCTGAGAGAGACAGAGAAATAAAAGTCGGCAAGTTAAAAAGCACATCCAGTAAGCGGGATATTCCGCTCAATAACACGGCTATACAGATGATAAGGGATTTACACCAAGAAAGATACTTCGGCGAAAATACGCCCCTTGTATGCGACGAGAATGGCAATTACACACGACCTGTTAACTTCCGCAAGAGGTATTATCGAATTCTCAAAGCTGCAGGTATTGAAATTAAAGGCTTACACAGTCTACGGCACACATTTGCGACTAACCTTGTAAACGGTCAAAAACAACCTGATGGCACAATCAAATCTCTATGTTAAAAAAAGACACGGCGAGGTTGAATGGAATTACAGATGGGTTTGAAATTTAGAAAATATTTGTTATATTATACAAAAAACTTAGTAAAATTTATTATAATGTACAAAATTTGTAAAATCTATTGATTTATTCCCTTAAAAAATATATAATAAATGCATCAAAATAAAAGTAGTGATTCCAATGCAGAGTTAAAATATATATTTTGCTAAATCTCTTGAAATTTTGCATATTATCATAGTATAATATA
>CANQUM010000065.1 GCA_947627045.1 uncultured Clostridia bacterium
TACTTGCAATGCTTCATCATTTCAAGTCTGTCAGGGTCATTCTTCTTGTTCTTTTTTGTTGCGTAGTTTCTTTGCTTGCATTCTGTGCAAGCGAGTGTTATTTTTACTCTCATTTCGGCACCTCCCGACGAAATTTGCGCTTCGATAAACGGTGAAACGCATGTCCAATTGCCTCCCTCCATACAGCTTAAAAACTGTATGCCGTCTTATTTACGGTTTGAAGCCTTTATTCATCTGTTCTTTTTCAGCACGCTGCGAATAAGCCGATACTTAAAAAAGATTACAAAAAAATAGACCTCATAAAGAGGTAAAACAATCATACCATACTTTACAAGGTTTTGTCAAGCAATTTTTTGCTTTTTTTATGAATAATTCCAAAAGCACAATATATAGTGCAGAGATTAAACAAATAAAACAAAATTTAGCATATTAACTTACAACATCGTCATCTAAGAATTCCTCAATTATATATCTCGGACGTTTTTTTGTTTCTAAAAAGACCTTTCCTATATATTCGCCTATTATTCCGATCGCCAATAGCTGAAGTCCGCCGAGCAGCCAGATAGACGTGATAAGAGAAGCCCAACCGCTTACTGAATGACCGGTAAAGTAGCTTATCAGCGAATATAAAAGCATAATTCCGCTTACAAGAACAAATATAACACCTAAAGATGTAATCATTTTTATAGGTTTTATACTGAAGGATGTTATAC
Source organism: uncultured Clostridia bacterium (assembly GCA_947627045.1). Classification (GTDB taxonomy): domain Bacteria; phylum Bacillota; class Clostridia; order Oscillospirales; family Ruminococcaceae; genus UMGS1601. The sequence continues at coordinate 714 of CANQUM010000065.1, forward strand.
CGTCAAGCGCAAATGAGATCATCTTTTTAAGAGGATATTTACTTTCTCCCGCATAGCGTTCTTTTCTGTTATAGTAAACCTTTGCCGACTTATATCCCACAAGAGGAACAATGCCTCTTAAAAACAGATTTACTTCATTAAATTCAAACAAACCTTCCAAGGCTCTGCTGCCTAAAAGACGGTAGTCGGCATGATTTGAGACGATTTCAGCGCCCATTATCTTCATCAGCTTATAAAAAACATCCGCAGTTTTACATTTAAAATAGGTATCGCTTTTTCTTGAACTTCTTACTCCGTATACGATCTCGTTTCCCTCTTCGTATTTTTTAACGAACTCGTCAATTACATTTATATCGTCCTGTAAATCCGCATCCATAGAAATAACAGCGTCGCACTTTCCTCTTGCACAGTCAAGCCCTGACAAAAGTGCATTTTGATGGCCTTGGTTTCTTGTCAGCTTGCAGCCTGAGAACATTCTGTCGCTATAATGTATTTTTGTAATAAGCTCCCATGTTTTGTCGCTTGAGCCGTCGTCAACAAGAATGACCTTGCTGTCGTTTGTAATAATGCTTTCAGATATAAGAGAGTGCATTTTTTCTTTAAGCCTTGACGCTGTTTCTAAAAGCACGGCTTCTTCATTGTAACATGGGATAACAATATATAGCTTAGTCATTTTATCACCATGTCTCTGCATTGCAAAGACATACCTTTCCTCAGATTGGCTCTGCCGGAATTGCTGCGCTGTTTTTACGGCAAAGGCTTAAAATATGCGTGAAAATTTTTCACGTTCTATATTTAAAAACAACAATTTTTATATATTAAGAATGCCCAAGATTTTGTTTGAATAATCAGAAACTAAATTTTTATTATACGCTGTAATGCAGCGGCTTTATTCTGAAGAGTTCTGTTGCTTTATTTTTTCTGTACAGTTTTTGCAAATTTGCTTTCCTTTTAGTTCTGTACATTCATCATAATCTACCGACTCGTCGCATATAACACACTTACTTTGATATTTACGAAGTATAATCGTATTTTCGTCTGTGAAAACTTCAATAGGATCTCCTGTGTATAAGTTCATTCTTTTTCTGATCTCTATGGGTAATGTTATCCTTCCTGCCAAATCAAAATGTCTAACGATTCCGATATCTTTCATTACAAAACACCCTCATTCGTAATATTATACTTTAATTCTAATTCATTTTACATAATTTGTCAAGGGCTTATTTTGCAGCAATAAAATTTTTTAATATGCTTTACCCCAAAGCACCATATGTTTAGCAGGTTTACCGCAGCAAACGCATTTATCATCAATATTTTCTTGCTCAAACGGTATGCATCTTGAGCCTGCTCCCGTTTTATCTTTTACCTCTTCTTCGCAGGCTTCATCGCCGCACCACATAGCTTTAATAAAACCGTCGCCTTTTTCGTCTAATGTCTTTGCAATTTCCTCAATGCTCTTGCAGCGATAAGTTTTGTTTTCACGGTTTTTAAGAGCTTTTTCATAAAGACCGTCGTGAACCTCTTTAAGCTTTTGTCCAACTGCATTTTCAAGTTCATCAAGAGAAACAAAAGACTTTTCTCTGTTGTGCCTGGTAACCAGTACACACTGATTATTCTCAATATCCTTTGGTCCGATTTCAAGTCTTACCGGAACGCCTTTCATTTCGTATTCTGAAAACTTCCAGCCAGGTGAATTATCGCTGTCGTCAAGTTTAACCTTGACACCTGCTGATTTCAGCCTTTTATAAAGCTCGTTTGCCTTATCTAAAACACCCTCTTTGTGCTGAGCAATAGGAATAATAACCACCTGTATAGGTGCGACAGCAGGAGGCAGAACAAGTCCGTTGTCGTCTCCGTGAGTCATTATTATAGCGCCTATCAAGCGAGTTGTAACTCCCCATGAGGTCTGATGCGGATTGACCCTTTTGTTTTCCTTATCTGTGTATTCAATACCGAATGCTTTGGCAAAGCCGTCTCCGAAATAGTGAGATGTTCCTGCCTGAAGAGCTTTTCCGTCGTGCATAAGAGCCTCGATAGCGTAGGTTGAAACTGCACCCGCAAACTTATCGCTTTCGGTTTTCTTTCCTTTTACAACAGGCATAGCGAGAGATTCCTCACAGAACCTTGCATAGCAATTGAGCATTTGTTCAGTTTCTTTTATTGCTTCCTCTGCGGTTGCGTGAATGGTATGACCTTCCTGCCAGAGAAATTCACGAGACCTTAAAAACGGTCTTGTAGTCTTTTCCCATCTAACTACCGAAACCCACTGGTTATATAGTTTAGGAAGGTCTCTGTACGAATGGATTATATTAGCATAATGCTCGCAGAAAAGAGTTTCAGACGTAGGACGAACGCACAGACGTTCTTCCAGCTTTTCACTTCCGCCGTGAGTTACCCAAGCTACTTCGGGAGCAAAACCCTCAACGTGATCTTTTTCCTTATTAAGCAGGCTCTCGGGAATAAACATAGGCATACATACGTTTTCGTGTCCTGTTTCTTTGAACATTCCGTCCAAAATTCTTTGAATGTTTTCCCATATCGCATAGCCGTAAGGACGTATTACCATACAGCCCTTAACGCTTGTGTATTCAATAAGCTCTGCTTTTTTTACAATATCGGTATACCACTTTGCAAAATCAACATCCATAGAAGTGATCTGCTCAACCATTTTACTGTTTCCGTTGTTTTTTGCCATATTAATTCTCCTTATTATAGTTGTCTTTGGATTTTATCTTTTCAGAATTGTTTTTTCTGTTAAACCCATATATGTCTTCGTTATAGATTTTATAGTTCGGGTCAAAGTCTTTTAACCTTTCACCCTTTCCGTAGGGGTCTTTAACAGTATAATCCTCTGGGTTTATATACTCATTGCCGTCAGTCGAATCGGGAGTATTTTTTCTTCTTTTATCAATAAACGCTGCGAGCTTTGGAGTTATAACTGCAATTATAAAAACCAAAAGCAGTATAATTATTACGCTGCTTGCGTATTTGACCAGCGTTAAAACCATTGTACTGTTCATTTCAAACCGCCTCGTAAAAGGAAATGTTCCCATATTGATAATTATGTTTCTAATTATAACAATAATATCTTTTTTTTGCAAGGGCTGTTATTCCGACAAAAAATATCCCGTTCGGAATTAACCGTAACGGGAAAATTATTTGATTATACGGTTTCGCTAGATGATGAGACATCGTCTGCTTTTTGAACATTAAATATAAAGGGTATGGATTCGCTCTTTTTCAGAGATGTCTTAATTTCAAAGGTGTACTCATCGGTTGTCCATACGATATAGCACTTTCCGTCAATTTGATATGCGGTATAGTC
>CANQUM010000066.1 GCA_947627045.1 uncultured Clostridia bacterium
TTTCGGAAAATTCTTGTATCGTTAAAAATCTAATCATTGTAACCTTATCTTCCATCTCATTAAGGCTCTCTATAAGCCGGCTCACCTTCCTGAGCTGGTCATCAAGGTCATTAAGATTAGTTTCAATTTTTATTGCAGACATTTTTATCCCTCTTTCGTTGTAAAAACGCTATCTATATTTCCTGTTCTTTTCCTGTTATGAAATCGTAAACCGAGCAATGAAGTTTATCGGCAAGAGCGATAGCTAATGGCAGTGTGGGCGTTTTTGTTCCGCGTTCAATTTGTGTCAGCATCGGTCGAGTTATTCCTACTTTATTGGCAAGTGCCTCTTGCGTTAGTCCGTTACTGTTGCGGATTTTTTTAATGTTTTCACCAATACTCATATTTTTACCTCCGTTATGTTGTTTTTGATTTGTAACTGTGGTAACATTTAATGAGAAAGTTACTATAGCTACATTATAATCCCAGAATAATAGGATTTCAAGAGTAAATCCAATATTTATTGGATTTTGTGCATTTGCACAATAAGGAGTTGTTTTTATGTATGAATCTCATAAAATCGCCGAAATGATAAAATCGGCATCAAAAGAAAAAAATATTCAAATTAAAATCATGCTTAATTTTCTTGGATTAAATAAAAATACACTATCGAGTATGTATAACGGCTCTATGATTAAATGCGACAGCTTGGCCAAAATTGCAGATTATCTTGGTTGCTCCGTCGATTATCTTTTAGGCAGAGTAGGGGAGTCCCAAACAGAAAAAGACAAAAAAATAATCGCCCCCTTTGAAATTGAGGACGACAACAGGCAAAAGTTGTTAAGCAACTATGATAAATTAAATGACGACGGTCAAAGCAAGCTGCTGGATTATTCCGCCGATCTTGTTTCAGGCGGTCGGTATGTTAAAAATAATCAACTTTTTGGAGCTAAAGAGGCTTAAACAATAACAATATATAATTGTTTTGTCGTTGACTTTCGCTATCTATTATATTAAAGAGGCGGTATTGGTGAAAAAAAGAGCAAACGGTGAAGGAACAATCTACAAAAACGAAAAAAAAGGGCTGTGGTGCGGCCAAATCTCAATTCGAGACGATAGCTCAGGTAAACTAAAACGGAAAGTTGTTTACGGTAAGACGCAGAAGACAGTCCTCGAAAAGCTGGAAAAATTGAAGGAGCTGCAAAATGGCGGCGTCAAGCTCACGGAAAAGGCTCAGACAATCCAGAGCATTTTAAAGCAAGCTATTGACTATCAAAAGGCCACAAATGAAATAAGCGATGTTTCCTATCGTAGAAAAATCGAAACTCTGAAAATTTTAGAGCGATATTATTTTGTTACGGGGAAAACAGTCGATAAAATTACAGATGCAGAAATCACCGACTTTTTAATCAGCATAACCGATTATTCAAATTCAGTAATCTCCAAGGCTTACGGCTTGTTGAATTTTGCGTTTAAACAGGCGGTATTCAGCGGATACATCAATTATAATCCGCTGGACAACAAGCAACGGTTTAAGCGACCCATGTCTAACAAACCCAATAAAAAAATATCCGCATTCACGGTTACAGAACAGAGGGATTTTATTGCGGCGCTGATGGCCGACAATAGAGTGTTATATCGTGAACAAATGTTAATTTCATTGTTCACCGGCGCACGAATGGGGGAGATCAATGCCTTAAAAGTCAGGGATATTGATTTTTCTGAAAATACAATTAATATCAACAAAACAATTTCGCGCGATATTAATGATCGCCCGATCGTCGGCAAAACAACAAAAACATATGCAGGGCAGCGCGTATTGCACGTCAGTTCAGAAATAATGGAGCTGATTAAAAAACATATAACAAATATCGCCCCGGATGATTTGTTGTTTACTGCAAAAGACGGTACATTAATAACAACGTCTCAGGTCAACATGGAATTCAAACGATTTTGCGAATCAAAAAACATCGGAAACGGATATAATGTTAATCAGCATATGCTGCGCCACACCTACGCGACCCGTGCAATCGAATCGGGAATGCCTGCGCCGGTTTTGCAAAAATTGTTGGGACATACCGATATAAAAACTACAATCAATACATACTGCGACGTGTTCACAGAATACGAACAGAAACATATAGACGCACAGAATGCATATTTAACCGAAATGGGTCTAAATATAGCATTTTGAAGCATTACAATAATACCGGCGTGAATTGCCGATAAAAAGCGGAACCGGTTCCGGTTTTCCGAGAATCCACCAGAAAAAGAAATTTTTACCCGAGCCGCCGCGCCGAGGTGTTTGAAATAAAAAAACTCGGTCGAAGGATTAAAAAAACAAACCGGCATATTACACGCGCAGGAGAGAAGAACCTGTGGGCTATGAAGCTTCGCTCTGTGATGAAAACACCGGCAGAAAAGAAAAAAGAAAGGTGAGAATACGAGTTGTATAATGCGCCCAGCCGATACGGCGAGGATCGGAAAAGATTATTATACAGTTTGTATAATAACTTCGGAACCTAAGTGCCCTTACTCGGATTAAGTATAAATCTTTATAGTCTTAATATTATTCTTTTTTCTGTAGGAGAGAGTGGGTTATATATAGACCTCCGTTTTCGAGTACTACCCCTGCTGTTAAAAAAATATTTACAATATCGCCGGATTTTTCCCGCTTTATTCCCTTGACACCGCCGTCCCGCCGTTGTATTATAATCTTGGGCAATGGGATGGGCGATCCTATTGGCGAGGAAAATATGGACTGGACTGTGGGTGACCGGAAATGGCCTGCGGTCCTTTCTTTTTCCCGCCTTTTTTATCTCGCGTTCCCTTATACTGCAAAGAGTATAGTGGTTATCGGAAAACGCTCCGTTCTTGTCCTTGACGCGGAGCTTTCTGATAAGCTTTAAATTAACAAGGTCAGCTATGATGTTTATCACGGCTGACCTTGTGCTTTTTAACGCCAGGGCAATATCGTTATAGCTGTTCCACATTGTCTTGGCAGCGTTTGTAACAGCCTTGCAGATAAACAAATAAACTCTCAAATGCGACGTCTTGAGGCGACGGTTTAAAACTACGCGCCTGTCCGCCCTGAAATAGCCCCCTGAGCCTTTTGCCGGAAGCAGATAGTAAACTGTTACCCCCAACCTGTTAATCCCCGTATACGGGCGTTTTGAGGCAAAAATAAAGCCGCACTCGCCAAGCTTGCGAATGCAGCGTGAAACTGTTTTTTCATTTTTAATGCCGAGCTTATCGGCTATCGTCCTTTGACTGATCTTCACGACGTTATTCCGTGCGCAGGCGTACATCACAGCCAGCACGGAGATTTCATTTGCCGAGAGCCCAAAGCTGAAGGCTCGGTTCGGCATATAAAAATAATTGAGCTTTTTCATTTTTTCCTCACATTTTAATTCAAATAAAAAGGGGGCTGCCGTAACAACCCCTTTAAAGATTACTTTTTAAACTGCTTGTTGACCGGTAGTAGCAAACCACGATAAATAGACTGCCTGTTGACTGGTGGCAGCGAACCACGATAAATAGACTGCCTGTTAACCGGTGGCAGCGAACCGCGAGAGATGAGTAATCCAACATCTACAATATTATTATACACATCTATCAATATTATGTCAACGGCTTAATTTCCTGTCACCGCTTATACTTCTTGTCTGAGTTTTCGTTTGCTCGACCATAACCTTCAGCGCGTCGTTCCAATCATTCTGGTTATACGGCGGCAGATGATTCACACAGATATATCCCT
>CANQUM010000067.1 GCA_947627045.1 uncultured Clostridia bacterium
TAACCTGTTGCCTTATTGATTTTCTTCCAGGTTATCTTTAATTTTTTCTTTGTTTTGCTCTTTACTTTAAGCTTTGTTACTTTTGCCTTTTTAATTAAGTTTTGAATATTCGGAGATACAGATACCATTTTATTTGGCAACAAAGTTTTACTTGATGTAGGTTCTGTTTTTACAAAATCATCATTCGGAAATGCTTTATCAGTTGACGTTTTTTTATCTACAAGTGATGAAATTGCATCATCTAATGCCTTAATTGTACTCTCAACCAAACTTGGAAGCGGATACTCCTGTTCTAATACTGCTTGTGCTTCTGCTAATGCTTTATTGAACTGACTAACACTCTCAATTGTAAACTTGCTAGTGTTTTTCTCTGTTGCTTTTTTTATTGCATCTTTAAGAGCTGTTAAGTCAACCTTTTTATATTCCGTATTTTCAGCAGTTAAATATCCTGCGTCCTTTAATGTTTGCTCAGTTTTACTTCCCTTATACACCTTGAAAGTTGGGTTATTTGTCATATCAAATGTATTTGATGACACATATTCAATATCTTCAGTTTCTATATCAACTTCTTTAAGTGCTGGACATTGGGAAAACAAACTTTCTCCAAGACCGTTTTCTAAGGGAGTGTTATATGACCTAGCAACTGTACCTTCACCTTGTATTACCACATTTTCAAGTGAATCACACGCATAAAAACCACAATTTGGACGTCCTGCATTTGAAGTACTTGTCAGTCCATATGTTAAGCCACTTGGAATAATCACTTCTTTTAATAAATCACAATCACGAAATGCACTTCCTTTTAATATCATTCCTTCATTTAAATTAACTGAGGATATATTGGTATTGCTAAATGCATACTCGCCTATGCTACTTAGCGACTTAGGTAAATTCAAATCTCTTGATAGAAAAGTATATGAAAAAGCTGCATCTCCAATTTCTTCAAGACCTTCAGGTAATGTAACACTTGTCAGTGCAGTTTTATAGAATGCATACTTTCCTATGCTTTTTACCGTTGAGGGTAAAGTTAGTTTAATCAGTTTTGAATAGATTGGTGGCTCACGATATAGAGTAAATACATCGTCAAACGGTCCAAAAGCACATTTGCTTATATATGTTACTCCTTCTTCTACAACAACCTCTGTTATCTCATCTTTGTATTGATAATATCCCCACTGATCATATCGAACATATTTTGTATACATATCTCCCGTTCCTGAAATAGTTAGTACTCCTGTTGTTTCATCAAAACTCCAAGTAACATTTTCACCGCAGTTTCCTGTTTTATCTCCATCTGCTGCAGTAGTATATATTAGGTTATAGGCAGCAGTCGTTATTAAAACGACTGCCGCTACTAAACCTGTTAGAACTTTATTCATAAGCATACTCCTATCCACTTATTTATGGATTTGTAGGTGGTATACTATAGTCCGGTGTTGGATTTAATATTTCACCAATAATTGCAGTACCTGTAGGAGTTACAATATTAAATCTTCTATCAATAAGACCTGTACCAGTACTGTCAACACCTATTACTCCATTATCCCAGTATGCTGTTGAGAAACTTGTGCCTGATGCTGCAGTAACTGATTTTGCAGCAAAATTTAAAGAAGCAATATAATTTTCAACATAATTCATATTATTTTTAAATTCTGCACTGTATTCTCCAAGATATACAGGTACACCGTAATCTGACACCTTAGTAAGCTGTGAAGTCATATATGAAATACCATATTCTCCATTTATATCCCATGTGTTTGTATTGCCCCATTCACCACCTAAAGTGAAATCTTCTGGAGTATAGTAATGAACAGAAAGGGCAAGTCTGTCTGTAGATGTGTCTGTTGGCATATAGAATACACCCTCATCAAATCCGGCTACTGTCATATCAATATTTGTGTTGTATCCCGGTACTACTAATACACGGTCATCATTTGCATCGTTTCCTGTTCCTCTTACTGCATCTACAAACTTCTGATTTAGTTCTGTTATATTAGCATATGCATTATAGAACTGTTCGTCTGTTAGTTGATTCCTGTTATATGCACCAGTTATCATAACCTCATTCATATCTTCAAAGATAAGGGATTGATTATAGTTTGCAAATTTTGCTGCGATTTGTGACCACATATTTGAGAACTTGGTTACTATTGCATTAAATTCACTGCTGCCGTTTTGATAGCTAATATCTAACCATTTGCCAGTTACTCCATCTCCACCATCATTATGAATGTTGATAACTACATAAAAGCCTACATCAAGAGCTTCATCGACTACTGTCTGGATTCTGTTAAGATAATTGGTATTAATTACACCCTGATCATTTACCATGTTCATATATGTAATTGGTATCTTTACGCTCTGGAAACCTTGTGCCTTTATTGTCTGGAACAATTTCTCTGTTACAGGTGGATTTCCTGTTGCTGTTTCATCTACTTCACCTTGTGCATTTATTGCATCCATCGCATTACCAAGATCATAGCCTGCCTGAAGTTTTGCAATAATATCATTTGCTGACTGATTTGATACACTTAGTGCTTTACCTTCATGGTTGTCATAGATGTGGATTCTTGTTACTGTACAAGCGTCATATACTGCCAAGATTGAAGTTACATTTGTTGCTATCTCTGTTGTATATGTATATGTTCCTGTTACATCAACATATGGTTCATACGGTGCAACTTGTGTTCCGTCCTTTGTCTGAATTTCAGACTGCACATATGCATTAGGTGCTGTTTCATATGTTACTGTTACATCTACTGTTGGGTTTACAAAGCCTTGTGTTGAGAAGCTATGTACATTGATATTATCAACATTTGTTGCTACATTTGCACTTCCCTGAGTAACTGTCATTTTTCCGCCTGTGCCTTTTACCCATGAACCTGTTAATGTTACTTCTCCGCCTGGCACTACAGGTCCTGTTACATAACTGATTGTTTCAACATATACAGTCGTATCTCCTACTCCGCCTAACTGTAGATTGATTCCATACGGACTGTTACCTGTTGATAGCATTTCTTCAATAGTTGCAATCGGCACTGTTACAGTGTATGTTGTCGTAGTATTCAAATCATCTGATGTTAATGGTGTAGTAAGATTTACTCCATTTGGTCCTGCGATTGTTTTATCCCAACCTTCATATGCTGAGTCAAATACTAGGAATTGGAAGGTGTCATTATAGTCAATAGTTTTTTCTATACCAGTTTTCTCATCAACATATGTTCCATCTGGATCGAAACTTTCGTACCTGAAGCTTACTTCAAATGCACTATTGCCGAAATAATCGGACGCTAGATATGTACCAATATAATCTGCATTTCCTGTGTATGATTGTCCTTCGCCTTCAAGTGCTACAGCACTAATAGCTGTAATAAAAGCCGTTGCCGACATAGCTATAGCTGCCATTGCAGCTATAGCTTTTCTTTTTGTTAATTTCATTTTATATCATCCTTTATTTTTATTAGTATATACTTGTTAGTTTATTGAACATTTTAACATTCAATAGGATAAAACAACACCTGAACTTTTAAGTTCAGGTATCGTTTTACTTTAACTATATATAAAATATTTAAGAAGAAACTATTTTATTTTTACTGTCCTTAGTTTCTTATTCCAACTGCTGTATGCTTTCTTCGTTACACCTTTAGAATTCTTATATGTAGCATATGCTCTTACTCG
>CANQUM010000068.1 GCA_947627045.1 uncultured Clostridia bacterium
TTATTTAAGATTCAGTTCTGCTATTTCTACATAATAATCGTTTAGCAATATATGAAATGATACAAGAAAGTATAGGAATAAATTGATAATGTATGTCCTTTCGTCCGGAGGTATAATCAGATGAACGTTACGCACATCAAACCGTCAACTATCGCATTGCTCACCACGCTACGGTGTACGGCAGCATGTAACAACTGTTGCTTTGGATGCACTCCGAAGCAGGGGCAAGACATAGAAGGCATCGAAGTACCCGACTATCCGCAACTGGGAGAAATTCTGAAAGACCTGTCCTATCCTCCATTGTGGGAATCCATGCAGGAAAAGGGTGGAGAAAATCCGTGAAAGCTGGGAGAAGCAGAAAGACATCAAAAACGTAATGCTTTTCCTGCAAGGTTCGGAATACCCCATTGTGGTAATGCCGGTGCTGATGACCCACTACGTGATGTTGCAACGGAATCTTATCTATACGGGCATCACCCGTGCCAAGAAGATATGCGTGCTTATCGGTACGAAGAAAGCGTTGTCGTTAGCCATCCGCAATATGTCGGTGTTAAAACGGAACACCAGATTGAAAGAACGGCTGACTTCAATGCACTAATTCCCGGCGGGACGTATCACATAAGAGGGGTTGTTGTGTATCTCCCATCTTTCCACACTCTCTGCATTGGATAAAAACAGGTGCTCGTCCGCATAGGCAATCATAGGTTGTGCAGGCATTCTTACGCTCCCGACGGCAATCTGGCGAAGTGGAGAAGAAAAGTTCCGTTTCTGGAAATCCTTTACGGAAAACTCCGCTATCTGAATGATTTCATCCTTCTCCATAGCGACAAAGAGCTTGTCGTTTTGAGGTTTCGATACCGAAAACACTTTCATGTTTTCCAGAATGCTTTCGGTAGTGGTGGTTGCGTCCTTTTTGTTTTCTATATCGTCCAGTGACCATGAATATATAGTCCCGGCAGCATATACAAAGGCATACAACGAATCCGCGATTATTTCCATATCGTATGAGCCGGATTGGGGCTCCACCTTACTTCCGATGAAGTGTTCCCCGGTCTTTAACAGAGCAAAGTGTGTATTATTATTCGTCTGCTGAGTGGATATGGTCTTCCTGTCAAAAACACGGACTGATGTTGCCTTGGAGTCGCGAACGAATACGAAACGTTCTGTTGCCGCAACACATCCAGCCCAGGATACCTCCCCGGAATATACACCATTGCCAAGTCGAGTGAGATATTCCCCTGTACGCTTGTTGAAAATCTGTACCTCTCGGTTGTTGCCTGCGGCTACGAACAGGTGATCACCTTCCGCATAAATGTCTCGGGCTGGTGTGTTGCCGTTGTGCGAAATGCTTCTCAAAAATTTCATATCCTTGGCATCGAACACCTCGACACTGTTTCCACCGGGATTAGCCACATACAACTCATCTCCGTCAAGATAGACGTTCACAGCCTGCAAGAGGTGATCCCTGCCTAAATCGGTAGCGGTACGTCTTAAACAGTTATCCAGGAAATAGTTGTCTGCTATTTTCACAGTATCCACTTTCTGCGGAACCATGCGTTCCTCCATTGTTTCTCTTATTTCGGTTTTCTCGCACGCTAAAAGTATCAGAACCACTCCGCCAAGTATAATTGTATTTATTATCTTTATCATATTGGTTATTCTTTATTCAAGTGGATGTTCTTTGAAGTATTTTACCAATCTGCTGCTGTTGTAATATTCCTGTATCTTCTGCTGCAATTTTGCATCGTCCTGAAAGTCTCCTCTTATGGCTTCATCGCGGTATTTGGCATTTTCCGGCTTATGGAAGCCTAACATATTCCGATCCGTATAGGGCAGGTCACCTTTATGGCTCAGCCAAAGGTGCAACTGCCAGAGAAATGTCGTCCATCCAACATCTATGTCCGAACCCTGCGGTTTTGCAGGGTAGGTCATGTTGCCGTTGTGAGAGTAACCCATACAGTGCATGAACTCATGGCCAATGGCATCCCAACCGCTGAACGAGGCATAGTGACCATAGAAATTCCAAGTGGCCACCGTCCAGATACCACTGCCGCCCAAACCTGCATAACTGTTGTTGCACCGTCCTAACTTGAAAGTCGCGGGAGCTTTGAAACGCTCCATCTCCGAAAGATATTTTTCCATCGTGAACGGTTTATCGTCATTGTCTATCAACTCACCGCCCATCACCTCGCTGAAGTGTTCCATTATATACTTGTATTCCGGTGTCGTCATCATATAGGCGTAGTTGGTTACGATTACCACCCATTCGCGTGCGTATATCGGACTCATCTCCCTATAATTATGAGTTGCCGGAGACTCGGGTGTCCAACCGTAATTGGAGAAATAGCATTTCCACTTTGCATCGATTTTCGAAAGCATCCTGAAATGTTCATCATCACCCGTAAGCCGTAATTTCCTACGTGCCTCGTCAATATATTGATACTCAAAACTCACAAAATCATTGCTGTTCGGAACACGACATACGCTTCGATTGCCCAGGAACGATGGTCTGAATCCAAATCGCGAAAACGCGGGGATGGAATCAAGGAAAGCGACAGGAAGATATTCATTTACCTCCGGCAGGAACATCTCCACGCTGATTTTATAAACGGTCTTCGCAGACCAACTAGTGATATACAACGAATCACCATCATCGGAGGCATGAACGGAAATAAGCTCGTCCGAGCGGAACGTGTACTCCGGTTTATTGTCAATCTCCGTTGAAGGGGTGTTCAAATCAAGCAGATGACGTATTGAGCCTGTCTGAAGTTTGCCGACCCGGATAGTATCAGGATGGAAGGTCGCTTCAAAAGGTTGTTCAGTATCGTTGTAGACTATTCTGTCTTCGTATTCAGTGCTACAGGAGGATGGTAGAAGCAGTGCGCAGAGGCATGCGGGAACAGCTACGATGAAGCGGATGTATTTACGGTAATTCATAATCCAAAACAGATTCTATAATTCACATTCCACAGAGATCGGGAGAACCTGACCAAGCCCGACCGATACGAATTTTATCAGTTCACACCGCGAAGTTATGTATTTCATCTCATATCCGCAAAGAAAACAGGGCAGACATAAGGTGGGATGTGGTATTTTCTTTGTTTTCTTTTGTTATGCTTTTGTTTTCATTTGGCAAAACTTAAACATCATTGATTTTGTATTCAATGGTAATCGGAGGATTCATTTTGCTAAAATAAGGCTTGCCCCACCCACTATTTGTCACTAACCTTTAATTGTAGTTTCCAAGATTCTGTTTCTTCTATGTTGTTATTGGATTTAATGCTGTTTGCAAATGGTAATACAACATGTTTCCAGTCTTCAGTAATGAGGATAGCACCATTACTCTTTGATTCTAGTATGCCCCAATCATCAACAATTCGAACACTTTTGTAGATATTTCCGACGTTTTCGAG
>CANQUM010000069.1 GCA_947627045.1 uncultured Clostridia bacterium
ATACATTCCTCCATAGGCATTGTAAACGGGTGGTGCATTGCTATCCACTCGCCTGTTTCCTCGTCCTGCTCAAAGAACGGCATTTCCGTGATCCATAGGAAGTTATATCCGTCAGGTATAATATCAAGTTTCTTTGCAGCAAGCAGACGAAGTGCGCCTAAAGTCGGCAGAACGACCTTATTCTTATCTGCAACAATAAGTATTACGTCTCCTTTTTCAGCGTTTAGTTCAGACAGGATTTTTTCAAGCTCGCCATCTTTTAAGAACTTCTTGAAAGAGCAGGAAGGCTCGTCTACCCAGCGGATATATGCAAGCCCCTTTGCGCCTATGCCTTTTGCGTGCTCGGTTAGTTTGTCGATTTCCTTTCTTGTGTAAGTCTCAGCCGCATTTTTTGCAACTATTGCTCTTACGCTCCCATTGTTTTCAAGAGCGTTTTTAAATACGATAAAATCAATATTCTTTACAGCGTCTGATATATCCTGAATCTCCATTCCAAACCTTGTATCAGGCCTGTCCGAGCCGTATCTCGACATAGCGTCTTTAAAGGTCAGTCTGGGAAGTGGGAGCGGTATATCTACATTTAAAACATCTTTAAAGAGCTTTTTTACAAAGCCCTCTCCTATTGCCAGCAAATCATCAACGTCAACAAAAGACATCTCTAGGTCGATTTGTGTAAACTCAGGCTGTCTGTCTGCACGCAGGTCCTCGTCACGGAAGCATCTTGCAAGCTGAATATATCTGTCAAAGCCCGACACCATAAGAAGTTGTTTGTAAATCTGCGGCGACTGGGGGAGAGCATAAAACTTGCCCTGATGAACACGAGAGGGAATAATGTAATCTCTTGCGCCCTCCGGAGTTGATTTTATCATCATAGGGGTTTCAATCTCGATAAATCCGTTTTCATAGAAATACTCTCTTGCACATTTTGCGATGTTATGGCGCATTATAATATTTTTTTGGAGTCTCTCGTTTCTCAAATCTAAATATCTATATTTGAGTTTCAGCTCGTCGTTCACCTTGTCTGTTTTTGAAATTTCAAACGGAGGTGTTTCAGATTTTGAAAGAACTCTTAGATCAGTTACAATAATTTCAATTTCGCCTGTTTTTATATCTTTGTTTACGCTTTCACGCTTTTTGACGTTTCCCTTAGCCATTAGAACATACTCAGCGTGGCAGTTAGACGCCTTTTCAAATATATTTCTGTCGGTTTCGTCATTGAAGGAAAGCTGAACGATTCCCGTTCTGTCTCTTAAATCAATAAATATAAGATTTCCCAAGTCTCTTATCTTCTGTACAAAACCGCATACAACTACTTCGCATTCTTTGTTTGGGACCTCACCGCAGTAGTGTGTTCTTTTAAGTCCGTTCATAGTGTCTGTTTTCATTTTTATTCGTTCTCCTTTGTTTTTACTTAGTGTTTTTGTTTAAGGCGTCTGTATTTTCCTCCTGACGTTCTAAAGGCGTATCGTAATCGCTAAAGTATTCAATAATCTGCTGCGGCGTGTTGTTATCCCAAAAGAAAATATATACTGCTAAGCAGGTAATTACTGTTAGTATAATCCCTGCAGTCAGGTTTTGAGTAAAGCCTATAATGGTTATAAAAAGCCAGAAAATAATTATTAATAAAGATATAATAAGATTTGATGTCTTTCTTTTAAACTTTCCTTCGACCTTTGTGCTGTTTTTGTCCTCACCCTTGCCGATAGACCCAACAAACATAGGATTGTCGAGATCGCGTTTCCCGAATCTGTGAAAATGAATTTCAATTGTGTTATCGTTTCGTTTTCCGTAGTAAAGATCGGTCAGGTGAAAATCCTTTCTAAGCTGATGGTATGTGTAATCTTTTATTTCACGGTCGAACTTCTTTTTAAATTCAGAGTTAGTGTAAGGACACTCAAATTCATATTTCTTTGAGGTTATAATAAACATAAATTTGTCTGCCTTTCATATTATTTTAGCTTTATGAATTAAAGCTCGGTATCTTCTAAAAGGTCTTTAAACATAAAATTCGTAAGCCTGTCTGAAAACTTATCGCAGAATTTTTCATCAAGTGAAATATCTGTTTCCTCGCCGGTATCCATTTGTTTTAGTTTTGCTTGCTTAGTTTCAAGCTCGTTGTCGCCTAAAACAAGTGAAAACTTAGCGTCGATTTTGTTTGCATATTTCATCTGCGCTTTAAGACCTCTGTCCATAAGGTCGTATTCTGTGAAGTATCCTTCATCACGAAGTGCCATTGCAAGGGAAGCGGCTTTGTTCTGAGCATCATCACCCATTGACGCTATATATAGATCGCAGGTGTTCTTCTCAATAAACTCGCAGTTTGAGCTTTCCATTGTGAGCAGCAGCCTTTCAATGCCCGAACCAAATCCCAGAGCAGGTGTCGGCTGACCGCCCAAAGTCTCAACAAGACCGTCATATCTTCCACCGCCGAGAATAGTTCCCTGTGCTCCGATTGAGTCTGTGATAAACTCGAATACCGTCTTTGTGTAGTAGTCAAGACCTCTTACGATTTTGGTATCTATGACAAATTCAATACCCATAGACTTAAGGATCTCCTGCAGTTTATTGAAGTGGTTGTTACAATCCTCGCAGAGGTAATCTAAAATAACAGGTGCATTCTTTGCAATATCTGAACATATAGGCGACTTGCAGTCTAATATCCTCATAGGGTTTTTATTCAGGCGCTCTTGACAGGTATTGCAAAGCTCATCTTTTCTTGAAGAGAAGTATTCTTTCAGAGCCTGATGATATTTTGCTCTGCATTCCGGACAGCCGATAGAGTTAAGGTGCAGTGTTACGTCTTTTATACCCAATCGTTCTATGACGCTTTTTGCCAGTGCGATAATATCAGCGTCGGCTGACGGAGATGACGAGCCTACCATTTCACAGCCGAACTGGTGGAACTCTCTAAGTCTTCCTGCCTGCGGCTTTTCATGCCTGAAGCAAGGGGTTATATAAAACAGCTTTTGCGGAACTCCGTCGTTGAGAATTCCGTTTTCCAGCATTGCCCTTATTACACCCGCAGTGCCTTCGGGTTTTAGGGTGAATTCAGAATCCCCCTTCGCTGAAACTGTATACATCTCCTTTTGAACAACATCGGTCGTGTCGCCGACTGAACGAACAAAAAGACCTGTATCTTCAAATGTCGGTGTTCTTATTTCTTTAAAGCCGAATTGCTCGGCTGTTTCTCTGCACACCTTTTCTATGGTTTGCCATTTGTGAGATTCGTTCGGAATAACGTCCTGAGTGCCTCTTGGACGCTGTACTGTTGACTTTGCCATAAAATTTCCTCCTAAAAAATAAAGGCCGCCCCAAAAGGGACGACCGTAATAATCGTGATACCACCCTAATTGCTCAGAAAAATTCTGAACCACTCTGACCTTTAACGCAGGT
>CANQUM010000070.1 GCA_947627045.1 uncultured Clostridia bacterium
CTATCTGTTAAATTCTTTGCATCGGCATTAATGCCTCTGTTATTGGTGACAAAGGGAGGGAATTAACTATGGCAGAAATCCGTGTTGGAAAAAACGAATCTTTGGATACTGCTCTTAAACGCTTTAAGAGAAGCTGCGCTAAGGACGGGGTTATTGCTGAAGTTCGTAAAAGAGAACACTATGAAAAGCCTTCTGTGAGAAGAAAAAAGAAATCAGAAGCTGCTCGTAAAAGAAAATATTAATGCGGAACCCGCACTGGCTCTGCTGCCTTTGAAAAGTTTGCAAAATGTGTTTACTTTGCAAAACGGCAGGCTGGTAACTAGAAGCAAGATGCAAAACAGTGCAAGTTTATTGTTTTGTTGTCTTGTGGAATTTGACGATGTGTATTATTTGTTATAATACTCTATGTCGGTTCTTGAAAAGATTTTAACGAGTTTAATATTTGATAATTTAAGCAGGCACTTTGCCTGCTTTTATTTTTGCGCAAATAGAACCTTTATTGCTTAAACTGAAAATGTTGAAAATCAAAAGTCTTTATTATAAAAAAGGAGAGCCTTTATGACTCTCCTTTTTATTTTTTATATATTGAAATTTTGTAAAAATGTCTTGAAATTATTATAGACCTCTCTCTCGAGCGGTGCTATGAGAAATCTGTTACGCTTGTAAAGCGTTTTCATTCGTTCGGCACGAAATTTTGCCGCTGTTTGAGAAATATCACATACAGACGCTATTTCATCAGAGTTTTTTAACCCTAGCGCCCATAATACACAAGCAGGCGCTAAAAGCCTTGACGCAAAAATATTCGCTTGCTGTTCGGCATTGGATTCTGACTTTATAAACGCTTGCTTCATTTGATTTCTCTTTTCTAGCTCATGACCGAGAAAAATATGACCAAGCTCGTGCGCAACGGTAAATCGGTTTCGCTGACGAGTACTTTTATCATTGTATACTATATACCATTGCTTGTCCATTAATATACTAATGCCGCTTTCATTAGGTGAAAGTAAATCCTTTCTTGCCTTGCTGCTCTTTATAACTTTTATCCCTGCCGACTTTGCAATGCTCAATACCGAAACAGGCAGTGATTTCACATTATAATCAATTAAACACTGCCATGCGGCATTTCTTGCATTTTTATATTTTCCGT
The DNA here is from genome assembly GCA_947627045.1 of uncultured Clostridia bacterium. GTDB lineage: Bacteria > Bacillota > Clostridia > Oscillospirales > Ruminococcaceae > UMGS1601. The sequence continues at coordinate 1,148 of CANQUM010000070.1, forward strand.
AAATCATTTTTTATGATTATACTCCATTATTCAGGAGCTTACATTTTCTTCAGGGCGGTTGTTGTGCAAAGTGTTTTAATGTTTTACTGCTATTTATGTATTATTAACATAAATAGCTTTTTTTATTTATACTAAAAATCATCGTCAGTTTCGGGAGCGTTTACAAGACTGTCTACCTGCTCCTGTGTAAGCTCAACATAACCGTCTTCTTCTGTACCGTTATCACTGCGGGCAGCTTTGTATACTGTTATTTTCTTTGCATTCTCTACGCCGAGAAGTCTATCTACTGCCGGCTGCATAATAGAATTTTCTCTATATGCCAAAATGACCTCTTTCTCATGGTGAGATACTGCAAATGGGTCTCTATCTACTTCTCTAAACTCTGACAGAATATCTTTTACATTATATATATCACATAAATTCATCAGCATATCTGCATCAGGCTGTCCTCTGTTGTTTTCCCATGCGTTGACCGTTTTTCCGCTTTTTCCGATCATAGCTCCGACTTCGTTAGCAGTTAATCCGCTTTGAAGTCTTAGTCTTCTAAGTACTCTTGCAATAGTTTCTCGTGACATTTTACCACCTTTTTTCTTAAAAATTTAATTACATTATATATTAGATGTTAGTAATTGTCAACTAAAAAACTAATAAAATAAGAAAAAAATTTAAAAAACCCCTTGACAATCTATATACAATAGATTATAATACAAATATAATCTATTTTTATTAGAATAAGAAGGGGAAATTGTATGACAGTAGTAGAAAAATTAAATGCTTATGTTAATGAAAACGACATTAAACAAATTTATATAGCACAAAAAACCGGGTTAGACGAGGGTACTGTTTCAGAAATGCTTAACGGCGATCGGCAGATATTTGCTGATGAATTTTTGTTAATATGTATTGCGCTTGATATTGACCCGAACATATTCAGAAATAGTTCTTTTAGAAATCTTAGTCATACATAATTATTTTACTCAATGTTGTTTTATATAAAAAAGGAGGGTGATGCCGCATCTACAGCTTTTAGCAAAGAGGGTGATTGATGTTTTTTCAGCATATCGGCATAACGGACAAGGTATGCAGGCGCTTTGTCCGCAAAACTGATTTGTATAAATTTATTCAATGTTGTTTACAAAATTACTAGCCTGCAATTTTTTTTATTAATGAAAGGTTGATTTTTATGATTATAAAAAAACTTTTATCCATTGTAGCAGCTGCGACAATGGCAGTTACATCGCTGACAGGGGCTATGTATGCGTCATCAACAGAGTTAGATTATTTTTCTTTTAGTTATGCATCTGGTGGTTATTATTTAGCTTCTTTAAATGGAAGTAAAGATTTTTCTAGTATAACATCTTTAGATTTCCCTGATAAATATAATGATAATAGTCATGGTGAAGCGGATGTAAAATTAAATAGTGCTAGACTAAGTAATAACAATAGTATTACTTCTGTTAAAACTTCTTCATCTAGTGCATCTCTTGGTGCAACGGCTTTTCGTGGTTTAAATGCTTTACAAGAGGTTAGATATACAAATAAAAATGATTTGGAGTTTTCGGCTTTAACATTTAATCAGTGTTCTTCAACTTTAAAAGATATATATATATATGCAAATTCAGTACTGTTTTCTGGAATGACAGGAAATAGAGCATTTATTAAGTTTATATCAAACGAAGATGCCAAAATCCATGTTGTTAAAGACTCCGGTGTTAAACAGCAAATAGTTAATGGAACTAAAGGCAGTATAGCACCTGTTCCTGAAAGCATGATTATCGAAGATTTGACAGATGACCGTAAAACCAGCAGCATAGAAATCAACTGTGCTGATATCAATTACGGAACAAAGGGCGGCTTTAAGCCAAGCGTTACTGTAAAGTTAGACAATGTTGAAAATGCTGAGTTGAAAGAAAAGGTTAAACTTGAGATTCACGGTAATGCAGAATGTACTGACAGTCCTGCATACAAGTATAATTCTGATGACCTTGCTTTAGGACACTATTGGATCAAAGCGACCTTAGATGGTACGGATGAATACAAGGGTTCAACAGCTGTAAAAGAGGTACAGGTAAAGGATCCTAACGAAGCACTGAAGACCGGTTTGAAGGCAGTAAT
>CANQUM010000071.1 GCA_947627045.1 uncultured Clostridia bacterium
TTAATAATTTTCCATAAAGGCATATCATTACATAGATTGTAAAGAATATCATTGCCTAAACCATAATTTTTTTTAAAATAATTTTTTTCATCGTTCATAAATCCCATTTAATTTCATTCTTCCTGCAATATTATGTAAATAATATAACATGCTAGGATAAATTTGTCAATAAAAATTCACGTTCCACAAAATGTGAAACGCGAACTGCCTGTGGCGGCTTGTTAATAGTCATATTAATACACAAAAATCTATAACGCGAGAGTAAAACAAAAAATCGCGCACAAAAAATGTACGCGATTCGCCTGCGGCGGCTCGCCGCTGGTCGAGGTGACGGGACTTGAACCCACGACCTCTGCGTCCCGAACGCAGCGCTCTACCAAACTGAGCCACACCTCGATATGAGAGATTGTTGTTCAATCTCTGTTTTAACTAGTCTCTTAAAAGATGCTTGTAAACCCAAGCAGTAAAACGTTTAGGAAGAAGAAATAAAATAAGCTGAGCCGTACACGGAATAATAAAATCAAATATGTTTGAAAAACCGCTTTTAAAGAGGTCTTTTCTAACCTTTATAAATGACTTAGTGTTTGCCCAATTCTTACGGCGCTTTAAGTTGTCTTTTGAAACTCTGTATTTTACCAAAACCTCAGGAAGGTTTTCACCCACAGCACCTGCCATAAGCATTTTTGTTATGAACTCATAATCCTCACAGCGTTTGATGTCAGTGTATCCGCCAACTTTTTCCGCCATTGACTTTTTAAAAATAAGCGTCTGGTTGTTGAAAGGATTTCTCCGCTTTGCATACTTTATTATTTTTTCGTGAGTTAAAGGCGTCTTTTTTATTGCAATCGGCTTGCCTGTAGAGTTATCAAACTCCTCAATGTATGCGCCTACCATATCAAGCTTTGGATTTTTTAAAAACATCAAAAGCTGCTTTTGACAGCGGTTGGGAAGACTTATATCATCTGAATCCATTTTAACTATAAGCTCGTACTTGCACTCTTTTATTCCTGCGTTTGCCGCAAGACCTGTTCCGACATTTTCAATAAGCCTTACGGAATTAAATATGTCGCTGTATTCGCTTTCAAAAGATTTAACAATCACATTTAATTCATCTGTCAGCTTTCCGTCGCACACTAAAACAAAATCTGACGGGGGTACTGTTTGTGTAAGCATACTTTCTAGGCTCTCTGAAAGATATGCAGGATTTTCTTTTATATAAACCGACATAAGCACACTGTACGGCGGAAGGTTGTTTCTGATAAAGTCCATAATTATTTTTCCTTTTAACAGACATAATTAGTTTCTTTAATCATCTGCATTTATAATTATAATATAATCATTTGATTTTGTCAATCAAAATATTAGTTTATATATTATTTAATATGTTTATTAACGCTTGATTATATAATTAAAAGGTGATATAATATTTCTGACAAGTTTGTGAGATTTAACCTTTTCGGGCAAGCCGAAAGCAACGAGAAATTCAAATAGGAAGAAAGGCGTTGCAGAAATGAATAATAAAGAACAGTTCAAAAGAATGGTAATGTTCTTTTCCGGGTTTATAATAGCACTTGCGGTTGCCGCTGTGTTCAGTGTTATATGGACGTCATATTACAACTACAGCGAGGAATTAAAACAAAAAATTTATTGGCAGAACGGTACGGTACTGCTAGTTATGCTGTATATGCTGCTGTATATAGTATTCGGGCGGTCGTTCGGAGGATTTAGGGTAGGTTCGCTTAAAACGGTTGGGCTTATTGGCTCGCAGGTTTTAGCTATATTGTTTACGAACTTTTTTGCGTATATCTTTATCAGCTTGATAAGCAGAGGCTTCTTGCGTTTAGGTCCAACTGTTCTGATGACTATAATTGATTTTATATGTATCATATTCTGGTCGTTTGCCAGCAAGGCTATTTATGCCATAATATATCCTCCTAAGAAAATGATTATCGTTTTCGGAAGTACGTCTGCAAGAGATTTGGTTCAGAAAATGAGCGTGAGAGTTGATAAATATCTTATTTGCTCATCTATAAGCATTGAAGAGCCGTTAGATGTAATAAATAAGAAAATCACAGGCTATGACGGCGTTATACTATGCGATATTCCATCTCAGATAAGAAATAAAATACTCAAGTATGCTTATGAACATTCAATCAGAACTTATATAAACCCCAAGCTTTCCGATATTATTATACGGGGTGCTGACGAAGTTCATTTGTTTGATACACCGCTCATACTCAGCAAGAACATTGGATTCGGCTTTGAGGAAAAGATTATTAAACGCTTTGTTGATATATTACTTTCGCTTATTGCAGTTATTATTTCTTCGCCGTTTATGCTTATTATTGCACTTTGTATAAAGCTCTACGACAGAGGCCCTGTATTTTACAAACAGACAAGACTTACTCAGGGCGGCAGAGAATTTGACGTTATTAAATTCAGAAGTATGATCGTAAACGCCGAAAAAGATGGTGTTGCACGGCTTGCGTCGGACAAGGATAACAGAATAACTCCGATAGGTAAATTCATAAGAAAAACCCGTCTTGACGAGCTGCCTCAGCTGTTTAATATTCTAAACGGAGATATGTCTTTTGTCGGCCCGAGACCTGAACGCCCTGAAATAGCGGCACAGTATCTTGAGGATATGCCCGAATTTAAGTTCAGATTAAAGGTTAAAGCTGGTCTTACGGGATATGCACAGGTGCTTGGGAAGTACAACACAACTCCTTATGACAAGCTAAAGCTCGATTTGATTTACATTGAGAACCACACACTTTTACTTGATTTTAAAATAATGCTTCAGACGCTTAAAATTATTTTTGTTCCCGAAAGCACTGAGGGCGTGGAAAGTGGAAAGACGACCGCTAAAAAGGTAAATCATAAGATAGAGAATAAATAGTATTATATAATCAGGAAAATGAAATAATCATACAGACTTAGGTATAAAGCACAGAAATGATTGAAAAGTTTACCTTTGCGTTTGGTGTATAAGCTCTA
>CANQUM010000072.1 GCA_947627045.1 uncultured Clostridia bacterium
TAATTTTACCTTATTCAATAATTTACTTTTTGTAAAAAATAAACCATAAACGGAGTATAAAAAAAACAATATGTGACTTATAGTCCGTTGTTTTGCTAATAACTTTTCGATACAATACCAAAAAAGGAGATTGGAATGATTCTCAAAAAATTAGGTGAACGCATTAAACAACTGCGCAAAGAAGCCAATATTTCTCAAGAAAAACTGGCTGAATTAGCTGGATTAGATAGAACGTATATTAACAGTGTTGAGAATGGAAGACGCAATATTTCCATCATAAATATTGAAAGAATTGCCAAAGCATTTGATGTTTTGCTAAAAGATTTTTTTAATTTTTAATAGCTTATTAAAAGGATTCGATATGGCTTTAACAAAAACTCAATTATTTTTAAAGTTAGCACAACCAGATAAAGGCGGAAAAAGTCGTTGGGTAAAAACGACGGAGTTTGTTGGTGAATACAAAGAATTAAAACTTGGTAATGGCGGAAGTTGGTGTCGCAAAGAATCAACATTAGCAAAACAGTTCCTAGTTCAATTTGATAAGGCCCTCACTCCGGGAAACTCTATTGATGCAATCAGACTTATTGGATATAATAAATCAAATTCTTTTAATCAGACTATTCGTTCTGATATTAAAGAATTTTATAAAAATAAACCTTGCGTTATGTTAGGTTTAGTAGGACATTCTGAAAATACAAAGATTGAAATAGATCATAAAGATGGGAGAAAAAATAATGATAGAGTATCTGATTTGACTACTCAAACAAAAGAAGATTTTCAACCATTAACTAAAGCAGCTAATGACGCAAAACGTCAGATTTGCAAAAAATGTATAGAGACTGATAAACGTTGGGATGCTACAAATTTAGAAGGAAATCCTATAGCATATTATAAAGGAGGCGAGTCTTTGAAGAAATATGGTTGTATTGGTTGTTATCAATATGATCCGGTAGAATATCGTAAAGAAATCATAAAAAAAGCAAAAAAAGGAGAAATTTGACTTTCAATTTTTGATTTTATTATATATACTATTACAGAGGGTAAAATGAATTATATTGGTTCAAAATATAAATTGCTTTCATTTTTATATCAAAACATCTGTAATACTGTTGGAGATGTAGAATCTTGTGTATTTTGTGATTTATTTGCAGGAACAAGTGTTGTTGGTCGATATTTTAAAACAAAAACTAAAAAGGTTATATCTAACGATATAGAATATTATAGTTATGTTTTAAATCGCAATTATATAGGTAATTGCAAAGAATTTTTGTATGAAGCCAAAATTAAAGAGTTGAATGAGCTTCCAAAAGTTGATGGCTTTATCTATCAGAATTATTGTCTGGGCAGTGGTTCTGGGCGACAATACTTTTCAGATGAAAATGGGCAAAAGATTGATGCGATACGACTTAAAATTGAAGAATGGATGATTAATAAAGAAATTTCTGATGATGCTTACTACTTTTTTTTAGCTTCGTTATTGGAAAGTGCAGATAGAGTAGCTAATACAGCTTCGGTTTATGGAGCTTTTCTTAAAAAATTGAAAAAATCTGCACAAAAAACTTTGATTTTAGAACCGGCACTTTTTCAGATTGATCAACATAATCATGAAGTGTACCAAGAAGATGCAAATTCATTAATATCTAAAATACAAGGAGATATTCTATACTTGGATCCGCCATATAATGAACGTCAATATGGAGCGAATTATCATCTTCTTAATACAATAGCTCTTTATGATAATTTCACGCCTAAAGGTAAAACTGGATTGAGAGATTATAATCGATCAGCTTATTGCAAAAAATCTGATGTATTAAGAAATTTTGATAAACTCATAAAGGAAGCAAGATTTTCATATATTTTTTTAAGTTACAATAATGAAGGATTGATGTCTGATGAAGATATTAAAAATACTATGAGTAAATATGGATGTTATACACTTGTCACTACAAATTACCAACGCTTTAAGGCTGATAGTTCAAGGGAATACACATCGGATAAAACAACTGAATACTTACATATTTTAAAGAAGACTAATGCCTAAGATTAATGATTTGGATTTAAAAAATTGGAAACAACTAGGTGAAATTATTACAGATTCTCTCTGGATAATTGATAAAAGAAATAATCAAAATGGGCATAAAAATGGCTTTTGGGGTAATTTTATACCACAAATACCATATCAATTGATTAGACGTTTTACAAAAAAAGGAGATTGGGTTTTAGATCCGTTTGTCGGCGGAGGAACAACGCTTATCGAAGCAAGAAGATTAGATAGAAATGTTCTCGGTTTTGAAATTAATCCTCAAACATGTAAAATAACAAAACAAGTATTAGAAGATGCCAGACAATTTCTCAAAAGTGATATAAAAGCAGAAGCCTATTTAATTTGTGGCGATAGTTTATCTTTGGATTATAAAGCTGAGTTGCAAAATTTTGGAATATCAAAAGTTCAATTAGTTATATTACATCCCCCATATTGGGATATTATTAAATTTAGTTCCAATGAAAATGATTTAAGCAATGCTAAAACACTACAATCTTTTTTAGATAAATTTCAGTTAATTATAAAAAAATCAGTAGAAGTGCTTGAAAAGGGACATTACTTGGCGATTGTAATTGCAGATAAATATGCCAATAGTGAACTTATTCCATTAGGCTTCTATGCAATGCAATTGGCACAGAATGAAAAATTAAAATTAAAATCTATTATAGTAAAAAACTTTGATACGACAAAAGGCAAACAAAATCAACAGGCATTGTGGAGATATAGAGCTTTAGTTAATGGTCTTTATTTATTCAAACATGAATATATTTTTCTGTTCAAAAAATAGTTCAAATTAATATCTTTTTACTATAAAACTAAATTTGTTTACTTAAACTTGCTTTAATGACACTAATTATGTCAAATTAATATTTTTTGCTGTTTTATAAAATTTTCGCCTGATGATAATTTTTTTTGCGGGTATACTCGCTTTCTTTCTTAATTTTCGG
>CANQUM010000073.1 GCA_947627045.1 uncultured Clostridia bacterium
ATCAAAACGGCTCTTGAAACAGTAAAGTCGGAAAACGATTATATGTTTGAATCTAAAGAGCCTATTAAAAATCCTGTTAAAGACACGGGAAACACGGGAATTACAGGTGGAGGAACAGAAACACTTAGAGCGGCAATGGGATTGCCACCTGAAAAAGACTAAAGAAAAGAGGTAATTTATTATGGCAATAGCATTAGCTAAAAATTTCACACCTTTACTTGACGAGGTGTATAAACTAGCGTCAGTAACATCGGACCTTACAGGAGATCCTGCAATGATGAAAGCAGGCGTAAATGCAAATGAAATCAGCTATCCTCAAATCAGTGTAACAGGATTAGGTGATTATGACCGTAACAGTGGTTATACTCAGGGCAACGTTGACCTTGTGTGGAAAACAACTCAGTTTAATTACGATCGTGGCACAAAAATTTCTGTTGACGTTATGGACGATGAGGAAACTTTCAACCTTTCATTTGGTAAAGCAGGAGCTGAACTAATGAGAACTAAGGTTGCACCTGAAGCAGACGCATTTACCTTTGCTACTCTTGCAGGAACAGACGAAATATCAAAGGCAGAGCCTGCTACATTTGTAGACGCTGCGGAATTTCTTAAGGCTTTGTTAGAAGCTAAGAACAAAATGGACGAAGATGAAGTGCCGGAGGACAATAGGATTTTGTATGCAACTCCAACCCTCTTAAACGGCATTATGGCTCTTGATACAACAAAGTCAAGAGAAGTGTTGAATGCTTTTTCAGTAAAGAAGAAAGTACCGCAAAGCAGATTCTATACTGCTATTGATTTGCTTGACGGTAAGTCCGGCGGCGAGGAAGCAGGACACTATAAGAAAGCTGAAGGCGGCACAGACATCAACTTTATGATTATTCACAAGCCTGCAATAATCAAGTATGACAAGCACATTGCTAACGACCTTATAGCTCCTGCAAACAATCCTGACAGCGATTCTTATATACTCAAGTATCGTAAGTACGGTCTTGTTGACGTATATAAGAATAAGGTTGCCGGTATTTATCTGAGTGCTAAGGCTGCAGAATAGAAAGGAGAGCATTATGAAAACTATAGGATTGATTGTTAAGCCTGAGGCTAAGAAGCCAAAGGAAAATAAACCTGAGGCTAAGAAGCCAAAGGAAAGCAAGGACTAAAAGGAGTGAATCTAAATGACCGAGCATATCAAATATGTATTTTATAAAACTGAATATCTTATAGGCAGAAAGGCTGTTATTGACGAGGCTTCATTTGCATTTTACATAAGGCAGGCTTTAAAAATTCTAATGAGGTATGCTCCGTCATTATCAAATACCTCCGATTTGCCGGAGAGTGCTATGCTTTGTGCTTGTGAAATTGCAGAGGTGATTTGCAAAAATGATGAAGCGGAAAGAAAGCACGGCGGAATATCATCAGAGAGTGTTGGTGGCTGGTCTCAAAGTTATGAAAGTTCAGATACTGCTATGCAAAACGAGCAGAAAAAGATAAAGGGTATTGTATATAAGTGGCTTTCGGGAACAGGACTGCTGTATCGTGGAGTTAAGCGTAAAAGGCGGTGTGTATTATGATGATTAATGCAGACTGTACGCTGTATAAATACGATAAGGACACTCAAGGATATACCAGACACGAGATAAGGGGAGTTTATTGGCGGTCAAGTCAACAGGCTAATATTTTAAAAAGCGGTCTGTCCTCCTGTGACGGTACAACTGTATATATTTACAAAAGCTCAATAAACGGAGACAATGTACCCGAAACACCTCAAAAGGATATGCTTGTAAAGGGTATTGCCGAATTTGAATTTGACAATACCTCTCAGCAAACAGTTTCAAGCAGTATGAAGCTGTTTCGCGAGCAGTATCCTCAGTTTGTAACTGTCGGCTCTATTGATAATATGCTGTACGGCGGATTGCCTCACATAGAAGTATCTGCAAAGTAGGTGTTGATATGGCTGAAAAGAGAAAAGTGTATGTTGAAACACCAAGAGGAAAAATTGTTGATGTGCATCATAAAGATGGAACAATAACAATGGAATTGAAGTGGAATACAGGATTTTCAACTAGGGCAAATAAGCAGTTTAATAATGCACAGGGCTTTGTTGACAGTGAATGTATACGCCTAATGAGACCTTATACTCCAATGCAAAACGGTATTTTAGTCAAATCTGCATCATTAGGTACCGATATAGGCAGTGGAGAAATACATCAAGTTGCTCCTTATGCAAGGTATCAGTATTACGGTATGCTTATGGTATCAAGTGTTACAGGTTCTTCTTATGCAAAAAGTGGTGAAAGCAAAGTGCTTACTGATAAGCCGCTTAATTACAGTCAAGCTAGAAACGCTCAGGCAGGCAAGATGTGGTTTGAGCGTATGAAAGCAGACCATAAAGACGCTATTTTAAGAGGAGCGGCAAAATATGCGGGAGGAAATGCGAAAAAATAAATTTTTCGCATTAAATTTGTGCCTTTTAAGCAATAATGTCTCGCTTAAAGCAATACTTTCGCATTGCACCGGCACAAATTAAAAAAAGTATGGTGATTAAAAATGAATATAATCGAACTTGTAAAGGACATATTACTGCAGTTTCCCAAAATAAACGAGGTATGCAATGATATACATATAGACTTTACTGATGATGTT
>CANQUM010000074.1 GCA_947627045.1 uncultured Clostridia bacterium
ATTATATTCTCATTCCTGTTTGTAGACCTTTTTGATACTCTTGGAACTCTTATTGGAGTAAGCACTAAAGCTGGTATGCTAGATAAAAACGGAAAGCTTCCAAAAATCAAGCCCGCACTTTTGGCTGACTCCGTTGCGACCACTGCAGGTGCTATTCTAGGCACTTCAACTACAACTACATTTGTTGAATCCTCAGCTGGTGTTGCAGTCGGCGGAAGAACAGGTCTGACTTCTCTTACAACCGCAATACTATTTTTAATCTCAATACTGTTTGCACCTATTTTTACGGCTATTCCTTCATTTGCAACTGCTCCAGCACTGATTATTGTAGGATTTCTGATGTTCAGTACAATTACCGAAATTAAATTTACAAGCGATAATTATACAACAGCAATTCCGGCTTATCTATGCGTTCTGGCAATGCCTTTATTCTACAGCATTTCAGAGGGTATATCAATCGGCGTTATTTCATACGTACTTATCAACCTCATATGCGGAAAAAGAAAAGAAATTAATCCACTTATGTATGTTCTAGCCGTACTGTTCATTTTAAAATATATTTTCCTGTAATTTAATTAAACACCGAACGTCTATAATGCCATAAAAGTATTAATTAATGATTTTATCTAAAGCAAATATACTCCAACTTTAACAACAAGCTACCGATAAACACAAAAACAAGCCAGGTAAATAATTTGCCTGGCTTGTTAACTTGTAATATATAGCAAAAAAGATGTAACTACTAACGAGATATATAAAAAAATTCACGTTCCACAAAATGTGAAACGCGAACAGGCTCCGGCGGGGCGCCGGTGGAAAGAGGTAGCATTTTCGATCACCCTAAGTTATCACTTGAACTAGCACTATTAGAAAAAAGTCAATTTCATATAAACAGTTTTTCTTTTCTGTTATAATAATCATATTTTGAAAACAGAAAACTTAAATTTAATTTCATTTTCATCTTCATTTTCTTTATTATAATTATAAATAATTAATTCTGCAGGATTTTCACTAATCAATTTTTTATATATTCTGCTCCACCACCAATTGTCGCTTTTACCAATGGAACAGCCGTATGCAATAAATAATTCAGTTTTGTCAAATATATCATCATATTTAAATTGACTATTTACACCGTTTCAACCTTGCCATATTTGCACAAATTTTTTACGTTTTTAATCCATTGCAAAATATCTCTCTCAGGTGTTTCAAGGTAATCTCCGCCAGATGAATCAAACTGTATCTGCATTTCACAGGCTAATTTTGCATCCTTGCAGGCTTTTTCCATATCCTTGATCACATGACCGGGCCATCCGCCATTAGTCATGAACGGAATGACAGTCTTGCCGTTCCAATCCTGACTATTAAGATAGGTCAAAACGGCAGGAGCCATTGTATACCACCACGTAGGCGTCCCCACAGCTATCACATCATAATCTGCAACGGAATACGGCAAGGGTTTGATTTCCGGTTGAAATCCGCAGTCAACTTCTCGTTTTCCTTGATCTACTACGTCCTGATAACTACCCTCATACGGTTTAACTGTTTCTATCTTAGCAATATCAGCGCCTGTCTCCTTTTGCAGTCTTTCAGCAATATTCCTAGTGTTCCCATTTGACCACGAGTAATAAACAATCAATAATTTACCCATTATGTTTCCTCCTGAAATTTGTCAGACAAATCCTTATTATAGGTCTGGCTGAAGTTCCATCTTTGCGTATGATGCAATTATCTCAGGAGTTGCCGCGTAATATCTTACACCCTTGTCTACCTTAGCGATTTCTGACATATCCTCATCAGTTAGAGAGAAGTCGAAAATATCAAAGTTATCCCTGATATGATCAGGATTTTTTGAACCCGGAATAATTATATTCCCACTTTGAATATGCCATCTCAGGATAATCTGAGCATTAGTTTTTCCATACTTCTTTGCAAGTTCTCCGAATATCTGCTGCTCAATCAAACTCTTATCACCATGTCCGAGAGGATACCATGCCATAAGCTTAATATCATCTTTTTCAAGTATCTTCTTTAGCTCCGTTTGAGGGTAATAAGGATGTGCCTCTACCTGTACTACCTGAGGTTTTATCTCCATAGTGTCAATTGCCTCTTTCAAAAGCTCATCAGGAAAATTCGACAAACCTATTGCCTTGACCTTACCTTCCTTAACTGCTTTCTCAATATTCTTATAACCGTCTCTCCAATTATCGGTTGGCTGATGCAGGAATAAAAGATCAATATAATCAGTTCCCAGTCTTGCTAAAGTCTCATCTACCGATGTTTCCTTTTCGTACACTGTAGGCCATAGCTTGGTCACTAAAAAGATTTCTTCACGAGGTACTCCGCTCTTTTTGATACCTCGACCCGTTCCGCTTTCATTCATATAGCCATTTGCCGTATCAATAAGTCTTACTCCGCACTTAAGTGCGCTTTCAACTGACGCTTCAGCCTCAGATGGTGACATCATAAATACACCTATACCTGCCATTGGCATTTTTATTCCATTGTTTAATGTTGTGAATTCCATAATAATTTCCTCCTTGAGATTGTTGTTATCATTATTTTATCCTGATCTAAGCTTTGTGAGAAGTCTCAATTAGTTTATTAGT
>CANQUM010000075.1 GCA_947627045.1 uncultured Clostridia bacterium
ATAGGCTACACTCTCAAATAATTTCCATGTTTTATTCATAATTCTCACCTGTTTCCAACGGATAATTTCTTATTATCTATTGTTAATTATAACATACATTATATCAAAAATCATCCATATATAATCAAATAAAGCAATTTAAAATAATCTATCAGAATAAGATCATCGTTATGTTTTTTCAGTATAAATTATAGGATTTTAATGTCTATTGCAGATAATGACCTAATATTGCATCTTCATCATCTCTTGCATAAGAGCATGGAAATTCTTCTTTTCAGTTGAAACATTAAAAACATTGGCTGTTCCTTTGGCGGCACTGCCCCTACGCCCCATGCGCTTACACTGTCCAATTTCTTTTCCTCTACTAGATATACTATTAATGCAAACATTTCATTTTCTGTTGCGCTTGTTGGATTCACTTTTGTAGGATCAATTAACTGTTCAAACTTCTGTCCGTCTGCCGCTTTGGTGACAACCCGCATGATTGGATTCTCAAAACTATACCCTTCTGCCTTATAGACCGTGACACAACCGCCATCACTTAACTCTCTGGAACTCAAACCGCCCATAACAAGGGTATGAATCACGTTAAAAGTGTTTTGATAATCAGTTGATTCCTTTCCTGTTCTGACACTGTCCTTTTGTGATAAAATGTCGCTCACTCTATAAGGGCCATTGTTTAATCCGGTTACATTCATATCATTACCTCCACAGGGCAAGAAATATTAAAAAATCATAAGATAATGCTTTGAAACGAATTATAATTCTATCCTAACTTGTTCAGTTAACCGCCCGATTACATTAGCATTGTTAATTGATAAAAATGTAAATGTATATATTCCAGCTTCTGCAGGTCCGCAATTCCAATATTGCCTGAATGCATATACCACAAGATCCGTTCCTGTAATAAGATTCTCTTTTATATATGTGGCATTAACACCATCCCATTTGCAAACCTCATAACTTCCATAACCAACAATATAAACCGCAATGATAATATCTCCATTGTCATCAACTTTATTATAATTCCAGTCAATGGAAACACTAGTTACCACCGGAGCAGCTACCATGGTTACCGGTTGATCTGTGACATCTTCAGCCGCAAACGCCGTCATTGAAAACAGCATTGCAAACACAAGTGTAGTAGCAAATATTCTTCTTATTTTTTTAACATATTCATCATCCTTCCTTTCTTCATTTTAGCATTATCCTATAATTTATAAAACATATAATAGGCTTCTACACCTACGATATTTAAGTATACCTTTTATTAATTTACCAGACAACGGCCTTTGCAGATAATGACCTGATATTACAGAAAATAACCTCGCAATCACAAAAATCCACTTAAAATGAACCATCGTCTGCCTTATAGCTCCGCCACCCCATATTGGCTGACGGATTGACAATCTCCGCTTCCAGAACCTCAATCTTTTGCACAGTGCTTGTTGCTATATAATTTGTTGCTATCATGATTACAGCATTTAACCTTTCTGAATTCCCTCTGCAACCACGAAGTTATTGATGTTCACAATTAATTCAGGATATCCTTGCTGTAAAGTTCGGTGCCATTCTGCGTACGCCTTGATACAAAGCATGATTTTTCTCCCCTTGGCTGTGATATCCTTTACATATTTTCAACAAAACGGAGAAAAAACAGCAGACCACGTTTCCATGATCTGCTGCTTCACTGCTTTAACTATTCGGTACTTGTAATTATGCCAGAACAGGTTCTCTTTTTTCTATGATAGCCTTTATCTCTTCAACACTTCTTTCAGCTACATCTGCAATCTGCTCAAATGTGTATCCCTTCTTGTGCATGTTGAGGATAAACTCCACTTGCGCATCTTCTCTGATTCCCTGACTCAAATTACACATCGTAACCACTTCCTTTCTTATGCCAGTCTCTACTGGAATATCGTACTCTTTCTCAATAATGTTTAGTTTTTCATCCACAGAAAGTTGTTTTGATAATAATGCCCCTAACAAATGGGTTAGTCTGTTAAGGACAGAGAAAATAAAAATACTGAAAAAGCCGATAAACAGGGCGTTTTCGGGGAAAGGAGAAAATCTCTATGTCAATCAAAATCACAGCGCTTTATGAAAGGCTCTCACGAGATGATGAAATGCAGGGCGAGAGCAACAGCATCAAAAACCAAAAAGAATACCTTGAGGACTTTGCAAGAAAGAACGGTTTCCGAAATATCCGCCACTTTACGGACGATGGAGTAAGCGGGATAACATTCGAGCGTGAGGGCTTCCAAAAAATGATTGCCGAGGTTGAAGCGGGAAATGTCGATACGGTAATCGTAAAAGATATGAGCAGGTTCGGACGGAACTATCTGAAAGTAGGCTTTTATACAGAGATGTTATTCCCCGAAAAAGGCGTGCGGTTTATCGCTATCAATAACGGAGTGGACAGTGAAACACAGGGCGAGAACGATTTTACCCCATTCCTCAACATCATGAATGAGTGGTACGCAAAGGACACATCAAAGAAAATCCGCACCATGTTCAAGGCGAAAATGCAGGAGGGGAAGCGGGTTTCCCCAAGCGTCCCATACGGCTATCTCCGTGATCC